>NZ_BAAAUV010000008.1:0-347363 GCF_039534125.1 Actinocorallia longicatena | reverse complement strand
CGTGGGCGTCGGGGTGGGAGGAGTCGGGGTGGGGGTCGGGGTCGGCGGAGTCGGGGTGGGGGTGGGAGGGGTGGGGGTCGGGGTCGGCGGAGTGGGCGTGCCGCCCGCGGTGAAGTCGGCGAGGGTCGTGCCGCCGCCGACCAGGGTGCAGGGGGCGTCGAAGGTGTCCTGGCCCGCGACGAGCTGGATCGGGGCTCCGGCGCTGTCGCGCAGGGTCAGCGGGCCGAGCGAGAGCCCGGTCAGGGTGATCTTGCCGGCGCCCGCCTGTGGGAAGGTCAGCGAGGGCGAGGAGCCGACCGCGGTCACCTTCATCTCGCCGGACGCGGGGACCGCGGTCTTGTCGATGGTGACGGGCACCTGCGGCGAGAGGTTGATCGTCGGGGCGACGATCGTGGCCTTGGAGACGCCCTTGCCCTCGAGGGACGCGCCGCCGACCAGGCCCATGCCCGAGACGGTGTCCTCGTTGATCGTGGAGACGGCCGTGATCGGCAGCTTGCCGCTCGGCGTGTTGACCGGGATGGTCTCCGGGATCGGGATGCTCACCGTGCTCTTCACGTCCTGCTCCCCGACGATCGGGAAGGAGCACTTGAAGGTCACGTCGATCTGGGCGGCCGAGGCCTGTCCCGCGACGCCGAGGGCGCCCAGCAGGCCGAGGGCCAGGCAGCCGACCGCGGAGGCGGCGACGCCCGTGGCGGCTCTGTTCTTCTTCGCGTTCACGCGTTCTTCCTCTCGTACCAGAAGAAACCGGAAGAGGTTTCGGCTGCGTAAACTACGGTCGCCTCGGGGCACCGGTCACCGGACAATTCGCTAAACACGCGAAAGTCCGGCTCACATATGGCCAACCGTTCCGGCCCTCCAGTAACGCAATGCCAGGATCAGTTCGAGGCGCCGTTCCGGTGCGTGGATCACGTCGCCGAACAGCGCGAGGATCTGCCTTTGCCGGTAGCGGACGGTCTGGGCGTGCAGATGCAGATGCCCGGCCACCTCGTTGGCGTTGAAGCTGCACTCGAGGCAGGCCAGCAGGGTCTCGGCCAGCCGCAGGCGCTGCGGGTCGCGCAGCTCCAGCAGGGGGCCGAGGCGCGCGGCGACCAGGTGTTCCAGCATGTCCCGGTCCTTGACCGCGACCATCATCGGGATGTGGTCGGCCGCGACGACCAGGCCGGGGCCGTCCATCTTGCAGAAGCGGGCCAGGTGCAGGGCCCGCCGGGCCCAGTCACGGGAGCGGGCGAGGCCCGTGACCTGCTCCGTCGGGCCGATGGCGGCCGTCCAGCCCCGCCCCAGCTCGGTCTCCAGGGCCCGTCTGCGGCCGGGCCCGTCGGGGTCGGCGACGATCAGGCACGGCTCCTCCAGGTGCAGGCCGGACAGCGCGTCGGCCGGCACCGACGGCCGGCGGGTGCGGTCGCGCCTGCGCAGGGCGACGACCGCGGCCCGCCGCGGGATCCGCCACTGGGCGTCCAGGGCCAGCTCCCGCAGGACGTCCCGGTCGGGTTCGGGCTCCAGCAGCGCCTCGACGAGCCTGCGCCGCCGCTCGTTGACGTCGACGCCGCCGCGCTGGAGGACCGCGAGCCCCTCGGCGTGCCCGGCCGCCATGGCCGCGGTGATCTCGTCGAGGTAGCCCAGGACCCGCTGGGCGACCTGGCCGATCAGGGCCGCGGTGATCCCCGGATACTTGGTCGCCGCCTCGCTGAGCAGCTGGATCGACGTCCCCGCGCCGATCCGGAAGGCCGCCTGCCAGGCCTCGGGTTCGATGCCCTCCTTGACGGTCACCGCCCCGAGCTCGCGGCAGTAGCCGAGCAGCCGTTCCAGCGGATCGTCGGAGTCCTCGATCAGATCGATGAACTGCCCGACCGTCCAGTTCACCGTCAGCAGCAGGATGTCGCGGTAGCGGGGATCGTCGGGGCGCCGGAACACCGGCAGCCGCTCCTCGATCTCCCGCACGGACTCCAGCGCGGCGAGCTCCGCGTTCTCCCGCAGAAGCGCGACGAGTGCCGCCATCGCCTCGTCGGGAAGGTCGTGATCAATCAGCCGGTAACGCATAAACCCATAGTGATCCACACATCCAGGACCAGAGTCTACGCAGTATTCGCACAATCACCGGCACCCCGGAGCACGCACTTCGCGATGATTCCACCACTCGGAAATGCGCGCTTTCCACCTTCCGCCGGGTCCCTTTCGCGCGCTTTCCGCACACCGGGTCCTCACCTTTTTGCACCGGCTGACAGGAAAGGCGCGCGGTCCTGTGCCCGGAAAAGGCGGAGGGCCCCGGCACTCGGTGCCGGGGCCCTTCGGGAAGGACCTGTCAGACGTCGGCGGCGAGCGTCTTGATCTGCTCGACCAGCTTCAGCTTGGCCTGGTGGTCCGCGGCGATCGGGTTGACGTTGATCGTCGTGACGCCCGCGGCCTTCATGGCCAGGAGGCGCTCCTTGACCCAGGACTCGGGGCCGATGAGCGACATGTTCTTGATCAGCTCGAAGGGGACCTTCTCGGCGGCCTCCTTCTTCTTGCCCGCCAGGTAGAGCTCCTGGATCTCGTCGGCCTCCTTCTCCCACCCGTAGCGGCGGCAGAGGTCGTTGTAGAAGTTCTTGCCCTTGGCGCCCATGCCGCCGATGTAGAGGGCGGCCATCGGGCGGCCGAACTCCAGGAAGCCCTCGACGTCGTCGCCGATCGCCAGGAAGGCCTGGGCGTTGATGTTGAAGTCCTTGCCGATCTCCGGGTCGCGCTTGGCGAAGCCGGCGCGCAGCGAGTCGCCCCAGACCTCGTCGCACTTCTCGGGCAGGAAGAAGATCGGCTGCCAGCCGTCGGCGATCTCCGCGGTCAGCTCGACGTTCTTCGGGCCGATGGCGGCGATCTCGACGGGGATGTCCGAGCGCACCGGGTGGTTGATCAGCTTGAGCGGCTTGCCGAGGCCGGTGCCCTTGTCGGCGGGCAGCGGGAGCTTGTAGTGCTTGCCGTCGTACTCGAGCGGCTTCTCGCGCTTCCAGACCTCGCGGCAGATGTCGATGACCTCGCGGGTGCGGCCCAGCGGAGCGGTGTAGGGAACGCCGTGGAAGCCCTCGATGACCTGCGGGCCCGACGCGCCGAGCCCGAGGGTGAACCGGCCCTCGGAGATGTAGTCGATGCCGGCCGCGGTCATCGCGATCAGGCTGGGCGTCCGGGAGTAGATGTTGAAGATGCCGGAGGCGATCTCCAGACGCTCGGTCTTGGCGGCGATGTAGCCGAGCTGGCTGGCGGCGTCATAGCTGTAGGCCTCGGCGACATGGACGACGTCCAGGCCCGCCCGCTCGTAGTCGGCGAGTTCGGCGACGGCTTCCTTGAACCCGCCCGAGTAGCTCAGCGGCATTCCGATGCGCATGTGGTGGTCCCATCCTCGAAGTGTGGAGCTCCGGCAAACCGAATCCGGTTCAGTATGCCGTTCGTCAGAGAGAGTGCGGCAGGCCGGGGTCAGCCGAGAGAGCCGCGCAGGGCCTCGATCACGTCCCGGTACATGCCGGTGCGGATCTTCGCCATGGTCGGGCCCGCCTTGGGGGCCAGGGAGGCGGCCAGGGCGATCGCCCGCGGCAGCACCTCGGCCTCCGGGACGGCCTGCTTGGCCAGCCCCGCCTCGACGGCCTCGGCGCCGGTGTAGCGGCGGGCGGTGACCATGGCCTCGTGGGCGGTCGCCTTGCTCAGCCGCGACTGGATCAGCGCCGACATGCCGGGGGTGAACGGGATGCCGATCTCGACCTCGGGCAGGCAGAACCAGCCCCGGTCCGAGCGCATCACCGTGAAGTCGTGGCACAGGGCCAGCATCCCGCCGCCCGCGAAGGCGTGCCCGTTGACCGCGGCCACGGTCGGGATCGGCAGGCTCAGCAGGCGCGCGAAGACGTCCTGGATCCGGTGGACGTAGGCGCCCATGCCGTCGGGGTTGGCGCCGACCCAGTCCAGGTCGAGGCCGTTGGAGAAGAATTTGCCCACGCCGGTGGTGACCAGGGCGGCGTTGCCGTCCAGGCGCTCCAGCTCGTCGAGGCAGACGCTCATGGACTCCAGGTAGTCCTGGGTGAACCGGTTCTCGCCGTCGTCCAGCCGCAGGACGTGGACGTTGCCGTCCTCGGGCTTCAGGGTGATCGCCATTTATGCCTCCGCCGGAAAGATCATGCAGGTGCTGGTGCCGTGTGCGACCAGCTTGCCATTCGCGTCCACGATGCGGCCCTCGGTGGTCGCCACCCTGCGCCCGCCGTGGACGACGGTCCCCTCGCAGGTCAGAAGCCCGCCGCTGATCGGGACGGGCCGAATGAAGTTGACCTTGAGCTCGAGCGTCGTGTAGCCCGCGCCGGCCGGGAGCGAGGCGTGGACCGCGCAGGCCATCGCCGAGTCCAGCAAGGTCGACAGGACGCCGCCGTGGACGGTCCCGAGGGGGTTGCTGAAGTCGGGCCGCGGCTCCAGCGAGAAGACGACCTTGCCGGGCTCCAGGCTCTCGGCCCGCATCCCGAGCAGGCTCCCGATGCCGATCTTCGACTCCTCGCCCAGGTCGACCATGGCCTGGAGGACTTCCAGGCCGGTCATCGTGCTGAGATCCATGGTCATCCCCCAAGGTTATGACGACTGTCATAGGGAGGATGTCCACAACCGGGCCCGGCGTCAATATGACGGGAGTCATAATGAGGGGGTGAGTGCCAAGGAGCGCATGGTGCGCAGCGCCGCGTACCTCTTCCGGGAGCGCGGCTACAGCGGGACGGGCTTCCGCGACGTGATCGCCCACAGCGGCGCGCCGCGCGGCTCGATCTACCACCACTTCCCCGGGGGCAAGGTGCAGCTCGCCGAGGAGGCCGTCCGCTACGCGGGCGACTTCGTGGCCGCGGGCACCGAGTCGGCCATCGGCGAGGGCGATCCCGTCGCGGCCATGCACGCCTTCGTCGGCTGGTGGCGGCGGGTCCTGATCAAGTCGGACTTCCAGGCGGGCTGTCCGATCACGGCCGTCACCATCGAGTCGCACGAGGACGCGCCCCAGCTCGCGGCGGCGGCCTCGGCCGCCTTCCAGCGCTGGCAGGACGCCCTGGCCCTCGGCCTGACGGCGGGCGGGGCAACCCCGGCGCGGGCCGCCCGTCTCGCCACCCTGATCGTCTCGGCGGTGGAGGGCGCGACCATCCTCAGCCGGGCCCGCCACGACCCGCAGCCCCTCGACGACGTCGCGGCGGAGCTGGAGCTCATCGTCTACAGCGCGCTCACCCAGAAGCCCGGCTGACCGCGGATCCCGCCGGCCCGGACGGGCCGCGCGTCAGGCCGCGGGTTCGGGGGCGGTGGCGCGGAGCACTGCGAGGCGGCGCTGGCGGGCGTAGAGGAAGACCGGGAAGGTCACGCTGATCGCGATGCCGAGCGAGAGCAGGTAGTACGCCCACAGGTGGGGGATCTTCAGCCTGCGGGACTCGACCCACATGAGGATCCACGCGGCGAGCAGCACGAAGATCACGTCGTTGGTGATCGAGGCAGCGGCGGGATTGGCGTAGCAGGCCTCGATGAAGCCCCACAATCCGCCGTCGCCGTCCCGCAGGAAGAACCGGATGTTCTGCGACCACGTGGCGACCAGGGCGCCCGCGGCGACCGCGAGGTAGAGCACGCACAGCACACGGTCCTGCTTGGTCATGACGGCCTCCGAGGGGGGTGGGGAGGCCATCAAGCTAACTCACAGGAGGTCGGCCAGGGCACGGAGGGCCAGGGTGTAGGAGGCGGTGCCGAATCCGGCGATGGTTCCGGTGGCGACGCCCGCCACGACCGAGGTGTGGCGGAACTCCTCGCGGGTGGCCGGGTTGGAGAGGTGCACCTCGATGAGCGGGGCGGTGCGCTGGGCGAGGGCGTCGCGCAGCGAGTAGGAGTAGTGGGTGAAGGCCGCCGGGTTCAGGATGATCGGCGTCCGGTCGTCGACGGCCTGGTGGATCCAGCCGACGATCTCGGCCTCGTCGTTGGTCTGCCGGAAGTCGACGTCCAGGCCGAGTTCCCGGCCCGTCTCGGCGCAGAGCTTGGCCAGGTCGGCGAGCGTGTCGGCACCGTAGACCTCGGGCTCGCGGGTGCCGAGCCGGTTGAGGTTCGGGCCGTTCAGGACCAGGACACGCGTCATATCGGGGCTCCTAGCGGGAGACGCGGGCGTAGGCCGCGGTCAGGACGTCCTCGGCGGGGCCCGCCAGCCGGCCGCACTCGCCGAGCTCGTCGAGGACGACGAAGCGGAGCGTGGCGCCCCTGGTCTTCTTGTCGATGTTCATGGTGGAGCGCAGTTCGGGCCAGGCGTCGGCCCCGTAGACGACCGGCAGGCCCACCGAGGAGAACACCGCGCGGTGGCGCTCGACGAGGGCGTCGTCGATGCGGCCGTCCAGGCGGGACAGCTCGGCGGCGTAGACGCAGCCGATGGCGACGGCGTGGCCGTGCCGGAACCGGTAGTCCTCGGCCTTCTCGATGGCGTGGGCCAGGGTGTGGCCGTAGTTGAGGATCTCGCGGAGCCCGGCCTCCTTGAGGTCGGCGCCGACCACGTCGGCCTTGACCTGGACGGCCCGCTCGACCAGCTCGCGGGTGTGCGGCCCGTCGGGACGCGCGGCGCCCTCGGGGTCGGCCTCCACCAGCTCCAGGATGCGCGGGTCGCGGATGAACCCCGCCTTGATCGTCTCGGCGAGGCCGGAGATGTAGTCCTCGCGCGGCACCGTCATCAGCGTGGTCAGGTCGCACAGGACGCCCGCGGGCGGCGCGAACGCCCCCACGAGGTTCTTGCCCTCGGGGATGTTGATCCCGGTCTTGCCGCCGACGGCCGCGTCGACCATGGCCAGCAGGGTCGTCGGCACGAGCACGCACCGCACCCCGCGCAGCCAGGACGCCGCGGCGAACCCGGCCAGGTCGGTGGTGGCCCCGCCGCCGACGCCCACGACCGCGTCGGTCCTGGTCATCCCGGCGGCCGCGAACTCCGACCAGAGCCGGGCCAGCACGGAGACGTCCTTGGACCTCTCCCCGCTGGGCACCGCGAAGGAGTGGACGAGGTATCCGGCC
Organism: Actinocorallia longicatena; assembly: GCF_039534125.1. Lineage (NCBI taxonomy): Bacteria > Bacillati > Actinomycetota > Actinomycetes > Streptosporangiales > Thermomonosporaceae > Actinocorallia > Actinocorallia longicatena. Next base: position 340,358 of record NZ_BAAAUV010000008.1, on the reverse strand, counting down.
TGTTCCAGCACCCCGAGGACGGGCCTGGCGATCTCCGGCAGCCCCTCGTCGTGGACGACCGCGACGCTCCGCGGCCGCTCCCCCACGAGTCCCGGCAGCTCACCGAGGATCCCGGTGCCGATGACGACGTCGTAGGGCTCGTCACCGTGCACGGTGATCCGGCTGACCGTCATCGGGCGCCCTCCGCGGAGAGCCCGGCGGCGAGGTCGGCGACGACCTCTTCCGGGGTCCGGTCCGTCGTGACCGCGGTGATCTTGGCGAGGCGCTCGTAGATCGGGAGCCGCTCGTCGAGGAGCTTGCGCAGCTGGGAGCGGGGGTTCAGCACCAGCAGCGGCCGGGCGGAGTTGAGCCCGACGCGCTTGACCGCCTCGGACAGGGAGACCTCGAGGTAGACCACGGTGTGCCCGGCGAGCAGCGCCTGGGTCTCCTCGCTGAGGATCGCGCCGCCGCCGAGGGCCACGACACCGCCGTGCTCCTCCAGCGCCGCCGCGACGGCCCGCCGCTCGAGCTCGCGGAAGGCCTGCTCGCCGTCGTCGATGAAGATCTCGCTGATCGGCTTGGCGGCCAGGACCTCGATGTCGAGGTCGGTGTCGCGGAACGGGACTCCCAGCAGCTCGGCGAGGCCGGTGCCGATGGTGGTCTTGCCCGATCCGGGCGGTCCGATGACGACGGCGACGGGAGCCATTACTTCACCACCAGGGACTGGAGGTAGGCGCGGGCATTACGGGCGGTCTCCTCGACATGGTCGCCGCCGAACTTCTCCAGCACGGCGTCGGCCAGGCAGAGCGCGACCATGGACTCGGCGACGACGCCCGCGGCCGGAACCGCCGTGACGTCGCTGCGCTGGTTGATCGCCTTGGCGGGCTCGCCGGTCAGGACGTCGATGGTGTCGAGCTGGCGCGGGACCGTGGAGATCGGCTTCATCGCGGCGCGGACCCGCAGGACCTCGCCGGTGGTCATGCCGCCCTCGATGCCGCCCGCCCGGTTGGTGCGGCGGCGCACGCCCTCGGGGGTGTTGTCGATCTCGTCGTGGGCGCGGGTGCCGGGCCTCTTGGCCGTCTCGAAGCCGTCGCCGACCGCGACGGCCTTGATCGCCTGGATGCCCATGAGGATCCCGGCGAGGCGGGCGTCGAGGCGCCTGTCCCAGTGGACGTGGCTGCCGAGGCCGGGCGGGAGCCCGTAGGCGAGGACCTCGACGACGCCGCCGATGGTGTCGCCGGCCTTCTTGAGCTCGTCGACGTGGGCGACCATGGCCGCGTCGGTCTCGGCGTGGAAGCAGCGGGCCGGGCTGGAGTCGATCGCGGCGAGGTCGCCGGGTTCGGGGAGCGGGGCGTCGGCGGGGACCTCGACCTCGCCGAGGGAGACCACATGGCTGAAGACCTCGACGCCGAGCGCCTGCTTCAGGAAGTTCTTGGCGACCTCGCCGAGCGCGACCCTGGCGGCGGTCTCCCGGGCGCTGGCGCGCTCGAGGATCGGCCGGGCGTCGTCGAAGCCGTACTTCTGGATGCCCGCGAGGTCGGCGTGGCCGGGCCGGGGCCGCGACAGCGGGGCGTTGCGGGCCTGGGCGGCGAGGACCTCGGGGTCGACCGGGTCGGGCGACATCACGGTCTCCCACTTGGGCCACTCGGTGTTGCCGACCTCGATGGCGACGGGCCCGCCCAGGGTCTGGCCGTGGCGGATGCCGCCGACGATCGTCACCTTGTCCTGCTCGAACTTCATGCGGGCGCCCCGGCCATGGCCGAGACGGCGGCGGCGCAGCCCCTCGGCGATGTCGGCGGACGTGACGCGGACGCCCGCGGGCATCCCCTCCACGATCGCGACGAGGGCGGGGCCGTGCGACTCTCCAGCGGTCAACCAGCGCAACATACTGGTAATTCTTCCATCTCCCCCGCCCTGGCGCGGCCACCCCGTCCACGGGTCGAGACGGGATCAGGCGTAGATCAGCACCGCGGCGAGGGTTCCCCCCACCATGAACGGCCCGAACGGGATGCCGGCCCCGAGCCCGCCCCGCCGGGAAACGATCACTCCGGCGGCCCACAGCCCGCCCAGCAGATGGATCGCGACGACCCCGCCGATCACGGCGCCGAGCCCGAGCCAGCCCAGCAGCGCGCCGAGCGAGAGCGCGAGCTTCACATCGCCCAGCCCGATGTGGCCGGGCAGGGCGAACCACTGGATCCCGTAGAAGGCGAACAGCCCGAGCGCCCCGTAGACGGCCCCGGCCGGGCTCCCCTCCCCCGAGAGGGCCAGCAGGGCGAGGATCATCGCGGCCCCGGGCAGCGTCAGCGGGTCGGGGAGCCTCTTGAGCGCCACGTCGATCACCGCGAGCAGGGTGCCGCCCACCCCGAGGACCAGGAACGCCGGAAGATCACTGCGCCAGCCCAGCCGCCAGGTGATCAGCGCGCAGACGGCCACGGCCACCCCCGTGACGGCCCACGGCCGCTCGCGCACGGGGTCGAACCAGGGATCCCGGGGGGCGATCTCCTCCATGGGCGCACCCTAGCGGCGGAAGACCCCGAGTTCGATGCCGCCGACGATCCGGCCGCGCAGGACGTCGGCGAGACGGTCGCCGACCCTGCGGATGGCGCCCTGCTCGTCGGCTCCGGGGGCGATCGCGAAGCGGACGGACAGCTCGGCGCCCTTGCCGGGACCCACCCGGACGCCCGTCACCTCGGTCTCGGGGCTGAAGGCGGCCTCGATCGCGGCGAGGACGTCGGGGTCCTCGTGCAGCGGCGGGATCGGGCGGCCCTCGGCGAGCAGATGGAGCCTGACCCCGTCGACGGCGAAGGGGATCGGCCCGGCCACGTCGACGACCAGGGCGTCGGCCTCCTCGTCGAGGGCGGCCTTGCAGGCGTCCCTGGCGTGGATGGGGACGGGCCTGGCGTCGGGGTTCCACATCTTCATGGTCCGCATGGAGGTGAACCCGAGGACGCCTCGGCGCCCGTCCTGGCCGATGAGGGTCGGCAGGGCCATGTCGGACTCCTTCTCCCGGCGCAGCCCGTCGACCTCCTCCGCCTCGGTGAGGACCGCGACGATCGGCACCAGCAGCCGGCTCTCGTACAGCTCGCTGATCACCCCGTGCTCGCCCGCCCGCCCGGACGCGTAGGCCGCGAGGGCGGCGGCGAGCCGTGGGTCGGCGTTCCCGTCGTCGTTGGGGAACTGGGGTTGCGGAATAGTCGGTCCTGCCACGTCCGGAAGGGTATAACCAATCCTCGTGGCCCAGAGCGCTCTTGTGAACACTCGTCGTGGTCAGAGGCGGCGGAGGCGGGCGACGGCCTCGTCGATGACCTCGTCCTTCTTGCAGAAGGCGAAGCGGACGTACCGGGCACCGCGCGACGGATCGGCGTAGAACACCTGGGTCGGCACGCAGACCACCCCCGCCAGCTCGGGCAGGGCGCGGGCGAGGGTCAGCCCGTCGGTGTGGCCGAGGCCGCTGATGTCGGCCTGGACGAAGTAGGTGCCCTGCGGGCGGAGGACGGTGAACCCGGCCGCCTCGAGCCCGGTCATCAGCCGGTCGCGCTTGGACTGGAGGGTCTTGCGGAGCGCCTCCACCCAGTCCAGCTCGTGGGCGAGGCCGTGCGCGACGGCCTCCTGCCACGGCCCGGAGCCGACGTAGGTGAGGAACTGCTTGACCGTCCGGACCGCGTCGACGTAGCGGGCGGGCGCGCAGACCCAGCCGGTCTTCCAGCCGGTCACCGAGAAGGTCTTGCCGGCCGAGGAGATCGAGACGGTCCGCTCGCGCATCCCCTCGAAGGCGGCCAGCGGCCGGTGGACGGCGTCGTCGAAGGTCAGGTACTCGTACACCTCGTCGGTGATGGCGACGAGGTCGTGCTCGACGCAGAGCGCCGCGATCTCCGCGAGCTCCTCCCCGGTGAACACGGTGCCGCACGGGTTGTGCGGGGTGTTGACCAGGATCGCCCGGGTCCTCGGGGTGACCGCCGCGCGCAGCTCTCCGGGGTCGAAGGTGAACCGCCCCCCGGACGGCCGGAGCGTGACGGGCCTCAGCACCGCCCCCGACAGGGCGATCGTCGCCGCGTAGGAGTCGTAGAACGGCTCGAACGCGATCACCTCGTCGCCGTTCTCGGTGAGCGCCAGCACCGCCGAGGCGATGGCCTCGGTCGCGCCCACGGTGACGAGGACCTCGGTGTCGGGGTCGTAGTCCAGCCCGTACCGCTCCCGCCGCTGCTCCGCGACGGCCCGCCGCAGCACGGGCAGGCCCGGTCCCGGCGGGTACTGGTTGCCGCCGCCCTCGATCGAGGCGACCGCGGCCGCCAGGACCCCGGCGGGCCCGTCCTCGTCGGGGAAGCCCTGCCCGAGGTTGATCGCCCCGGTCCTCACGGCCAGCGCGGACATCTCCGCGAAGATCGTCGTCCCGAAGCCCTGCATGCGCCCCACCAGCGGTCCGTTCACGCGCCCAGCCTAGGACGTGTCTCACGGGTCTCCGTGCCCGTCCGCGGAGTCTCCGGGCTCCGGGATTCGGGCAGACTGGGCGCATGCGCATTGGTCTGTGTCAGATCGAGGTCGGGGACGACCCCAAGGAGAACCTGGCCGCCGTCCGGGCCGCCCTGGCCAAGTGCCCGGGTGCCGAGCTGGCGGTCTTCCCCGAGGCGACCATGGTCCGCTTCGGCAACCGGCTGGCCGACTTCGCCGAGCCGCTCGACGGCCCCTTCGTGACGGGGTTGCGCGAGCTGGCGGCCGAGAGGGGCATCGCCCTGGTCGCGGGGGTCTTCGAGCCCGCCGCCGACGGCCGCGTGTACAACACCCTGGTCGTGATCTCCGAGACCGGGGAGCTCACCGGCTCCTACCGGAAGATCCATCTGTTCGACGCCTACGCCTTCGCGGAGTCCGCGACGGTCGCGGCGGGCGACGAGCCGGTGATCGTCCATGTCGCGGGCACCACGATCGGCCTGATGACCTGCTACGACGTGCGCTTCCCCGAGCTGGCCCGCGCCCTGATCGACCGGGGCATCGAGGTCCTGGTCATCGCGGCGGCCTGGGCGGAGGGGAACTTCAAGGAGGAGCACTGGACCACGCTGGTCCGGGCCCGCGCGATCGAGAACACCGTCTGGACCGTCGCGGTCGGCAAGGCACCCGACCGCTCCGACCCGCCCCGCGGCGCCCGTACCGGCGTCGGCCGCAGCCTTCTCATCGACCCGATGGGCACGGTCGTCACCGACCTGGGCCCGTTCCCGTGCGTCCGCACCCTCAACGCCGACCTCACCCTCACCGGCAAGGTCCGCGCGGTGATCCCCGCACTCGACCACCGCAGGCTCTAAGGGAAGGCGAAGCGGGCGGCCCTGACGGCCAGGCGGTCGCCGGTGAGCGCCGAGGCCTCGCGCACGGCCGTCTCGATCCCGGCGGTGAGCGCGGTGGTCTCCTCCGCGAGGATCCGGTCGACGATGCCGCGGGCGAGCAGGTCGGCGGCCCTGATGCCCTGGGCCTCGGCCAGCTCGGGGGCGCGCTCCGGGGTCCGGTGCACGATCACCGAGGCTCCTTCGGGCGGCAGCGGCGCCAGCCAGGCGTTCTCGGCGGCCAGCACCCGGTCGGCGGGCAGCAGGGCCAGCGCCGCCCCGCCGGCTCCCTCGCCCAGCAGCAGGCAGACGGTCGCGGTGTCCAGGACGGTCAGCTCGGCGAGGCAGCGGGCGATCTCCCCGGCCAGCCCGCGGTTCTCCGCCTCGGCCGACAGCACCGCCCCCGGGGTGTCGACGACGGTCACGAGCGGCAGCCCCAGCTCGGCGGCCAGCCGCATCCCGCGCCGCGCCACCCGCAGCCCGCCCGGCCCGATCGGATGGCCCTCGCGACGGCTGCACCGGTCCTGCCCGACGACGACGCAGCGCGCCGTGCCGAAGGAGGCCAGGGCCAGTCTCAGCCCGGGATCGTCCTCTCCTTCGCCCGTCCCGGAGAGCACGGTGAGGTCGCCCGCGGCGGCGAGGAGCTCACGGACCCCGGCCCGCCCCTCCCTCCTGGTCCGCTCGACGGCCTCCCAGGCCCCGGCGGGCGGCCCCGGGCTCGCGGCCGTCTCCGGCCCGGGCCGCGCGGCCTTCCCCGGTGCGCACAGGACGTCCAGGACGCGCCGGACGACCGGCCGCAGGTCCTCCGGCCGGATGACGGCGTCGACGATCCCCCGGTCGGCGAGGTTCTCCGCCCGCTGCACCCCCTCGGGAAAGGGCTCGCCGTGCAGCGCCTCGTACACCCGCGGCCCGAGGAAGCCGATGAGGGCGCCGGGCTCGGCGGCGGTGAGATGGCCGAGGGAGCCCCAGGAGGCCAGGACGCCGCCGGTCGTCGGATGCCGGAGGTACACGAGGTAGGGCAGCCGGGCGCGCCGGTGGACCATGACGGCCGCGGTGATGCGCGCCATCTGCACGAACGCGGCCGTCCCCTCCTGCATACGGGTCCCGCCCGAGCAGGGCGCGGCCAGGAGGGGCAGGCCCTCACGGGTGGCGCGGGCGACCGCCGCCACGATGCGGTCGGCGGTCGCCACCCCGATCGATCCGGCGAGGAACGCGAACTCGCTCACCACGAACGCGACCCTGCGGCCGCCGAGGGCGCCCTCGCCGGTGATGACGGCCTCGTCGCAGCCGCTGCGCTCGCACGCCTCCCGCCACTGCGCGGCGTATCCGGCCGGAGCGGTGACGGGCGTGTCCCACGAGCGCGTGCCGCCCGGGTCGAGGGTCACTTCCACCAGCCGTCGCGCGTCGGTCATGAGCGCAGCAGCTTCTTCTGGACCTTGCCGAGGGCGTTGCGCGGGAGGGCGTCGACGAAGTGGACGGTCCTGGGCCGCTTGTGCGCCGAGAGCGTCGTGCCGACATGGCTGATGAGATCCGCGGCGCTCACCCCGTCGGCGATGACGAAGGCGGTGACCTGCTCGCCGAGGTCGGGGTGGGGGGTGCCGAGCACGGCGGCCTCGCGGACGGCCGGATGCGCCAGCAGGGCGTTCTCGACCTCGCCCGCCCCGATCTTGTAGCCGCCGCTCTTGATGAGGTCGGTGGAGGCGCGGCCGACGATCCGGTGCCGTCCGCCGGCGTCGACGGTGGCGATGTCGCCGGTGTGGAACCAGCCGTCGCGCAGCGCCTCGGCGGTGGCCTCGGGGCGGTTCAGGTAGCCGTTGAAGATCATCGGTGCGCGGACGACGAGCTCACCGGGGGTCTCGCCGTCGCGCGGGGCCGGGGAGCCGTCCTCGTGGACCAGCCGGGTCTCGACGCCGCGCAGCGGGAGCCCGACGCAGGCGGGAAGGCGTTCGCCGTCGTGCCGGGCACTGATCGTGATGAGGGTCTCGGTCATGCCGTACCGCTCGACCGGCCGGTGCCCGGTGCGCGCCTCCAGTTCGGCGAAGACCGGCGCGGGCAGCGGCGCGCTGCCGGACACGAGCAGCCGGGCGCCGCGCAGCTCACCGGCCACTGCGGAGGAGGCCAGCCGCGACCAGACCGTCGGCACCCCGAAGTACAGCGATCCTCGGGCCGCCGCGTACGCCTCGGGCGTGGGACGCCCGGTGTGCACCAGCTCGGATCCGGCGCGCAGGGCGCCCAGCACGCCGAGCACCAGCCCGTGGACGTGGAACAGCGGCAGCCCGTGCACGACCCGGTCCTCCGGAGTCCACGCCCAGGCCTCGGCGAGCGCGTCGAGCCCGGCGGCGATCGCCCCGCGCGAGATCAGGACGCCCTTGGGCGGCCCCGTCGTCCCGCTGGTGTAGAGGATCAGCCCGGTCGCCCCGGCCGGCGGCTCGGTGAACGACCCGTCGCCGGTCCCGGTGACGGGCACGGCCGGGAGGCCGAGGTCATCGGTGCCGAGCAGCAGTTCGGCACCGGAGTCGCCGAGGATGTGCCGCCGCTCCCCGATCCCGGAGTCGGGCGGCAGCGGCACGACCGGCACCCCGGCCAGCAGCGCCCCGACCACGGCGACCACGGTGTCGGCGCTCGCGGTGGCGTTGACCGCGACGCACCCGGCCCCGCTGATCCGCCCGGCCACCCCGGCGGCCCTGGCCATCAGCTCCTGCCTGCCGAGCACCTCACCGGCGATCGTCAGCTTCTGGTCCCGCTCGTCACCCAGCAACCGGTTCACGTCCCTCATCCTCTCTCTTCTCCAGCCAGGCGCGGATCGCGTCGCCGTGTTCGTCGAGCAGGGGCGGCGCCGACGGTTCCAGGGCGTGGTCGTCGAAGCGGAGGGCGGGGCCCGGGAGCTCGATCGGGCCGAGGGCGGCATGGTCGACCGTCACGACCAGGCCCTGGGAGCGGGTCTGCTCCCAGGTGTAGACCTCGTCGATGGACCGGATGCTCCCGGCGGGGACCCCTGCGGCCTCGAAGCGGGCCAGCCAGGTCGCGCGCGGGGCGGCGGCGAGGGCGGTCTCGATCTCCGCGGTGAGCTCGGCGCGGCGGGCCGTCCTGCCGGGCAGCGCGGCATAGCGCGGGTCGTCGGGGTCGAGGCCGGCGAGCGGGGCGAACCGCCGCCAGATCGCCTGGTTGGCGACGCCGATCTGGAGCAGGCCGTCGGCGCAGCGGAAGGTCCCGTAGGGCGCGATCGAGGGATGGTCGTTGCCGAGGGAGACCGGGACCTCCCCGGCGACGGTCCAGCGGGTGCCCTGGAAGGCGTGCGCGGCGACGACCGAGGCCAGCAGCGAGGTCCTGACGACCTGCCCGCGCCCGGTGCGCTCCCGCTCGTACAGGGCGGCGAGGATCCCCGAGACGGCGTTCTGGGCGGCCAGGACGTCGGCGACCGACAGCCCGACCTTGCTCGGTTCCCCCGGCGGGCCCGTGACGCTCATCAGCCCGGCCTCGCCCTGCACGATGGCGTCGTATCCCGGACGCCCGCCCTCGGGACCGTCGTGCCCGAACCCCGTCACCGACATGATCACCAGCCGGGGGTTGATCTCCGTGAGCCGCCCGAACCCCAGCCCGAGCCGGTCCATGACGCCGGTCCTGAAGTTCTCCACCAGCACGTCGGCCCGCTCCACCAGCCGCAGCAGGACACCGTGGTCGGCGGGGTCCTTGAGGTCGAGGGCGATCGACTCCTTGCCCCGGTTGCAGGACAGGTAGTAGGTGCTGACCCCGTCGGCGAACGGCGGCCCCCAGCCGCGGGTCTCGTCGCCCTCCCCCGGCTGCTCCACCTTGATCACCCGGGCGCCGAGGTCGGCCAGCGTCTGGGTCGCGTGCGGCCCGGCCACGACCCTGCTGAGATCGACGACGAGCAGCCCGTCCAGCGGTCCCGACATTCCCCACCTCCGGTGACGAAGTATCCCCTGAGACCATGGAAGGCATGGACCTGACCCCGGCGGCGCTGCTGGAGAGCACCCGGCCGTCGCTGGGCGCGATCCGGCTGATCGCCGTCGACGGTCCCAGCGCCGCGGGCAAGTCCACCTTCGCCCGCCGCCTGGCGGCCGCCCTGGACGCGCCGCTGCTCGGCTCGGACGAGTTCCCCGTCCCCTGGGACGGCGACCCGCTGGCCTGGTGGCCGCGGGCCGAGCCGCTCCTCGCGAAGCTGGCGGCCGGCCGTCCGGCCACGTTCCACCCCTACGACTGGCGCACCGGCGACCACGGCCCGGCCAGGGAGATCCCGGTCGCGGCCTTCCTCGTGCTGGAGGGTGTCGGGGCGGCCTGGCGGGGCTGCCCCGCGGCCCTGCGGATCTGGGTCGACGCCCCGCACGACGTCCGCCGCCGCCGGGCCGAACGGCGCGACGGACCGGCCATCCTCCCCTCCTGGGACGCCTGGTCGGTGCGCGAGCGGCACCACTTCACGACCGACGGCACCATCGCCGATCTGATCGTCACGCCAGATTCTCGGCCACTTCTTCGAGAGCGGAAGTGAACACCTCGGTCGGCTGAGCCCCCGAGACCCCCCACTTGCCCTCGAAGAGGAAGAAGGGAACGCCACTGATCCCGAGCGACTGCGCCCGTCCGATCTGCTCGCCCACCTCGGCCCTGCCCCGGTCGGAGGCCAGCAGCTCCGCGACGCCCGGGAGCCCCGCCTCCTCGCCGATCTTCGCGAGCGTCGCGGGGTCGGAGACGTCCCGCCCCTCGGCGTGGTGGGCCCGGAACAGCCGTGCCACGACCGCGTCCTGGACGCCCTGCTCCCCGGCGTACCAGCTCACCCGGTGGGCGTCGAAGCTGTTCACCCGCAGCGCCTTCTCGGGCTCGTACGGCAGATCCTCCGCCCCGGTCAGCGCCCGCAGCCTGGAGTGGGCGTTCGCGACCTGCTCGGAGCCGCCGAACTTCTCCTCCAGCCAGACGTCGGCCGGCCCCGGCGACGGGACCGGCGTGGACGGGTCGAGCTGGAACGGCCGCCAGACGATCTCCACCTCGCCGGGAAAGGCCGCCACCGCCTGGCGGAAACGGGCCTGTCCGAGGTAGCACCACGGGCATACGACATCAGAAAAGATCTCGATCTTCACAACGGTAGAAACCGGCTCACGTCGCGGTAAATTCCCGCCGATGGCTCCGCCATGATGGCGAGGCGCATCACGTTTCCGCTGGTAGACCGGGGTGCGTGATTACGGCGCAGGGTCTAACGAAACGCTATGGGGCGAAGCTGGCGGTCGATCATGTCGACTTCCAGGTGCGGCCCGGCATCGTCACCGGCTTCCTCGGCCCGAACGGTGCGGGCAAGTCCACCACGATGCGGATGATCCTGGGTCTCGACCGGCCCACGGCGGGGAGCGTCAAGGTCAACGGGAGGGACTACCGGGACCTGTCGGCGCCGCTCCGCGAGGTCGGCGCGCTGATCGACGCCAAGGCCGTCCACGGCGGGCGCAGCGCCTACAACCACCTGCTGTGCCTGGCGCAGTCCAACGCGATCCCCAGGCGCCGGGTCGACGAGGTGCTCGGGCTGGTCGGGCTCGGCGAGGTCGCCAAGAAGGCGTCGAAGGGGTTCTCTCTCGGCATGGGGCAGCGGCTCGGCATCGCGGGCGCGCTGCTCGGCGATCCGGGCGTGCTGATGTTCGACGAGCCGGTCAACGGCCTCGACCCCGAGGGCATCCTCTGGATCCGCAACCTCATGAAGGGGCTCGCCGCCGAGGGCCGGACGGTCTTCGTCTCCAGCCACCTGATGTCGGAGATGGCGCTGTCGGCCGAGCATCTGGTGGTCATCGGGCGCGGCCGGATCCTGTCGGACACGGGCGTCCAGGAGTTCATCGACGCCAACTCCGACCAGTACGTGATCGTCAGGACCCCGCAGCCGGACGTCCTCGGGCCGCGGCTCGTCAACCGGGGGATGTCGGTCGAGGTCCAGCCGGACGGGGCGTTCCTGGTGAAGGGCGGCGACGCCCGGACGATCGGCGACACCGCCGGTGAGGCGGGGGTCCGCCTGCACGAACTCTCCCCCGTCCAGGCCTCGCTCGAAGAGGCGTTCATGCACCTGACCGGCGACAGTGTCGAATACCACGCCGGTGTTCCGATGGGAGGCGGGCTGTGAGCACCGCGACCGTTCCGGCCGCGGGGGCCGTCAGGAAGCCGGGGTTCGGGAACGTCCTCGGCTCCGAATGGACCAAGATCCGGACCGTCAGGTCGACCTACTGGACGGGCCTCGGCACGCTGGCCGTCTCGATCGGGCTGAGCGCGGCGTTCGCGGCCCTGTTCGCGACGTCCTACGACAGCCTCGACGCCGAGGACCGGATCGCCTTCGATCCGACGGCCTTCGGGATGCTCGGCGCGAGCGTGTTCGGCATCCTGGTCATGGCCGTCTTCGGAGTGCTGGTGATCACACCGGAGTTCGCCACGGGCATGATCCGCACCTCGCTGACGGCGGTTCCCAAGCGCGGCAGGTACTTCGTCGCCAAGGCGCTCGTCCTGGTGCTGGTGGCCATGGTCATCGGCCTGGTCTCGACGTTCGTCTCCTACTTCCTCAGCCAGCTCATCTTCTCCTCGAAGCATCTCAACGGCTCGATCGGCGATCCCGGGGTGCTGCGCGCGGTCATCGGCGGCGGCCTGTACCTGGCGCTCGTCGGCCTGTTCGCCTACGCGCTCGGCGCGATCCTGCGGCACACCGCGGGCGCGGTCAGCCTGGCGCTGGGCATCGTCTTCGTGCTGCCGATCTTCGCGAACTTCCTGCCGGGCTCCTGGGGCAGGACCGTCGCGAAGTTCATGCCGTCCAACGCGGGCAGCGCGATCATGAACACCCATCCGCAGACCACCTCCCTCGCCCCCTGGACGGGCTTCGGCGTCTTCTGCCTCTACGTCGTGATCCTTCTCGTGATCGCCTACGTCCTCTTCGAGAAGCGCGACGCCTAGTGCTAGTAGCCTTGCTCGTTGTCCTTAACCACTCTGACTTGGAGCCTCACCGATGGCGCTTGAACGCCCCGAGATCGACTTCCCCGAGGGCACCCCGCCCAGCAACCTCGAGATCACCGACCTGAGCGTCGGCGACGGAGCCGAGGCCACCAAGGGCTCGACCGTGAGCGTCCACTACGTCGGCGTCGCCTTCTCCACGGGCGAGGAGTTCGACGCCTCCTGGAACCGCGGCAGCACCCTGGACTTCCCGCTCGGCACCGGCCGCGTCATCAAGGGCTGGGACATGGGCGTGCAGGGCATGAAGGTCGGCGGCCGCCGCAGGCTGGTCATCCCGCCGCACCTGGGCTACGGCGACCGCGGCGCCGGCGGCGCCATCAAGCCGAACGAGACCCTCATCTTCGTCGTCGACCTGGTCGGCGTGAACTAGCCTCCCCGCACTCCGCCGAGGCCCGCCTCCCCTCAGGGACGCGGGCCTCGCCGCGTTCCGGCGGACGATTCCGGCCAGGACATTTCGGACTGGTGCTGCCTAGACTCCGGGAATGACCCTTCGTAAGTGTGCCGCGGTGTCCGCGGCGAGCGTCCTCATCGGAACGGCCGCCGTGATCCTTCCCGCCTCTCCGGCAGCGGCGGCGTGCTCCATCTCGGTGAGCGCGCCGTTCAAGAGCGGGAACCAGGTCGTCGTGGGGGCGACGGTCTCCGGCTGCGGGAACTCGACGTACTTCGTGACGCTCTTCCGCTCCCGCACGGGACCGGACCAGGTCCTCGACAACTCGACTTATTTCTACGACGGCGGCGGCTCGGTGGCCTACTGGGCGCCGTGCAGCGGGACCGGGAAGTACTACGGCAGCCTCTCGACGTGGAACGGCTGGATCTCCAGCCACATCACCGACGGCCCCACGGTCAGCGTCTCCTGCTAGCGGAGACGGCGTGGAGCGGGTCGTGGTGCTCGGGCGGGGCGGCGCCGGGAAGTCGGTGTTCGCGGAGCGGCTGGGGCGGGCGCTGGGGCTGCCGGTCGTCGAGCTGGACGCACGGTTCTGGACGGACGGGCTCGCGCCGATGGCGAAGGACCGGTGGGCGGAGGTGCAGCGCGGCCTGGCCGGGGAGCCGCGCTGGATCCTCGACGGCGACCTCGGCCCGTACGACGTCCTGGAGATCCGGCTCGCGGAGGCCGACACGGTCATCGTGCTCGACTTCCCGCTCTGGCTGTGCGCGTGGCGCGCTCTGCGGCGTTCGCGCGAGAACCTCGCCTTCTGGCGGTGGGTGCTCTCCTACCGCCGGAGCGGCCTGCCCGTGGTCATGGCGGCCGTCGCCCGGCACGCGGGGCGGGCGGAGGTGCACGTGCTCCGCGGGCGCGGTGACGTCGAGCGGTTCTTCCGCGAGGACGGGCCGTTGCGGAGTTGAGGCGGTCACTCTCGCGGAACGGTGAGAGACGGCCGCGTCCAGAGGGTGAGATCGCTGCTGGTGGCGACCGCGAGAGTGCGGCCTGACGGGGAGAACCCGGCGGCGCGGAACGTCGAGCAGGAGACGTGGAGGACGTGCCACCAGCCGTCTCCCGGCATGTCGGTGTGGATGTCGCCACCGAAGGAGAGCAGGACGCGGTCGTCAGGCCACTCGGGAGTGACGACGTCCAGAGCCCAGCCATCAGGCGTCGTGTGATGGAGGCCGCCGCCGAAGAGCCCGGCGATGTGCACCCGGGTGCCCGCGACCGGGCCCAGGCCGGGGCAGGTCAGGTCCGATGAGGCGTCGGGTGTGCTGGTCTCGGGATCGGGATCGCGATCCCGGGCGATCTTCTCGCCGGTGGACGCGTCGAAGAGCCCGTGACCGTCCGCGGAGACGACCATGACGAGGTCACGGCCGTCCCTGGGATGAACGGCGAAGCCGATGCCCAGCAGCCCGCCGATCGGCGTCCTGCTGTCGAGCACCGGCTCCCAGGGCGGCGGAGCGGGGACGACCGGAGCCGACAGCAGCCGCTCACGCATCCGCCGCCGATACTCCGTGACCATCACTCCCCCGCCGTCGTTCCTCAGCCGCGCTTGACGCCGCCGACGAGCCCGGCGAACTGCCGCCCGCTCAACGTGAAATGCCCGAGCCGCGGATTCTTCGAATCCCGCACCGCCACGGTCGCCCGAGACTCTGCCAGCTCCACGCATGCCTCGTCGTTCACGCCGCTGCTGTGCGAACTCTTCCGCCAGACAATGCTCATTCGAAGACCTCCAACTGTCGTTCGATCAGCGCCCTGGTATCCGCGGCGGTCAGGGACTTCTCAGCGATCCGGTCGAAATCTATGGCGAGCTCACGAGCCTCGGAAGGTTCTCCCATAGGCCTGCCGCCTCTCGCCGCCCCTGCATAGACCACGTCCCGCTCCTCCAAACTGATCAGGCGGAACGGACCGTCCTGCCCGGGGTGCGCGATCGCGCAGGTCTGCTCGTCCAGCTCTGGGATCCGAGCCCGGCCCTGCCCCGGGCCCGTGCCGTCCGGGAACTGACCCTCGGCGAACTCGACGCGACCACCGCCGAGGCGTGGAACGAAGGCGGCGGCTGGGGGCTGCCGATCGTCCGGGCGCTGTCGGCGGACTGCGGCTACCGGCCGTCCCCTCCGGCCGGGAAGTGGGTGTGGGCGCGACTGGCCCGCCCCTGACCTCATCGACGCATGCCGGGAGCGGGCGGGTCAGGGCTTCTTCGAGAACTCCATGCGCAGCGGGTCCTTCTCCGACAGGACCATGACCGGGCCGTTTCCCGGGCTCCAGGAGTCGGCGACGAGGAAGGAGCGGCCTCCGCTGCGGGCGAGCAGGCGGAGCCCGGCGTAGCGGTAGCTGTAGGCGGCGTTCTTGCCGGTCAGCGGGGTCTCGGTGACACCGGGCGCGGAAAGGAAGAGGCGCTTCTGGCTGTAGACCGTCACGGCGCTGAGCCGGTGGACGCCGTCGGCGAGGCTCTCGGCCAGGGCGTACCCGCGCAGCGTCGCGTAGTTGGAGGTGCCCCAGAACAGGGTGACCAGGACGACGATGAGGACCATCGCCTGGAACAGCGGATCCCTGCCCTCGGGAATGGTGCCGCGCAAGTGGGAGCCGTAGTAGGTGAGCAGGAGCCCGCCGCCGATGCTGAACGGCCACAGCACGAACATCAGCTCCCGCAGCGCCGTGAGGTCGAGCCCGGCGGCCGCCTGGCCGAGCAGCCAGGCGGCGGCGGGCATGGCGATCCAGGCCGCGCTGAGGGCGATCAGCAGGACGCGCGCCGGGCGGTCGGCGGGGTCGGGGGAACGCAGCCGGGCCGCGAGCAGCCGGTCGAACTGGAGCCACGCCAGGCCGCACGCCGCGACGGTCAGCAGCAGGGTCAGGGCCGGGCCGACGCTCCTGAGCAGGTAGTCGCGCGTGGACTGGCCCAGGACGTCCTCGTCGATGCCGATCCGCCCGGCCATCACGTAGTCGCGCTGCCAGCCGAAGTACACCAGCAGCGCGGTGATGACCGTGATGTTGGCGACGAGCCCGATGATCCACCGGACCATCGAGCCGCCGCCCGGTGCCGCCTCGGCGGGATCCTCCTGGGGCGCGGGCCCGGTCACCGAACGCGTCCTCCGCCGCCGTCTCCCTGCAGCACCGGATCTCCGCCGCCCTGGTCATCGCCGCCCTGGTCGCCGGTGTCCGGATCGCTGGTGTTCGGATCGCCGGTGTCCGGATCGGTGTCGCCGGGATCGGCGGTCTCGGAAGGGGACTGGTCGTCGGTGGGCTTCCCCGGGCC
Source organism: Actinocorallia longicatena (assembly GCF_039534125.1). Lineage (NCBI taxonomy): Bacteria > Bacillati > Actinomycetota > Actinomycetes > Streptosporangiales > Thermomonosporaceae > Actinocorallia > Actinocorallia longicatena. The sequence goes on along the minus strand of NZ_BAAAUV010000008.1, from coordinate 324,412 downwards.
GTCGCCGCCGGGATGGTCGGCGGGGCAGCGAGCGATCGTCGAGGGGGCCCGGTGGAGCAGGACGCTCCCGGCGACGGCGTAGATCTGGCAGGAGTACCAGCCGGACTCCGGATAGCCGGGGAAGCGGTAGGCCTTGAACAGGCGCAGCGCCGCCGTCTCGTCGCCCCGGCACATCGCGATACCCGCGCGCAGGATCGTCGCTTCGTTCAGGTCGATGGGGGAGATCGCATCCTCGCCGAGGGAGAGGTTTCCCTCGAGGATCTCCTCGGCGGCGTCGCACTTGCCGTCGATGATGTCCTGGTAGATGGGGCCGACGGCTGCCTCAAGGCCGTTGTCGCCGCCGGGCAGGCTCCAGGGGTAGTTCTTCTTCTCCGGCTCCGGTTTCCTCCGGGTGCCCGGATCGTTCTTGTTCTTCGGGCCCTGGCCCTGGACCGTCCGGTCCTTCCTCGTGTCGGGTCGTGCCGTGGGGTCGGCGTCCGCCGGGTCGCCCCCGGCGTCCTCGCACCCGGTCAGCAGTGTGATGGTGAGCAAAACGGCCCCGATGCGTCGCCTCGCCATGAGCAAGCATCCGTCCTGTCGCGGAACCCCGTGGCACTCACGGTAGGCAGCGGACGGCGCCGATTCCGCCTCTTTCCCGCAACGGAACTCTCACGACGGCCCTTCCCGGCGGGCTCAGGACGTCGTCCAGAGGATCGCGGTGTCGTCGGCGCTCCCCGTCGCGAGGGTCGTGCCGTCGGGGGCGAAGGCGACGGTGTAGACGTCCTCCTTGTGGGCGGTGAGCGTGGTGATGAGGGTGCGGTCCGCGGTGTTCCAGAGCTTGGCGCGGCGGTCGGTGCTGGCCGTCGCCAGGAGGGTGCCGTCGCGGTTGTAGGCGAGGGCGTAGACGTCGTCCTCGTGGCCGGACAGGGTGGCGGTGAGGGCGTGGGTGGCGGCGTTCCACAGCTTCACGGTGTTCTCTCCGCTGCCGGTGGCCAGGGTGGTGCCGTCGGGGCTGAACGCCACGGACAGGACCCAGTTCTCGAAGTCGTCGAGGGTCGTGATCAGGGAGCGGGCGGGGATGTTCCACAGCTTGGCGGTCTTGTCGGTGCTGCCGGAGGCGAGGGTGGCGCCGTCGGGGCTGAACGCGACCGCGTAGACGTCGTCCTTGTGGCGGGCGAGGGTCGTGACGGTGTTCCCCGCGACGTCCCAGAGCTTGACGGTCTTGTCGGCGCTGCCGGAGGCGAGGGTGGCGCCGTCGGGGCTGAACGCGACCGCGAAGACCGAGTTGTCGTGGTCGGTCAGGGTGGTCCTGAGGGTGTGGTCGGCGGTGTTCCACAGGCGGACGGTGCGGTCGGATCCGCCGGAGGCCAGGAGGGTGCCGTCGGGGCTGTACGCGACGGCGAACACCGAGTCCCGGTGGCCGGTCAGGGTGGTGATGAGGGCCCCGCTCGCGACGTCCCAGAGCTTGACCGTCTTGTCGGTGGCGCCGGTCGCGAGGGTCTTCCCGTCCGGGCTGAACGCCACCGAGTAGACGTCCTTCCTGTGGCCGGTCAGGGTGGCGCGCAGCCGTGCCGTGACCGGGAGCGGGGGCGTGCTCGTCGCGGGGACCGCGGAGGGGCGCTTCGGGGTCTTCGGATCGTCGTCGCCGAGCGCGTAGACGAGGACGGGCACGGCGGCCGCGGCCAGGCCGGTGGCCGCCGCGGCGGCGATGAAGGTCCGGCGGGAGGGGCCGCGGACGGGTTCGGCGGGGGCCGCGGCCTCGCTGCGGGTGCGCGGGACCTCGGCTCCGCCGGCGACGGCGCGCAGGAGCGTGTCGGCCTCCTCCGCCGTCATCCGGGCGGCGGGGTCCTTGCGCAGCAGCCCGCCGAGGAGGGGCGCGAGCGGACCCGCGTGCTCGCCGGGGGCGGGGACGCCGCGGTTGATGGCCAGGAACAGGGCGCTGGGGGCGGCGGCCTCGAACGGCGCCCTGCCCTCGACGGCCGTGTAGAGGGTCGCGCCGAGGGACCACAGGTCCGTCGCCGCGGTGACCGGCGCGGCGGCGACCTGCTCGGGCGACATGTAGCTCGGCGTGCCCAGCAGCGATCCGGTGTGGGTGAGCTTGGCCTCGCCGTCGACCGCGGCGATGCCGAAGTCGGTGAGGACGACCCGGTCGCCCTCGAGGAGGACGTTCGCGGGTTTCACGTCGCGGTGCACGACGCCCGCGGTGTGGGCGACGCGCAGCGCCGCCAGCATCTGGACGCCGATCCCGGCCACCTCGGCGGGCGGCAGGCGTCCCCGCTCGGCGAGGAGGTCCTCCAGCGACCGGCCGTCGACGAGTTCCATGACGATCCAGGGCAGCCCCTCGTCGTCGGCGACCTGGTCGTGGACGGTGACGATGCCCGGATGCTTGAGCCTCGCCGCGGCCAGCGCCTCGCGTTCCATCCGGGCGAACAGGCGCCCGCGCAGCGGCTCCACGAGCCCGTCGGGCAGGGTGAGCTGCTTGAGCGCCACCTCGCGGTGCAGCCGCTGGTCGACGGCGAGCCACACCACGCCCATGCCGCCCCGGCCGAGGAGCGACACCACCTCGTACCGCCCCGCCACCAGTTCCCCAGCACCGATCGCCATGCCCGTACCGTAACGGCCGATTCCGGCGGCGTCCGGGCATCGGAGACTATGGGGGTTGGAGTTCGGCGGCGATCCCGAAGTGGTCGGAGAGGTAGGCGGTGCGGCCGCGCGCCAGGCGCACCTCGTCGCGCATGACGAGCCGGGCCCGTCCCTTCAGCCCGCGCGTGTAGACCTGGTCGAGGGCGGGCGGCGACGGCCATTTCGCCGTCGGCCGGAAGGTCGGTTCGGTCCGCCCCTCCAAAAGGTCGGTGACCCCGGCCGCCGCCGCGAACGCGGCGAGCTCGGACGACTCCCGCGGCACGTTGAAGTCCCCGGCGACGACCACCCGTCCGCCGATCCCGGCGACGACCTCCCCCAGCCGCGCCAGCTCCCCCCGCTGCACCCCCGAGTACCGGTTCCCCGCCGACCAGTCCCCGTCCCGGTTGGCCGTCAGATGGGTGTTCACCACGGTCACGTCCCCGAAGGGCGCCCGCACCTCCACCCGCTGGACGCCCTTGCGCATCAGCCACTCCCCCCGCACCGGCCGCCCCACCGCGTACCCCCGGAACCCGCCCCCGCCCACCGGCCACCGCGACAGCACGACCAGCCCGCCCCGGACCAGCCCCCTCCCCTCGGCCACCCGATGCGCGAACCCCCCGCCCACCAGCCCGATATCGGCCCGGAACACCAGCTCCTGGAGGCACACCACGTCGTAGGCGTCCAGCAGCCCGCCCAGCACCCGCAACCGGGCCCGCCGCTCTCCCCGCATCAGCACGTTCAACGTCAGCAGCCGCATCCCGCCAAAATAGCCGCGTTGATCTCGCGGGAGGGTGCGGTGCTCGGGGAGGCCTTCGCCGGGCCGTCCTGAAGGGCCGGACGGCGTCCGGCCCTTCAGGAGCGGGTCAGGGGCGGTCGCCGGGGGCGGGGACGAGGCCCGAGGCTTCGAGGGACTGGTCGGCCAGGACGGTTCCCGCCTTGATGGTGAGGTCGGGGGCGGTGCCGCCCGGGGACGGTGACGGGGACGCGTGGCCCGCCTTGACGGCGGGCGCGGGGAGGGTGTGGTCGGCGGTGGCGACGACGCGCCAGCCGAGGTAGGAGTAGGTGCCCTTGGCGAGGATGAACTCCTCGGCGTGGCGGCCCGGGGAGGCGGAGGTGCGGATCACCGAGATGCCGGGGCGGCCGAGGGAGTCGGCCGTGCCCTCCTTGACGGTGACGCCCGGGATCTTCGCGACGGCGCGGTAGATGGTGGCGCGCATCGACTTCGGCAGGGTGGCGCCGTCGTCGAGGAAGCCGCTGAGCCGCCGGAACACCCACTGGTCGCGCTCGTCCGCCGACGGGAAGGTCTGCTTCCACTCGGCCATGTAGGAGTCGGCGCGCTTCGTCATGAAGGCCAGCAGCGCGGCCGGGTCCCTGGGGAGGGTGCGGAAGTAGTCGTACCACTGGGTGGGCGTGCGCTCCTCGCTGTCGGTGTTGTGCTTCACCCACTTCTCGTCCCGGATCCGCAGCTTGCCCGAGTCGTCCGGGCCGGGGTCGCGGGTGGCGGTCTTCAGCCCGTCGAACCGCTGCCAGGACTCCGTGTGGTGCGTCCACTCCGGGAGGTGCTCGCCCTGCGGCTGGTAGACCTTGGTGTAGAGCCACTGGTGCGGTCCCGGGCGCACGTCGGGCTCCTTCTCGGCCGCCGCGGCGGCGGACTCCAGGAACCGGCCGACGCTCACCGGCCTCATCCCGTCCGTACCCGCGTCGCCGAGCACCACGATTCCGGCGGCGAGAACGGCGGCGGCGGCCGTCGCGGCCAGGCCCAGCCGCCAGGCCGGACGGAGACGGGGCGCGGGCCGGGCGGCCTCCGCCAGCAGCAGCGCCCGGCCGGGAGCGAGGCCGCCCCGGTCGGCGAGCGGAACCTCGGCGCGGAAGGCGCGCACCTGATCGATGTCGTTCATCGGGAGAACTCCTCTTGGGGGATCGTCGGATCGCATCCGCCCAGCGCCTCGCGTACTTTTCTTCGAGCCCTGCTCAGCCGGGACCTGACCGTCCCGATCGGGATGCCCAGCGCCTCGGCGGCCTGCTCGTAGGTCAGGTCCGCCCAGGCCACGAGCAGCAGCACCTCCCGGTCACCGGCGGAGAGGCCCCCGAGGGCCTCCGCCAGCGCCCGGGACACCGCGCCCGCGCTCACCTTCGCGTCGCTGCGCTCGGTGTGGGACTCCACGACCGGGTCGACGCCGGTGCGGGCCAGCGCCCGCAGCATCCGGACCTCCGATCTCCGGTGCTTGCCGATCAGGTTCGCCGCGATCCCGTACAGCCACGGACGGGCGTCCGGCCGGGCGAGGTCGTAGCGCGACCGCTGCCGGAACGCGGCGAGGAAGGTCTCGGCGACCAGGTCGTCGGCGGCCTGGTCACCGAGCCGCCGCGCCACGTACCGGTGGATCGGCGCGGCATGACGGTCGTAGAGGCCGGCGAAGGCCTCGGGCTCATGCCGGGACTGCTCGATCAAGGACGCGTCGTCGGGCGGCGCGCTCCCGCTCCCTGCAGTCATGCGGCTCCGTTCTCCGGGGTTCATCCGTGCGAGGCGAATCGGCACGGTCTCCCCGTCTTCACCCGCGGCCCCCGAAAGAGTTCTCGGGCCGGGTGAAGAAGTGAAGAACTAGAGCGCGGAGGGGTCCAGGGCGCCGCAGGCGATGCCTCGCTTGAGGCGGGCCGTGAGGGACTGGATGGTGGTGGTGGGCGGGGTGCCGGAGGCCTGCCAGGCGCGGATCTTGCCGATGGCCTCTTCGGCTCCGGTCAGGTGGAAGTCGTAGAGGGTGGCGTAGCGGGCCGGCAGGTGGGCCGGGTGGAGGTCCCAGCCCTGGTAGTAGCCGTGGTTGAGGGAGTGGCGGACCTGCTTGGAGTGGGTCTGCCAGGTGGAGGTGACCTCGTCGGCGCCGTCGTCGCGCGGGGAGAGGTTCGGCGGGCCGTCCGACAGCCGCACGGGGGTGTCGGCCGTCGCTACCTGGAGGAGGTGGCGGGCGTGGTCGCAGGCCGGGTGGTCCAGCCGCTGCTGCTCCGGCGGGAGGTCGAGCGCGAGGGCGTAGGAGGTCGCGCCGAAGTGCAGGGTCTGGACGCGTCCCGCCGCGGCCTTGAGGATGTCGGCGGCCACCGGCAGCGCCGACGGATGGTCGAGCTGGAGCTCGCAGTGCAGGGTCTTCGACGGCAGGCCCAGCGAGGACTCCAGCCGGTCGAGGTAGTCGGCGAACACCATCACCTGGTCGGGCCCGAGGACGTCGGGGACGCCGATGACGAACCCGCCCGGCAGCCGTCCCAGCCGGTCGCGGAGCGAGGTCAGGAAGCCGTCGATGGTGCGCAGCGACCGCGCGGCCGACGCCAGCGACTTGACCCGGATCCCCCAGAAGTGGGGCAGCTGCTGCGACTGGTAGGCGCCCGCGACGGCCTCGACGACCTGCGCGATGTCGGCGTCCTCCTCATCGTCGGGACGGGCGCCGTAGGCGTCGGAGAAGTCGATGCGCAGGTCCTCGACCGGATCCTTGGCGAGTTTCGCCGCGACCCTGGCGCGGATCACCCCGGCCAGGGACGGGTCGAGCATGAAGGTGGCGCCGAACGAGCCGTCTCCCGGCGTGTGCTTGTTCAGCAGGCGGAGAGCCTCGGCGCCCAGGTCGGGCGCGGTCGTCCGGGAGAACCGGTCCGCCGGGACGAACACGGTGTGCACGGGTTGACGGCCTTCGACCCGTCCCGGGTGACGGCGGGCGTGGGCGGCGGTGGCGGCGCGGAACCGCTCCGTCAGGTCGTCGGTCTTCGTCACGCTGAGGTTCACAAGGAGATGATCCCCCAAGATCCGCCAAAAGTGTCCCCCGGCTTGAGAGTGATCAGATCGACACCTGAGTTGAAGGCGTTCGGCGGGCACGTCATCGGCTCGGCCGCGATGCCCGCCCTGCGGTCGCCGCCGCCGAGGTCGTCGGCGGTGTAGAGCTGGAGCCACGGGTGGGACTCGTCGGCCCACAGCCCCACGGTCCGTCCGCCACCGGACAGGCCGACCCAGGTCCTGCCGTCGCTGAAGGGCAGGTCGGTGTAGGCGGTGTCGATGCGCCGGTCGCCGAACACGCCGCCCGCCGACAGGTCGAGCGGGGTCCCCGCGACGGGCACCGGCAGGCCCGAGGGGATCAGCCGCTCGTTGACCGGCTGGTAGCGGACGCCGCCGAAGGTCACCACGCACTCGTCCAGCGGCAGGCCCACGGTCAGGTAGGGGTGGGCGCTCTGGCCGTAGGGGGCGTTGCGGGTGCCGGAGTTGGTCGCCGACAGCCGCACGTTCAGGCCGTCGGCGGCCAGGGTGTACACCGCGGTGAGGTCGAGGCGGAAGGGGTAACCCGGCCGGCCCAGCAGCCGGTGGGTGAGCGTCACCGAGGAATCCGTCCGTTCGGCGAGGTTCCATGACTCCCAGCGGACCAGCCCGTGGATGGCCGTCTCACGGCTCGGCTCGTTGATCTCCAGCCGCTGCGCGACGCCCTCGAAGGTGTAGGTGCCGTGGTCGACGCGGTTCGGCCACGGCGCCAGGAGCTGCCCGAACCCGGCGGGGGTCACCTCGTCGGGATCGTGGGGAAGGATGAGCGGCAGCCCGTCCCAGGTGAGGGAGCGCAGGCCCGCGCCCTGCTCGGTGATCACCGCCTCGTACGGTCCCGAGGCGATCGTGTACTGGGTCCCCGACAGAGTCATGGTGACCATTGTCCCGGAACGTCAGGGCTGCAAGATCCCGTAGTGCTGCCACACTTTCCTAGCCGGGCCGTCCAGGAGACCCACCTCCTCGAAGAAACCCATCGTCCGGCGGAACATCCAGGCGACGGTCTCGCGCCGGTGCGGGCTGGCCGCCGCGGCCCGCGCGGCCTCCTTCGGATCGAGCCCGATCCCGCTGTAGCAGGACGGATGGATGAGCGCCCGCGAGATCTCGTACGCCCCCGGGCTGATCATCAGCGCGTAGGCGCGGCGCCGGGCCGGCGACAGGTTCGCGACCTGGCGCTTCAGTTCCTCCCGCGCGTACTTGATGTGGCGTGACTCCTCGATGACATGGATTTTGCAGACCTGCCGGACGAGCGGCTGGAGGTCGGAGTCGGCCATGATCGCCCGCTGGAGGGTGTCGGTGGTCTCCTCGACGACCAGCACCATCGAGAACTTCTGGACGGGCTGGTAGATCCCGCCGATGACCTTGCCCGCCTGGTACATCCACTGAGGCGGCCGGGTGGCGCGCAGGCCCAGGGTGCGGATCAGCCGCGCGAACATCATCGAGTGACGGCACTCGTCGGCGATCTCGGTGAGGGCGTAGGCGACGTCCTTGCTGTCGACCTCGCGCCGCCAGGCGTGCAGCACCAGGGCCTGCATCAGCATGAGCTCGGCGTAGATGCCGTAGGACATCGTGCTGGCCAGCTCCCGCCGGGACAGCTCGATCCGCTGCGCCCGGGTCAGCCCGTCCCACAGCGGTGTCTCGAACAGCGACACGCACTCGGGCGGCATGAAGAAGCGATCGGGTTCGACCGGGGTGTCCCACGCGACGTCGACGTCGGGGTCGAAGGAGTGCTTGCGCGACGTGCTGAGCAGCCGTTCGGCCACGACCTCGCGGTCCATCAGGTCGAGCGTGTGGTCGCCGTCCTTGCAGTGGATCACCGCGGTGCTCATCCAGCCCCCTTACAGTGTACGAAAATCCGTCGGGCCCATGGGACCACGCCCACCCGGGCCCTGTCGAGGGTGAGCCGTCTCACCTTGCGAGAATGAAAGTGATCGAGGGGAGCACCGATGCCGGACGCGCCTGACGCCGGGGCCCTGGTGGCCGACGCCCACAACGACCTGCTCATGGCGGTCGCCGCCCGGCCCCCGCGCCGCTGGGCGTCCTTCTTCGCCGAGCGGTGGCTGCCCCAGCTCCGCGCGGGCGGGGTGCGGCTGCAGATCCTCCCCGTCTTCATCGACGACGTCTTCCGGCCCGAGGGCGCGCTCCGCGAGACCCTGCGGATGATCGAGTGCGCGCACCGGATCGCCGAGGGCAACCCCGGCGAGGTCAGCCTCTGCCTGGACGGCGCTCAGATCGAGGCCGCCCTCGCCCAGGACCGGATCGCACTGGTCCTGGCTCTGGAGAGCGCACCCGGCCTCGACGCGAACGTCGAGCTGCTGGCCACCGTGCACCGGCTCGGGGTCCGCGTCGCCTCCATCGCCCACTGGGGCAGGACGCCGCTGGCCGACGGCAGCGGCGAGGACGCCACCGGCAGCCGGCTGACCGCCGCCGGGGTCGAGGCGCTGGCCGAGATGGAACGCCTCGGCATCGTCTTCGACGTCTCCCACCTGGGTGCGAGCGGGGTGGAGCACGTCCTGGAGCTGGCGACCAGGCCGGTCATCGCCACCCACTCCAGCGCCCGGGCGCTCCGCGACCATCACCGCAACCTCACCGACGAGCAGATCCGCGGCATCGCGGCCACCGGCGGGATCGTGTGCGTGAACTTCCTGCCCGGCTTCCTCGCCGACGACCCGTCCGGCTACACCCTCGACCGGCTCGCCGAGCACATCGAGCACGTCGCCGCCGTGGCGGGCGCCGACCAGGTCGGCCTCGGCCCCGACTTCATCCGCGAAGTCCTCGCCGACGTGACCCCGCCCTGCTGTGAGGAGCCCTTCGACGGCGCCGGGTTCGACGTGAACGCGGAACTGCCCGGCCTCTCCGGCCCGCGCGGCTTCCCGCTCCTGGCCGGGAGGCTCCGCGAGCGGGGCCACTCCGGAGAGGCCGTCGCGAAGATCCTCGGCGGCAACCTCCGGCGCGTCCTCGTCCGCGATCTGCGATAGGGGCATGGCGGAAATCGCCCAACGGTCAGGCCTCCAGGCGGGCGAGCGCCGACTCCTCCTCGCCGGGGGCGGCCGAGACCACAGGTGTTGCCAAACGGCGCGCCGCCTCCCGGAGCAGAGCGGACACCTCAGGAGTGGGCGGTTCGGCGGCGATGACGATCAGCGCGATGGCGGGGTCTGCGTCAAGAGCTGCCAAAGCCTGGAGCGTTGAGCGGCCGCACACCGCGGCCGAAAGATCCCTGCTGCCGACCGACAGCAGCCGCCCGCCCTCCCCCGACGCCGCCAGGAGGACGAGGATCCGGTCGGTGGCGACCGGGGAGACCCCGACGACGCCGCAGCGGCCCGATCCCAGCCGTCCGGGATGCGAACCCGGCCCGAGCACGAGGGCGCCGTGCCGGGCCGCCTCGTCCTTGAGCGCGATCTCCTGGGTGAGCGTCAGCTCCTCCCCCGGCAGCGCCACGTCACGCCCCCGCCGCACCACGGCGAGGGCCTCGAGGAAGGCCCCTGAGCCCCGAACCTGAACAGCCTCGGTCATGCAGTGACTCGGCGGGAGGCCGCGGCCTCGCAGAGGGAGAGCGTCGCCTTGCATCCGGCCAGCAGGCCCCAGGCGACGTCGGGGCCGGAGTTGCGGCCCGTGCTCATCAGCCGGCGCACGGCCGGGACCAGGGACTCCTGGCCCGCGAGACCTCTCAGCACCGCGGCCGCCTCGCCCGCGGCCTGCCCGCGCGCCGCGCAGTGCAGCAGCGACGCCGACAGCGACGTGGTGCGGGTCTGGGCGTCGGCGGTGACCGCCGCGCCGAGCCAGTCGGCCAGCCAGATGGCGCGCGAGCCGCCGTCGAGGGAGCCGCCGAGCAGGCGCAGCGACAGCAGCAGGCCCGCGATGACGTCGTCGCCGCTCGGGGTCAGGCCCGGCCCGAGGCCCACGATCTTCTCCGCCGCGAGGACGGCGTGCGCGAGGTCGCCCGCGGCGCAGCGCTCGGCCAGCAGGCGCGGCCCCGGGTGCCCGGCCAGCCCGCACGAGGAGACGTCCAGGCCGGACTCGAGCTGCATCGCGCCCTGCCTCAGCCGCGAGGTCGACACGGGGCCCAGCACGGGGCTCGGGTCCCACCAGCGCTTCACGCGCACGCGCAGGGTCCCCGCCTCGGCGTGGCCGTCGCCCACCCAGCCGTCGTCGCCTTCGCGGACCCCGGCGAACGGGCCCCACCTGCCGTTGGACGGCACGACGATCGCGTTCGCCGGGCGGGCCACGGACTCGGACCCGACCAGGGCCACCACGCGCGGCTCGTTACCGCTCTTGAGCTGGAGGTACACGGAGCTGGGGAACACCGCGATGACCTTGGCGGCTCTTCTCGGCCGCTCCACCGCCTCCCGTACCGCCAGGCTCGCAGCTCCGGGAACCGGCGCGCGGGTCGGCTCGGGGCTGGACTCAGCCATGACAAGCTGCGGAATGGTCACCGGAAAGCCCCTCCGTTGGGTTGGCGTTGGCTGGACGTTAACCCGTCACACCAAGATCGCCGTATGGAAGAAGTTGCCAAGAGGACTTGTCTTTCTTCGTCTTTCTTGTGAGGGTTATTCGCGTCATGGAATCCCGAACGGACCTCTGGACGCGCCGCGCCGGCGAGACGCACAACGTCCCGCCACGCCTGCGCCTGGCCAGCACCGGAACCCTCACCTACGGCCTCCCTGTCAGCGAGGTCCTGGGAGTGTCCACTCTCGCCGAGGCCAAACTCATGGCGGGCGAGGCCGGCCTCGGCCGCATCGTCCAGCGCCTCAACGTCATGGAGGTCCCCGACGTCCTGGCCTGGGTGAAACCCAACGAGCTCCTGCTCACCACGGGCTACCCGCTGCGCAACAGGCCCGCCGCCCTCGGGCACCTCGTCGCGGGACTCAACGAGCGGGGCGTCGCGGCGCTCGCCGTCAAGCCGGGGGCATATCTTGACGAACTCCCCGCCGAGATGCTCGCCCAGGCCGACCGGCTCGGCTTCCCCCTGATCCAGCTCCCCGAGGACGTCGGCTTCGACGACATCCTCAACCAGGTCCTGACCGACATCCTCAACCGGCAGGCCGCCATCCTCGCCCGCACCGAGGAGGTGCACCGGGCGCTGGTGCAGATCGTCCTGGCCGGCGGCGGGCTCCAGGAGGTCTGCGACGAGCTGGCCGTCCTGCTGGAGGGCGCGGTGCTGGCCCTCGACGACGACGAGCGGCTGCTGTCCGCGGCGGGCACCCGCAGGGACCTCGACGAGCTCCAGGACTGGCTGGAGGCCCACAACGACCACGGGCTGCACGGCGACAGGGTCGTCGTGCCGATCGCCGCGGGCGGGCTCGACCAGGGCGTCATCGCCGCCTACTGCCCGGGCGGCACGCTCAGCGAGACCGAGGTCGGCATCCTGGAGCGGGCGGCGACCGTGGCCGCGCTCGTGCTCACCAAGCAGCAGGCCGTCGCGGCCGTCGAGTCCAAGTACCGGGCCGACTTCCTGCGCGACGTGCTGGCCGGGCGCGCCGGAGACGACGACCGCGTGGTCGCCCACTGCGCCGGGTTCGGCTGGGACCTCGACCGTCCGGTGGTCGTCCTGGTCGCCTCACTCGACCTCGACGAGGACGACGACGACGGCGCCAAGTCAGCGCAGGAGAGGCTCGCCGCCGCCTGGACGGCCGCCGTCCGCCGCCGCGACCGCACCGCGGCCGTGGCCTCCTTCGCCCACGAGGTCGTCGCCGTCCTCGGCCTGCCGCCCGGCGGCGAGGTCCACGACCTCGTCGGCGGCATGGTCCGCGAGGTCAAGACGGTCGAGGGCCTGGTCTTCACGACCGGCATCAGCCGCCCCGCCGAGGACCCCTCGGCCCTGCCCGACGCCTACGACCAGGCGGGCAAGGCCGTCCGGGTCGGCCGCCAGCTCCACGGCCCCGGCGAGATCGCCCCGTTCGACTCCCTCGGCGTCTACCGGCTGCTGAGCCTGGTCGAGAACACCGAGGAACTGCACGCCTTCGTCCGCGAGACCCTCGGCGACCTGGCCACCGACGTCGACCCCGAGGCCGCCGACCTGCGCCGCACCCTCCAGGTCCTGCTCGAGACCAACCTGAACGTCGCCGAGACCGCGCGCCGGCTGCACTTCCACTACAACACGCTGCGGTACCGCATCGGCAAGCTGGAACGCATGCTCGGCCCGTTCACCGAGGACCCGCACCTTCAGCTCAACCTCAACCTCGCCCTCCAGGTCCTGCGGATGCGCGGCATCTAGACCAGTACGGCATCTAGACCAGTGCGGCCTCTGGACCGTGGAGCGTCTGGACCGGTGGGGCATATAGGGAGGTTTGGGGAGCGAGAGACCTCTGCCCCACCGGCTCCTTCGACGGTAGCGGTTACGTATCGTGATCGGGGCGGGATTCTCGGTTAAGGTTTCGCGGGCTGGGCGTCGGGGGCGTTGCCGCCGAGCCGGACCGGCAGGTACTCCTGGAGCGCGGCGGGCCTGTACCCGGCCTGCTTGATCCAGTCGAGCAGCATCCCGAACTGCTGGGCGAGGCCCTTGCGGTAGTGCATGAGGATGATGTCGCCGGGCTTGAACCCGGTGCCGCCGTCGCCGCGCACGAACTCGTTCTCCTTGCGGTTCGGTGAGCAGACCGTGGCCCCGTTGCAGAACTCCGCCGACCACAGGATGACGGACTTCATCCCGCACTCGCCGACGACCCTGCGGGTGATGTCGTTGTAGGAGCCGAACGGCGGCCGGAAGGTCGTGGGGCGGCGCCCGTAGACCTTCTCGATCGTGTCGGACGCGCCGCAGATCTCGGTCTTCTGCCCCTCGGGGCCGAGGGACTTCAGGTCCTTGTGGTTGACCGTGTGGTTCTCCATCGCCGAGCCCGCGTGCTGCAGCGACCAGAAGTACGGTCCGTGCTGTGGCACGTAGACCGTGGTCAGGAACGTCATGATGGGCACGCCCTGGTCGCGCACCATCTTCACGAAGTCGGCGTCGTACTCGTAGCCGTCGTCGATGGTCAGGAAGACGACCTTCTCCTGGGTCTGGATCCGCGTCACCACCGTGGCCAGCCCGTCCGTCGCGGCGGGGGCGGGGGTGAACGAGCCGGGGGCGGCCTTCGGCCAGGTCTTCCCGGCGAACGGGCTCGCCGTCTCCTTCTCCATCTTCGCGCCGCTGAGGCCGTCGAACGCGGTCACCCTCAGCGCGGGCCACACCCCGGCTGCGACGGCGACCACGGCCGCGAGAACACTGGACAACAGGGGGAATCCGGCGCGCATGGCGCCCAATCTCCCATACCCGCGGCCCGCGCGGAAATCAGAACAGGGACTCCAGGTCACCGGGGCTGTCGAGGTCGTCGGGCGAGGCGACGTCGTCGCACGGGACGAGCGTCACGGGGTGGGCGTGCAGATAGGAGCGCGGCCCCGCCTCCCCCACCGCGGAGGCCGTCAGCGCGGCGAAGTGCTCGCGCGCCACGAGCAGCGGCTCGGCTCCGCGGCCGCCGAAACTCGCCGCGACCGCCGACGCCCCGGCGCGGTGCTCGGCGATGAGCAGGCGCACCGCCTCGGGCCCGATCCCCGGCTGGTCGACGAGCGTCACGACCACGGCGGGGCAGTCCGGCGGCAGGGCCTCGAGCCCCGCCCGCAGCGAGGAGCCCATCCCGTCGCGCCAGTGCGCGTTCGGCACGATGAGCGCGCCCAGCGTCTCGACCGGCGCGGCACCGGTGACGACCAGGACGGGCGCGCAGCCCGCCTCGCGCAGCACCCGGACACCGCGGTCGACCAGGCGCTCGCCGTCCAGGCTGACCAGGGCCTTGGGCTCGCCGAACCGGACGCTCGCACCCGCGGCCAACAGGATTCCCGCGATCTTCCCCATCATCAGACGATAACGCGTACCGTCGAAGTGATCACAAGAGGGAGATTATCCTTTATCTCGATTGACTTTGTAGGAAAATCGCCGCATCCTGGTTCCAGGCGGGAGGGGACCACATGTCCGATGAGCTCACCGACGAGGCCGCCTACGCGTGGCCGAGGCGCGGGCGGCTGCCGCATGAGGACGGTGACCTCGAGACGCGGTGGGAGGCGCTGCGCGGAGCGGGGCACCACACCCCCACCAAGCAGTTCTTCGTGCGGACCCACACCAACGTCCCCCGGATCGACGTCTCCACCTGGACCCTCTGGCTGCACGGCGACGGGCTGCGCGACGGCCCCGTGGCGATGTCCTACGACGACCTCCTGTCGTTCCCGCAGGAGGACCTCACCGCGTTCATCGAGTGCGCGGGCAACGGCCGCAGCTACTACACCTCCCAGCAGAACCAGCGGGTCGAGGGCACCGCGTGGGGGCTCGGCGCCGTCGGCGTCGCCCGCTGGCGCGGCGTCCGGCTGTCCCACGTGCTCGAGGCCGCCGGCATCACCGCGGACGCCCTCGACGTCATGGCGCGCGGCCTCGACGACCCCTACCTCAAGCACGGCCGCGACCTCGGCCGGGTCCGCCGCCCGCTGCCCGTCGCGAAGGCCGTCAAGGACGTGCTGCTCGCCCACGAGATGAACGGCGAGCCCCTCACCCCCGAGCACGGCTACCCGATGCGGCTGGTCGTGCCGGACTGGGTCGGCATCGCCTCCATCAAGTGGATCGGCGACATCGAGGTCTCCACGGGCGAGCTGCACTCCCCCTGGAGCACCGACCTGTACCGGCTGTTCGGGCTCGGCCATCCCGCCGAGGGCAGCGCTCCGCTCACCACGATGCCGGTCAAGAGCGCCTTCGAGCTCCCCCACGGTGCCCGCGTCACCGTCGGCTGCGACCACCTGCTGACCGGGCGGTCCTGGTCGGGCAACGGCGCGATCCGCCGGGTCGAGGTCTCCACCGACGGCGGCTCCACCTGGACCGAGGCGCGGATCGTCGGCGACCGCCGCCCGCACACCTGGGCCCAGTGGGAGCTCCCCTGGCGGCCCGAGCGCCGCGGCCCGACCGAGCTGATGGCCCGCGCGACCGACGAGTCGGGCGTCACCCAGTCCAAGGGCCAGCCCCACAACACCCTCGGCTACCAGTTCGCCGCGATCATCCGCCATCCCGTGACGGTCATCTAGATCCAGCCCCTAGGGTCTGTTTCGAAGTCGGCGCCCGTGGCGAGCGGCGTCCAGGTGCGTGCCTCGGGGGTGCGGAGGAGGGAGTCGGCCTGGTGTGGGGCCGGCGACCGACGACAAGCCCGCGAGGCGCGTGCCTGGGCGTCGCGTAATAGGGCAGGTGGCTTTGAAACAGACCCTAGTCGAGGTCCTCCTTGACCTCGGTGACCTGCTCGAGCGGGTGGGCGAGGGTCCAGCCGAGGAAGCCGATCCCGACCGCGAGCATGCCGAGGCCGACCCACAGGTTGATGTCGACGCCCTGCGCCTTGGCCTCGGTCTCCGCCTCGTCGAGCAGGCCGGTCACCGTGAGGATCACGCCGTAGACGGTGAACAGCCCGCCGATGACGGTACGGACGTCGAGCAGGTTGGCCAGCAGCCTCTTCATCGGATTCTCCTACCAGAACGGGATGTAGCAGGCGAGGGACAGGACGAGCGCGCCGAGGCCGAGCTTGACCGGCGAGCGGTACCAGCGGTCGTCGCCCTCGTGGGAGTCGTCGGGGTGGTCGGAGGGGATGCCGCGCACCAGGCCCCTGAGCTCGCTGTCCGGCTTGACGGTCCGCCGCGTCATCTTGCTGACCACGATCGAGACCACGACGTCCACGACGAAGGCGATGCCCGCGTTCCAGAAGCTGGCGTTCAGCTCCGAGCCGTAGACGTCCTTCAGCGGGCCGAGCTCGTACAGCGCGTAGGAGGTGACGGCGCTGGCCGTGCCCATGAGCAGGCCCCAGAACCCGGCCCACGGGGTCATCTTCCGCCACAGCAGGCCGACGATGAAGGTGGCGAACAGCGGCGCGTTGAAGAAGGAGAACAGCTGCTGCATGTACGCCATGATGTTGTTGTACTGCGAGGCGATGAAGGCGGTGAAGACGCCGCCGACCACGCCGACCACCGTGATGACCCGCCCGGTCTTGAGGTAGTAGGCGTCGTCGCGGCCCGGCTTCAGGTACGGGCGCCAGATGTCGTAGGTGAAGACGGTGTTGAACCCCGACACGTTGGCCGCCATGCCCGCCATGAAGGAGGCGACCAGGCCGGTCAGCGCGACGCCCAGGACGCCGTTGGGGAGCAGATCGCCCATCAGCATCGGGATCGCGTTGTTGTAGTCGGCGCCCGGCTCGCTCAGCGCCGGGAAGACGACCAGCGCGATCATGCCGGGCACGACCGTCACGAACGGGATGATGATCTTCGGATACGCCGCGACGATCGGGGTCATCCGCGCCGCCGTGGTGTTCTTCGCCGACAGCCCGCGCTGGACCTCGGCGAAGTTGGTGGTCCAGTACCCGAACGACAGCACGAAACCGAGACCGAGCAGCAGCCCGAGCCAGTTGGCGTCCATCGGGTTGCTGTCGCCGAACCCGGTGTCCTTCCAGGTGTGCAGACCCGCCTCGCCCAGGTTCGATTCACGGATCTTGTCGGCCAGGCCGGAGAACCCGCCGACCTTCTTGAGGCCGAGCAGCACCAGCGGCAGCAGGCCCGCGACGATCACGAAGAACTGGAGCACCTCGTTGTAGATCGCCGAGGACAGGCCGCCGAGCGTGATGTAGACGAGGACGAAGATCGCCGCGTCGACCACCGAGACGGGCAGCGGCCAGCCCAGCAGCGCCCGCATCACCAGCGCCAGGGCGTACAGGTTGATGCCCGCGATCAGCACCTGCGCCAGGGCGAAGGAGATCGCGTTGAGCAGCTGGGTCTGCGGATTGAAGCGGCGCCGCAGGAAGTCGGGGACGCTGTGCACGCCGGAGCGGTAGTAGAACGGCATCATCACGATGCCGAGGAACACCATGGCCGGGACGGCGCCGATCCAGTAGTAGTGCGTCGTCATCAGGCCGTACTGGGCGCCGTTGGCCGCCATCCCGAGGATCTCGGTGGCGCCGAGGTTGGCCGACAGGAAGGCCAGGCCGGTGATCCAGGCGGGCAGCGACCGTCCGGAGAGGAAGAAGTCGACGCTGGACCTGACGGTCGCGCGCGCGGCGAAGCCGATGCCCAGGACGGTCGCGAAGTAGATCGCGAGGATCAGATAGTCCAGGCCGTTGACGTCCAGCCTGAGATCGTCGGCCGCTAGGACCATCGGATACCCCTGTCATGAGAAGAGCTCGTCCGCCGGGCTCCCTGCCCACCGGACGAGCTCTCTCACACAGGTTCAACGATCTTGCGTGGGCTCTTGACCCTCTCCGTACCGCTCGAGCAGGACTTTCAGCTCCTCGACGGCTTCCCTGGCCGATGCGCCCTCCGAGCCCTGAATGCCCATCACACCCACGTTCCGCCCGTCGGCGAGGTCGAGGTACGGCCAGGGCGCACCCGGCGGGAAGGTCACCCCGACGATCTGCGCCCACTCGAACCGGTGGGTCCGCAGCGGGTTGACGACCGTCAGGCCCTCCGGGCCGGCCACGGCCTTCGCCCGCGCGATCACGACCAGCAGCCCCGCGACCAGCCCGCCGAAGACGACGAGGCCGATCCGGTCGGGCAGCTTGAACGTGCCCTGCACCAGGACGGCCAGTCCGATCATGAGGACCATGACCGCGGTCGCCATCACGTAGGCGACGGCGCGGGCTCTGCGGGGGCGCCAGACGGTGGAGGACAAGCTAGTCGATGATCTTCGAGATGGGGATCTCGAGGATGTCCCGGCCGCCCGCGGCCTTGACGTTCGGGATCAGCCGGTTGATGCCGACCTTCGCGACCACGGACTCGACGGCGAACATCTCGCCCCCGGCCAGCGGCGTGACGGTCGGCGACGCCATCGACGGCACCACGTTCAGGACGTCCTGGAGCTGGCCGGCCGCCACGTTGAGCTTCAGCAGCACGTTGCCGCGGGCCCGGATGACGCCCTGGAGCAGCAGCGCGATGTCCTCCATCGCGGCCCGCTTCTCGGGCACCTCGTAGGCGGCGCGGTTGGCGACGAGCTCGGTGTAGCTGGTCAGCAGCGTGTCGAGGATGCGCAGGCCGTTCTTGCGCAGCGACGAGCCGGTCTCGGTGAGGTCGACGATCACGTCGACGATGTCCGGGACCTTGGCCTCGGTGGCGCCGTAGGACGGGAAGACCTTGGCCTTGACGCCGTGCTTGGCCAGGAAGCGGTCGGTCAGCGCGGGGAACTCGGTGGAGATCCGGACGCCGTCCGGCAGGTCGGAGACCTTCTGCCAGGGAGCGTCGTTCGGGACCGCCATGATGACCTTGACCGGGTTCGAGGTCGCCTTGGAGTACTTGAGCTCGCCGAGCGAGACCACGTCGGCGTCGGTCTCGGAGATCCAGTCGCGGCCGGTGATGCCGAGGTCGAACAGGCCCTGCTCGAGGTAGGTCGGGATCTCCTGCGGGCGCAGGACGCGGACCTTGTCGATGCGCGGGTCGTCGATCGAGGCGCGGTAGTCGCGTTCACTGGCCCGCCGGACGCTCAGATCCGCGGCGCCGAACAGCTCGAACGTGGCCTTCTCGAGGGAGCCTTTGGGCAGGACGAGAGAGAGCATGGAGATGCCTTTCGAAAAGGGATGGAAGGGTGACCGGGAGACGACCGTCAGGAGCGATGCTCCGCGCCGTGCCGGATGTGACCGTGATGCGCGTTACCTCGCAGGGTCATAGCCTCGCGTGACGCGGCCACAGTCGCCTCCCATCCCTTTCGAACATGTCTCGGTTCGAGCAAGTACCGGTCCGCGCGTTAAGGCGCGATAACAGGCAGGACACTACCACGGGGCGTTACAGGCCCTTGAGGCGCTTGAGGGTCAGCGCGGTGTCCAGCGCGGCCACCACCGACTCCCATCCCTTGTCCTCGCTGGAGTCGGGCAGGCCCGTCCTGGCGATCGCCTGGGCGATGTTGTCCGTGGTCAGGACGCCGTTGCCCACCGGCGTGGACTCGTCGAGGGCGACCCTGGTGAGGCCGTCGGTGACCGAGTCGCAGACGTAGTCGAAGTGGGCCGTCTCACCCCTGATGACGCAGCCGAGCGCGACCACGGCGTCGTGGGTACGGGCGAGTTGCTGGGCGACGACGGGCAGTTCCAGCGCCCCGGCGACGCGCACCACGGTGGGGGCGTCGATCCCGCAGGCCTTGGCCGCGGCCTCGGCGCGCTCCAGGAGCTGGTCGGTGATCCGGCCGTGCCAGCGGGTGGCGACGATGCCGATGGTCAGGCCCGCGGCCTCGACCGTGGTGTCCTCGGGACGTCCCTCGCCGCTCATTACAGCCCCTCGATCTCGTGTCCGAGACGGTCGCGCTTGACCGTCAGGTACCGGCGGTTGTGCTCGGTGACGTGTGCCGGGAGGGCGACGCGGCCTTCGACCTCCAGGCCGAACTGCGACAGCGCCGCGACCTTCTGCGGGTTGTTGGTGAGGATCCGGACCGACCGCACGCCGAGATCGGTGAGGATGTTCGCGGCGTTGGCGTAGTCGCGGGCGTCGACCGGGTGGCCGAGCTCGAGGTTGGCGTCGACGGTGTCGGCGCCCCCGTCCTGGAGGGCGTAGGCCTTGAGCTTGGCGATCAGGCCGATGCCCCGGCCCTCCTGTCCGCGCAGGTAGACCACGACGCCGCGGCCGGCCCTGGAGATCTCCTCCATGGCGGCGTCGAGCTGGGTGCCGCAGTCGCAGCGCTCGGAGTGCAGGACGTCGCCCGTCAGGCACTCGGAGTGGACGCGGGTGAGGACGTCGTGGCCGTCGGCGAGGTCGCCGAGGACCATGGCGATGTGCTCGCCGCCGTCGATCCTGGAGGTGTAGCCGACGGCCCGCCACGAGCCGTACCGGTTCGGGATGGTGGTCTCGGCGTCGCGGGAGACCAGGGACTCGGTCCGCTTGCGGTACTCCACGAGCTGCTCGATGGAGATCAGCTTGAGGTCGTGCTCCTTGGCGAAGATCTCCAGCTGGGGCAGCCGGGCCATCGTGCCGTCGTCGTTGACGATCTCGCACAGGACGCCGGCCGGGCGCAGCCCCGCCATCCTGGCCAGGTCGATGGTCGCCTCGGTGTGCCCGCGGCGCACCAGGACCCCCTGGTCCCGGGCGCGCAGCGGAACGACATGGCCGGGACGGCGCAGGTCGGACGGGACCGTCGAGGGGTCGGCCAGCAGCCGGATCGTGTGCGCCCGGTCGGCCGCCGAGATGCCGGTGGAGACGCCCTCGGAGGCGTCGACCGTCACCGTGTAGGCCGTGCCGCGCACGTCCTGGTTGGTGTGGTGCATCGGCGGGAGGTTCAGCCGGTCGGCGTCGGCCTCGGTGAGCGGGGCGCAGATGTAGCCGGAGGTGTAGCGGACCGTGAAGGCCAGCAGCTCGGGGGTGGCGTGCTCGGCCGCGAAGACGAGATCGCCCTCGTTCTCGCGGTTCTCGTCATCGACGACGACAACGGCCTTGCCGTTGGCAATGTCGGTAAGGGCCTCTTCGATGGTGTTGAAGATGGTCACTTCCGTGCTCCGATCATGCGTTCCACGTACTTGGCGACGACGTCGACTTCGAGGTTCACGGGGTCTCCAGGACCCTTGCGACCCAGCGTCGTCAGTTCGAGGGTGGTGGGGATCAAGCTGACGGTGAAGGAGTCCTCGGCGGCCTCGACGACGGTCAGGCTGATGCCGTCGACCGTGATCGAGCCCTTCTCGACCACGTAGCGCGTGATCGCGGACGGAAGGGAGATCCTGACGATCTCCCACTTCTCCGAAGGGGTGCGGCTGATGATCTCGCCGACGCCGTCCACGTGGCCCTGGACCAGATGGCCGCCGAGGCGGTCCTGGAGGCGGACGGGACGTTCGAGGTTGACGCGGGAACCCGC
This sequence comes from Actinocorallia longicatena, assembly GCF_039534125.1. Taxonomy (NCBI): domain Bacteria; kingdom Bacillati; phylum Actinomycetota; class Actinomycetes; order Streptosporangiales; family Thermomonosporaceae; genus Actinocorallia; species Actinocorallia longicatena. Next base: position 303,233 of record NZ_BAAAUV010000008.1, on the reverse strand, counting down.
CACGAGCGCTCCGAGGGAGGAACGATCCAGCGACTCCTGCATGACGTCGGCGGTGAAGGTGTCTTCCTTGAGGTCGACCACGGTCAGGCACACGCCGTTGACCGCGATGGACGCGCCGTGCACGGCGTCGGAGGTGACCAGCGGGCCACGGATCTCCAGGACGGCCGATTCCGGGCCGTCGGTCTTGCTGACGATTTCGCCGAGTTCCTCGACGATGCCGGTGAACACTCCCCTGTCCTCCTTCTGATAAGGGGAGCTCCGGGGGTATTCAAACCGCCCCCGGCCGCAGGCGTGCGGACAGGGTTCGGCTCGCGCGCTGCCTCCCATCCGGACTTTCACCGTCGGTACCGGAATTCCACCGGCTCAACCGGCCGATGGCTTCGGCCGGGTCGCGGACTTTGACCGCCGGTTCGGAATTACACCGACCCCGGAGCACGCTTTGCTCAAACGAGACCCTCTGGGTGTTTGAGGGTCTCTGATCCTGCAACCAGTCTGCCATGTCAGGCATTCCCAGGACCACGTGACCAACACCACGGCCACATTTGGCCAAGCGAGCGCTTGGTTGTGTTACGGTCTTCGGCTCACCGGTTGCCGAAGCCGAAAGGCTGGTCAGAGTGGGTGGCCTTCTCCGCGAGGGCGCGCAGCGAACGCACCGCCTCGGCGGGGTCCTCGGCCCCGTAGACGGCGTTGCCCGCCACGAACACGTCGGCGCCCGCCTCGGCGCAGCGCTCGATCGTCTCGGCCGAGACGCCGCCGTCGACCTGAAGCCAGATGTCCAGATCGCGGCCCTTGATCAGCTCGCGGGTCCTGCGGACCTTCGGCAGCACCATGTCGAGGAACTTCTGGCCGCCGAAGCCCGGCTCGACCGTCATCAGAAGGATCATGTCGACCTCGGGGAACAGGTCCTCGTACTGCTCGATCGAGGTCGCCGGGTTGAGCGCCAGCGAGGCGCGGGCCCCGGCGGAGCGGATCTGCCGCAACGTGCGGACCGGTGCCCGGGCGGCCTCGGCGTGGATCGTGACGCTCTTGGCGCCCGCCTCGGCGTAGGCCGGTGCCCAGCGGTCGGGGTCCTCGATCATCAGATGGCAGTCGACCGGGATCGCGCTGTGCTTGAGCAGCGCCTCCACGATCGGCAGGCCGAGGGTGAGGTTCGGGACGAAGTGGTTGTCCATCACGTCGACGTGGACCCAGTCGGCCGCGTCGGAGATCCTGCCGATCTCGTCGGCGAGCCGGGCGAAGTCGGCGGACAGGATGCTGGGAGAGATCTGAATGCCCATGATGCTCCGAGTTTAGGGTCTGTTTCGAAGTCGGCGCCCGCGTAGTAGGGCAGGTGGCTTTGCAACGGACCCTAGGGTCGCCGGGCCCGCGGGCCCTCACCCGGCCGGGTGATCAGACGGGTTGGCGCTCGGGGTTCCTGCTACCCCGGTAGGCGAGGCCCATGCGGATGAAGGCCTCCGGCGCGCCCCCGGTCGCCCAGGCCCCGGCCAGGGCGAACAGCACGAACTTCATGACGATCCCCTCGCCGAGGAAGTAGCCGGCGCCGGAGACGACCAGGAAGCCCAGCAGGCCGATCGGGACCCGGGCCACCCGCTGCCAGGCCGACCCCGCGACCGTGAAGCCGCCCCTGGCCGCCAGCACGGACAGGCCCGCGAGGATCCCGGCCAGCAGCCCGGTGACCGACGCCCCCGGCTCGGCGGTGAACCTCGGCGTCCGGCCGCCGGCGAGCCTGACGGCCTCGGCCCACTGCGCGGGCATCGTCCAGTCCTGGAGCGATCCGGCCGCCCCCCGGATCCCGGCGAGCAGGAGCAGCGGGAGCAGCAGCGACAGGCCGAGCTGGACGCCCAGCGGGCGCTCCCGCCACCAGCCCGTCACCGGTTCCTCCAGGGCCCAGCACCCGGCCAGCAGCATCAGCCCCGCCCCCCAGCCGGCCAGCACCTGCGCCGGGGAGTGGACGTGCAGCTCCGTGCGCGCCCAGCCGATCCCGAGCATCAGGGCCACGGCCGCCGCCCAGGCGGCCCGCCGCCCGGCCGCCCTGGCCAGGGTCCCCCACACGATCACCGAGTTCTGGGCGTGCCCCGAGGGCATCCCGAACGAGGCGATCGGCTCCGAGGTGGCCAGTGAGGTGTCGGTCCAGTACGGCCTGGGCTGGTGCAGCAGCAGCTTCACCAGCTCGTTCAGCGCCCCGCTGAGGGTGAGCAGCACCGCCAGCCTGGCCCCCAGCACCGGGCTCACGCACCAGTAGACGACCAGCAGCAGCGGTGCGTAGACGACCGCGCTCCCCACCAGCGTCAACAGCTGCGCCAGCCCCTGCACCGACCACCCCCGAAGCCGTCACGGACATCACGTCCCGTGACGACATCCTGCCCTGAAGTGATGGCCGGAACCCACCGATGGCGCTACAGGCGGCGGAGCAGCGCCAGGAACATGGCGTCGGTGCCGTGGCGGTGCGGCCAGAACTGCGCGTAGGGGCCGGTGCCGAGGCCCGTCAGGGTCGGGGCGATGCCGGTGAGGACGTCGACGGCGTCGAGGCGCTGGACGTCGTCGCGCCGGGACAGCACGTCGTCGACGACCGCGCCGGTCTCGGCCAGGTGCGGTGAGCAGGTGACGTAGGCGACGACGCCGCCGGGGCGCACCGAGTCCAGGGCGGTGGTCAGCAGGTCGCGCTGGAGCGGGCCGAGGCCCGCGACGGTCTCGGGGGTGCGGCGCCACCGCGACTCGGGGCGGCGGCGCAGCGCGCCGAGCCCGCTGCACGGGACGTCGACCAGAACGCGGTCGAACGCGCCGGGCCGCCAGGCGGGGCGGGTGCCGTCGACGACGCCGACGCCCGCGTGCGCGCTCACCGCACGGGTGATCAGCTCGGCCCGGTGCGGCTGGGCGTCGCAGGCCAGCAGCCGGGGGCCGCGCTCGTCGGCGATCGCGCCGAGCACCCCCGCCTTGCCGCCGGGACCCGCGCACAGATCGAGCCAGCGCTCGTCCCTGCCCTCCAGCGGCGCCTCCGCCAGGGCCAGGGCGACGAGCTGGCTGCCCTCGTCCTGGACGCCCGCGTGGCCCTGCCGGACGAGGCTCAGCTCACCGGGGTCGCCCTCGGGCAGGTAGGCGGCGAACGGCGAATAGGCCGCGGGGCCCGCTCCGAGCCCGATCAGGTCCTCGACGGTCGTGCGCCCCGGCCGGGCGACCAGGGTCACCCCGGGACGCTCGTTGTCGGCCGCGAGCAGGTCCTCGATCTCCTCGGCGCCCACCGCGTCCCGCAGCGCCGCCACGATCCACTTCGGGTGGCTGTGGGTGACGGCGAGCCTGCCCAGCTCGTCGTTCTCCGGTGCGACGATCACCAGCCACTCCGGCAGATCGCGGGTGGCGACCTTCCGCAGCACGGCGTTGGCGAACTTCGCCTGCCCGGGACCCGCGACCGACCGGACGAGGTCGACGCTCGTGGAGACCGCGGCGTGCGAGGGGATGCGGGTGCGCAGGAGCTGGTGGGTGCCGAGGCGCAGCAGATCGCGCAGCGGCGGGTCGATCCTGTCGACGGGCCGGTCGCTGCACAGGTTGAGGATCGCGTCGTAGGTGCCGAGCCCCCGCAGGGTGCCGTAGGTCAGCTCGGTGGCCAGGGCCGCGTCGCGGCCGGACATCTCCCGCTCCCGCAGCATCCGCGGCAGCAGCAGGTTGGCGTAGGCGTCGCGGGACTCCACCGCGCGCAGCACGTCGAAGGCGACCCTCCGGACCGCGTCGGCGGGCGTCCTGCGCTGCGCCTGCCGGCCGGGCCGCCGGTTGTCCTGCTGGCCGCGGCTCCGATGCGTACTGGCCCTCCGCCGGTTCTCACCCATCACACACTTCACTCCTCAGGGCGCGCCCCCGCGCGCGGTCGGCAGAACAGGACCCGGCGGCCCGCTGCGGGATCACGACCCTCCGCGGGATCAAAGGAAGCGGTCCCCGGGATCGAGCCGCAGGCCGCGGAACCAGTCGATGGCCGGCATCCGCTTCTTGCCGGGCGGCTGGACCTCGGTCAGCGCCACCGGATGGGTCGCGGTCCCGACCAGGACCTCGGTCTTGGACGGCTTCAGCTCACCGGGGGCCAGCGGCCCTCCGCCGGCCGCGAGGCGCACCGGTGCCAGCTTGACCCGGTCTCCGCGGAAGGTCGTCCAGGGGCCGGGGGCCGGGGTGCAGGCGCGGCAGAGCCGGTCGACCCGCATCGCGGGCGCCGTCCAGTCGACGCGGGCGTCGTCCGGGGTGAGCTTCGCGGCGTGGGAGACCCCGTCCTCGGACTGCGGGACGGCGGTCAGCCCGCCGACCTCCAGGCCGTTCATGGTGTCGACCAGCAGGCGGGCGCCGAAGTGCGACAGGCGCTCCAGCAGGGCGCCGCTGGTGTCGTCGGGGCGGATCGGCTCGGTCAGATGGCCGAAGACCGGCCCGGTGTCGAGGCCCTCCTCGATGAGGAAGGTCATCGCGCCGGTGATCTCGTCGCCCGCCAGGACGGCGCGCTGGACGGGAGCGGCGCCGCGCCAGGCGGGCAGCAGCGAGAAGTGCAGGTTGACCCAGCCCAGGCGCGGGATGTCGAGGGCGGCCTTGCGGAGGATGGCGCCGTAGGCGACGACCGGGCAGCAGTCGGGCCCGATCTCGGCCAGCCGGGCGAGGAACTCCGGATCGGCGGCCTTGACCGGCTTGAGCACCTCGATCCCGTGCTCCTCGGCGACCTCGGCGACGGGGCTGGCGACCAGCCTGCGGCCCCGTCCCGCCGGGGCGTCGGGCCGGGTGACGACCGCGGCGACCTCGTGTCCCGATGCGATCAGGGCCCGCAGCGGCGGGACCGCGACCTCGGGAGTCCCCGCGAAGACCAGCCGCATCAGAGGGCCCGCCCGAAGGTCCGGTGCGGCGAGTCCCTGACGACCGGCGCCGGGTCGCCGAACCACTCGGCCTCGCGGATCGCCTTCATCGCCAGCTTGCGCTGGGCGGGGTCCATCCGGTCGATGAACAGGATGCCGTCGAGGTGGTCGGTCTCGTGCTGGACGCACCGCGCCAGCAGCTCCGTGCCCTCCACGGTGATCGGCTCGCCGTGCATGTTGAAGCCCTTGGCGACCACGCCGTAGGCGCGCCTGGTCGGGAAGGCCAGGCCCGGCAGCGACAGGCAGCCCTCGTCGCCGTCCTGGTGCTCCTCGCTCAGGTCCAGCGACGGGTTGACCAGATGGCCGAGCCGGTCGTCCACGTAGTAGGTGAACACGCGCAGGCCCACCCCGAGCTGCGGGGCCGCGAGCCCCGCCCCCGGAGCGTCGATCATGGTGTCGGTGAGGTCCTTGACCAGCAGCCGCAGTTCCTTGTCGAAGTCGGCCACCGGCTCCGCCGCGGTACGCAGCACAGGATCGCCGAACAGGCGAATCGGCTTAACAGCCACGAAGACTCCCCATCTTCAAGGTTCTGCGGATCACTTCCAGTGTAGGTGCCCGCCGGGACCGGCCTACCGGGAGCGCACCTTGAAGGCGGTCTTGCGGGCCAGCTTGGCCAGGGGCTTGTCGTGGTGGTGATCGCCGATGGCCTCGAGGACGTCGGCGGTGTCGGGGTGCTCGATCCGCCAGATGTCCTCGATCAGGCCGTGGAGATCGGCGGCGTCCTCGGTCTCGTCGAGGGCCAGGTGGACCGCCTCGTGCGGGCCCACGGCCTCGATCATCCCGGCGACGGTGTCGACGAACATCCACTGCATGTCGGCGGGCGACGGCTCGATCTTGTCGTCGCCGTGACCGGACAGCCACACGACCGCGTAGGGCCGGGTCTGGGGGGCGTCGAGGGCGGCCCTGATGACCGGCTCGGCCTCCTGCGGGACGCTCTGCAGCACCACGGCGGCGAGGTTGCGGGCCGCGGCCCTGCCCTCCAGCATGACGTTCAGCAGGCCCGTGGCGGCCTCCTCCGGCTCACGGCGGGCCAGCCAGAGGGAGATCTCCTCCTCGGCGGTGTCCTCACGGTGCCAGGCCAGGCCCGTGACGAGCTCCTCGGCGGTGGTCTCGGCGAGGTCTCCGATCAGCGGCGCGGTGTAGCCGTCGGCCTGGAGCAGCTCCCGGACGGCGAAGACGCCGAGGGGGGTCAGCGCGGCCGTGTCCTCCTCGACGGTCAGGACGCCCCAGCGGGCGAGGTCGTCGAGCTCGAGCCGGAGCGCCACCGGGACGGCCTGCGCCATGACGTCGGCCTCGACGATGTCGTAGCCCTCCTGGATGTGCTCGATCAGCCCGACGACCAGCTCGCCGATGCCGGTCTCGCCGCCGTGCTCGTACATGTGCAGCAGCACGCCGGGAAGCTCACCCTGGACGACCTCGCCGGGGCTCAGCGCGTCACCCTCCTCGTGCGCCTGGGTGACGACCGCGTCGAGCAGGCCCACGAACAGCGCGAGCACGTCCTCGTCGCTCTCGGGACGGCCGCCGGGCGCGGTCCTGCCGTCCTGGACGTCGATCAGGCCGGTCTCGACGGCGGCGCCCCACAGGCGTTCGAGCTCGGGCTGGAAGGCCCCGCCCGCCCGCGGCGCGGGGATGCCCAGCGCGGCGACGGCCGCCGCGGCGTCGGCCTCCGCCAGCTCGTCCTCCTCGAGGTCGCGGGCGCCGACCCAGTCGGCCAGGCCCAGGACGTCGGTGAACAGACCCGAGGCGCGGGCGGCGGCGGCCAGCTCGTCCGCGGGCAGAAGGCGGACGGGCGGCACCACGTTCTCGGCCGCGAAGTGCTGCATGGTCCGCTCGAGCTTCTCCTCGTCGGACAGCTCGTCGAACTCGCGCATCCATTGCGCGACGGCCTCCTCGTCCTCGAGGTCGACGCCCTCGGCGGACATCATCCGGCCCAGGAACTCGGCGGCGTCCTCGGCGTTCTCGCCCTCGGCGGCGAGCGCGGCGGTGAACTCCTCGGCGATCCCGCCGAGGGTCTCGCGCAGCTCCGCGGCGCGCGCGGAGTCGAGCTGCTCCGACTCCTCGAAGAACCGCACCAGCTCACCGGCGATCGCCAGGATCGCGGGGGCGTCGTCGGCGGAGGCCATCACCTCGTCGGGGAAGTCCTCGAGCAGCACCTCGCGCAGCAGCTCGGGGGTCAGCTCACCCGTCTCGTTGAGGTCGGCGAGCTCCAGCAGGATCCGCGCACCGTGCAGATCCGCCTCACCCGCCTGCCCCGGCGCCCAGGCGGTGAACTCGCGAACGGTCGTCTCGACCCACTTCTCAGCCACCCGAGAACCCTAGAGCACCCCGCCCCTTGATCGCGCGGACCTCTGTGCACAACGGGCCCCGGGAATCAGATGAGCTCGAGCGGGTCGACCTGGACGCGGACGGGATCGGGGGCCTTCTTCGCGCTCCGGATGCCCTGGGCCTGCTTGAGCGCGCGCGACAGCGGGGCCCCGTGGGTGCGCGGGACCCTGACCAGCGCCCGTTCGGCGGCGCCGTCGGAGCCGATCGGGACCGGGCCGAGGACCTCGGCCTCCGGCGGCAGCTCCGCGGCGGCCAGCAGATCCCTGATCGCGGCCGGGGTACCGGTGAGGGAGGCCATCCGGACGGCCGGGGGGAAGGACAGCTCGGCGCGCTCGGCCAGCTCGCGTTCGGCGAAGGTGACCGGGTCCCAGCGGACGACGGCCTGGACCACCGGGCGGCTTCCGTCGGCGACCAGGACGACCTGCCCCTGCGGCCGGACCAGCCCCGCGGCGTTCAGCCACTTGCGCAGCGCCTCCTCGTTGGCGCGCAGGTCGGCGCGGCCGAGCAGCGCCCACCCGTCGAGCAGCAGCGCCGCCGCGTACCCCTGCTCGGCGACGGGCTCGGCCCCCGGGGTGGACACGACCAGCTCGGGCCTGGTCCCGACCGAGGCGAGGATCCCGTCCCGGCCCGAGGTCCGCACGGTCACCCCGGGGAAGGCCCGGCCGAGCTCCTCGGCCGTTCGGCCCGCACCGACGACGACCGCCCTGATCTGGCGGCCCCGGCACTCCGGGCACTGCCAGTCCCCCGCGATGTGCCCGCACCACTTGCAGAACGGCGCGGCGTGCGAGGAGGCCATCGCCAGCGGCCCGGCGCAGACCGTGCACCGCGCGAGCTCGCGGCAGCGCTGGCAGGCCAGGGCGGGCAGGTAGCCGCGCCGCGGCACCTGGACCAGCACCGGACCCTCCTTGAGCGCCTCGCGAGCGGTCGAGAACGCCAGCGTCGACAGCCGGGCGGCCCGCGCCGCCTGGTCCCTGCCCTGCTCCCAGTCCTCCCCGGCGAGCTGCACGCGCGGCATGGCCTGGCGCACCCGGTCTCGTGCGGCCGTCAGCCCGTGCGCCCAGCCGCCGGCGACGAGCTGGGTGGCGTCGCTGGTGCGGCTGAGCCCGCCGATCAGGGCTCCCGCCCCGGCCCGGTGGGCGCGCAGCGCCAGCACCTCGCGGGCGTGCGGATAGGGCGCGTGCGGGTCGGCGTGGACGTCGTCGCCGTCGTCCCACAGCACGACCAGGCCGAGGTCGCGGACCGGGGCGAACATCGCCGCCCTGGTCCCGACGGCGACCAGGGCCTGCCCGCGCACCACCCGCAGCCATCGCCGGTACCGCTCCTCGGGCCCCAGCTCGGCCGTCAGCGTCACATGCGCCGCGACCGGCCCGGTGTCCTCCGGGGCGTCAGCGGGGGGCGCGAACTCCGCGGTGAGGGCGGCGTCGACCCGGGCGGCGTCACGGCCGTCCGCGACGATGATCAGGGTGCCGCGGCCCGACGTGAGGGTGGCGTGGGCGGCGCGGGCCAGGGTGGCGGGCCAGTCGTGACCGGGCAGGGCGGTCCAGACGGCCCGCGGCTGCTTGCCCTCGGCCAGGGCGGTCAGGAAGGACGGCCCCGCCGGGTAGTCCGTCCAGGGCCCGGGGGGCGGGGCGGCGGCCGGGAGCGGCGGGGTGGGCGGCCGCGCCCCGGACTCGGCGCGGGCGTGCCGGGGCGGGACGGCCAGGCGCAGGACGTCGGCGAGGGTCCCGGCGTAGCGGTCGGCGAGCTCCCGGGCCAGGGCGGCGATCTCGGGGGTGAGGACGGGCTCGGGCGAGATGACGCGTTCCAGGAACGCCATCCGGCCCTCGTGCTCGGTCTCGGCGAGGCGCTCCAGCAGGAAGCCGTCCATGAGCTTGCCGGAGAAGCGGACCCGCACCCGGCAGCCGGGGACGGCCTTGTCCGCGAGCTTGTCCGGCACGAGGTAGTCGAAGGTGCGGTCCAGGTGCGGCAGCGGCACCTCGACGGCGATCCGGGCGACCGGCAGCTCCGCGGCGGGCTCCTGAACCCCCTTGGCCGCCTTCTTCGGCGCGGGCTTCGCCTTCTCCGGCGCGGCCAGCCCTTCCAGCCCCGGAATCAGCCCGTCCTCGTTCATCCCTCACACCTATCATCCGCCGCAGGCCCCTCCAGCGTTGTCCACACCGGTCAGCCGCCCCTGGCGGCCTGCCAGGAGGTCAGGCCCGCCTCGGACAGGACGGTGTCGTAGGCGAGCTCCGCCGCCCCCCGCAGCGGGCCGTCGTAGGGGAAGCGGGCCGCCAGCAGCGGCGGCGGAGCGGCCCTCCGGTAGGACATCAGGGCCGCGGCGTAGGCCTCCTCCACGGTCTCCCGGTCCGACCCCAGCAGGTCGGCGGCCAGCCCCGACAGGGTGACGGCCGTCGGATCCAGGGCGTTGACCAGGCCGCCGATGCCCCGGCCCAGCGACCGGGCCACCGCGGCGGGACCCCGCCCGGCCAGGGCCGCCGCGTTGACCTCCAGCTCCCAGCAGCCGGACGCGCCGCACGGGCAGGCCGCGGCCGGATCGCCGAACGGCAGATGGCCGAACTCGCCGCCGGCGCCCGTCCCGCCCGCCACGGGGCTGCCGCCGTCGATGAGGACGCCGCCGATGCCGACGTCGACGGCCGTCAGGTGCAGGGCGGCCGCCCGGTCCCGCGCCGCTCCCCTGCGCGCCTCGGCGACCCCGGCGAGGGTCGCGTCGTTCCTGACCACGACCGGCACGGACGCGCCCAGCTCGGCGGCCACGTCGACGACGTCCCAGCCCAGGTGGACGGCCTGCACGACCCTTCCTCCGCTCAGCGTGCCCGGTACCGCGACCCCGGCCGCCCGCAGCCGCGGCCCCAGCTCGGCCGCCAGCTCCCCGAGCCGCTCCGCGACGAGGTCCAGGGCGTCCACCCGCCCGTGCGGACGCTCGGTGACGCGTTCCTGCTCCCCGCCGAGCCCGGCCACGGCGCTCTTCCAGGTGCCCTGGGTGATCTCGAAGGCCGCGACCACGGGCCCCTCGGGATGCGGCCCGAGCACCGTCGTGGGGCGTCCGCGCTCCCCCGTCGGGGCGGCCTCGGTCTCCTCGACCAGCGCGAGCGCCCGCAGCCGGCCGACGATCTCCGTCGCCGAGCTGCGGCTGAGCCCGAGTTCCCGGGCCAGCCCGGCCCGGGTGACGGCCGGGGCCGCGTGGACGTGCCGCAGCACCTCCAGCAGCCCCCGCAGCCGGAGGGCGGTGCGCATCGTGGTCATTGCCCGATCATCCACCCCTCGAATATGCTCGGTAGACGAACATAATAAGAGGAGGGCACCGTGAAGAACGTCGCCGCCGTACTTTTCGACATGGACGGCACCCTGGTCGACTCCGATGCCGTCAACGAGCACCTCTGGCGGCTCTGGGCCCGCCGCTTCTCCCTCGACGAGCAGGAGGTCGCCGCCTTCCAGGTCGGGCGTCCCGCTCCCCTCACCATCCGCCGCTTCCTGCCGAGGATCTCGGCGGCCGAGTTCGCCGCCCTGGTCGCCGAGCACGAGGACCGGGAGACCCACACCCTGGACGGCGTGACCGCCGCCAAGGGCGCCCATGACGTCCTGTCGGTGCTGGCCGCCCGCGGGCTTCCCTGGGCCGTGGTCACCAGCGCCGGACGCCCCCTGGCCGAGGTGCGGCTGGCCGCCTCCGGCATCGCGCCGCCCGTCCTGGTGACGCTGCACGACGTGCCGGCGGGCAAGCCCGACCCGTCCGGCTACCTCCAGGCCGCCGCGTCGCTCGGCGTGGACCCCGCGCGCTGCCTGGTCGTCGAGGACTCCGAGACCGGCGCCGAGGCGGGACGGGCCGCCGGAATGCGCGTGGCCACCCTCAAGGGGCTCCCGGGCGATCCCCCGCTCGCCCATCTCGGCGAGCTCGCCGGGCTCCTGGACCTCTGAGCGAGAACCCCGGGAACGCGGACGGCCCGCGTCCCGCCCCTGAGACCGGGGCGGGACGCGGGCCGTCCGCGTGGACCGGGACAGCTGAAACCGGGAGATCTACAGACCGGCGGCGGTGCGCAGGGCGCCGGCGCGGTCGGTGCGCTCCCAGGAGAAGTCCGGGACCTCGCGGCCGAAGTGGCCGTAGGCAGCGGTCTGGGAGTAGATCGGGCGGAGCAGGTCGAGGTCGCGGACGATCGCGGCGGGGCGGAGGTCGAAGACCGTCAGGACCGCTTCCTGGATCCTGGCGATGTCGACCTTCTCGGTGCCGAAGGTCTCGACGAACACACCGACGGGCTGCGCCTTGCCGATGGCGTAGGCGACCTGGACCTCGGCGCGGTCGGCGAGCCCGGCCGCGACGATGTTCTTGGCGACCCAGCGCATCGCGTAGGCGGCGGAGCGGTCGACCTTGGACGGGTCCTTGCCGGAGAAGGCGCCGCCGCCGTGACGGGCCATGCCGCCGTAGGTGTCGACGATGATCTTGCGGCCGGTGAGGCCGGCGTCGCCCATCGGGCCGCCGATCTCGAAGCGGCCGGTCGGGTTGACCAGCAGGCGGTAGCCCTCGATGTCGAGGTCGTCCTTGAACTCGGCCAGGACCACGTCGACGACGTGCTCCTTGATGTCCGGGGTCAGCAGCTCCTTGAGCGAGATGTCAGGAGCGTGCTGCGAGGAGACGACCACGGTGTCAAGGCGGACGGCCTTGGCGCCGTCGTACTCGATGGTGACCTGGGTCTTGCCGTCGGGGCGCAGGTAGGGAACGGTGCCGTCCTTGCGGACCTGCGACAGGCGCTCCGAGAGCCGGTGCGCGATGGTGATCGGCAGCGGCATCAGGTTGGGGGTCTCGTTCGTGGCGTAGCCGAACATGAGGCCCTGGTCGCCCGCGCCCTGGCGGTCGAGCTCGTCCTGTCCCTGCTCCTCGCGGCTCTCGTAGGCGTCGTCGACGCCCTGCGCGATGTCGGGCGACTGGGCGCCGATGGACACCGACACGCCGCAGGAGTGGCCGTCGAAGCCCTTGGCGGACGAGTCGTAGCCGATCTCGAGGATCTTCTCCCGGATGACACCGGGGATGTCCACGTAGGTCTCGGTGGTGACCTCGCCGGCCACGTGCACCTGGCCAGTGGTGATCATGGTCTCGACGGCGACCCGGCTCTTCGGGTCGTCCTTGAGCATGGCGTCGAGGATCGCGTCGGAAATCTGGTCGGCGATCTTGTCCGGGTGGCCCTCGGTGACCGATTCAGACGTGAAGAGGCGTCGCGACACTACGTGAACTCCTTGCAGCGGCTGCTGACTCGCAGGCGGTTTCGGCGTGGGCCGCCGGCGGTGAGACCGGACGGCGAACGCAGTCTAGTGGCACTGACCATGTTTACGGAGGCCAGGTCAGGCGAGCAGCGTGGCGACCTCGTCCCACACCGCGGCGGCGAGCTCCTCCTTGGTCCCGAGCGGAATCTCCCGTTCGGAACCGGTAGCGGAGAGAATCACCCCGGCGTTGTCGGGGGCCCCGAAGGTGAGGTTCTCCCCCACCTGGTTGACGACCAGCAGGTCACAACCCTTGCGTGCCAGCTTGGCCCGTCCGTGCTCCAGGACGTTGTCGGTCTCGGCGGCGAAGCCGACGATGACCTGTCCCGAGGCCCGCTGGACGACCAGTTCGGCCAGGATATCCGGATTCTTCACCAATTCGATAGGCAAAGTATCCGATTCTTCGGTCTTTTTGATCTTCTGGCCCGCGGCCGACACCGGCCGGAAGTCGGCGACGGCCGCGGCCATCACGACGACGTCCGCGGCGGGCGCGGCGGCGTGGACGGCCTCGCGCATCTCCAGCGCCGAGCCGACCCGCACGACCGAGACCCCCGCCGGGTCGGGCAGGGCGGTGTTCGCGGCCACCAGCGTGACCTTGGCGCCGCGCGCGGCGGCGACCTTCGCCAGGGCGTACCCCTGGAGCCCCGACGACCGGTTGCCGATGAAGCGCACCGGGTCGATCGGCTCGCGCGTGCCGCCCGCGGACACCACGACGTGGCGGCCCGCGAGGTCCGACGTCGTGCCCGCCAGGATCCGCACCGCGACCTCGAACAGCTCACCCGGATCGGGCAGCCTGCCCTTGCCGGTGTCGGCGCCGGTCAGCCGGCCGGAGGCGGGCTCGATCACGACGCAGCCGCGAGCGCGCAGGGTGGCCACGTTGGCCTGGGTCGCGGGGTGCTCCCACATCTCGGTGTGCATCGCGGGCGCGAACACCACGGGACACCGGGCGGTCAGGAGCGTGTTGGTCAGCAGGTCGTCGGCGAGCCCGTGCGCGGCCCTGGCGAGCAGGTCCGCGGTGGCGGGGGCGACGAAGACGAGGTCGGCGTCCTGCCCGATCCGGACGTGCGGGACCTCGCTGACGGAGTTCCACACCTCGGTGGAGACGGGCTGCCCGGACAGCGCCGCCCAGGTCGGCTCGCCCACGAAACGCAGCGCGTCCCTGGTCGGAACCACCCGGACCGCGTGCCCGGACTCGGTGAGCCGCCGGAGCAGCTCGCACACCTTGTAAGAGGCGATCCCGGCACCGACGCCGAGGACCACCCGCGGCTTGTCGGCGACGGAGTTCGGGCCGGACAAGTCCGTCAGGCCTCGATGGGCTCGGTGTGCAGGAGCCCCTCGCGCACCTCGCGCAGGGCGATGGAGAGCGGCTTCTCCTGGACCTGGGTCTCGACCAGCGGTCCCACGTACTCCAGCAGGCCCTCGCCGAGCTGCGCGTAGTAGGCGTTGATCTGCCGGGCCCGCTTGGCCGCGATGCTCACCAGGCCGTACTTGGTGTCGACGACCTCGAGCAGATCGTCGATCGACGGGTTGGTGATGCCTTCGCTGTTGGCTGCCACGCCGTAGCCTTTCGGTGATCATGGAGCGAGCCGCCGGAAAGCGTCTCGCAGGTCAGCATGGAAGACTATCAGTTGTCAAGCGTCACCGCTCCGGGGCGGCCCCGGCCTGTGCGCCCATGAGGTCGACGAGCTGCTTGCACACGCTCTCGACGGACTCGTTGACCAGCTCGACGTCGAACAGCCCCGGGGTGTCGCGGGTGGCCATCTCCCGCTCGCCCTCCTTGAGCCGCCGGGCGATCACCTCGGCCGACTCGGTGCCACGGCCGGTGAGGCGCTTGACCAGCTCCTCCCACGTGGGAGGGGCGAGGAAGACCAGGAAGGCGTCGGGAGCGGTCGCGCGGACCTGCTCGGCACCCTGGAGGTCGATCTCCAGCAGGGTGGGCACCCCCGATTCCAGCCTCTCCTGGACGGCTCCACGCGGGGTTCCGTAGAGATTGCCCGCGAACTCGGCCCATTCCAGCAGTTCGCCGTCGGCGACCATGCGCCGGAACTCGTCCCGTTCGACGAAGAAGTACTCGACTCCGTGCGTCTCACCCGGGCGGGGTTTGCGAGTGGTCGCCGAAACCGACAGCCACACCTCGGGGTGCGACTTACGGAGTTCCGCGACAACGGTGCTCTTACCGACCCCCGAGGGGCCCGAGAGGACCGTGAGGCGACGTGCGGGGAAAGCGTTGGTGTCCATCGCCTCGATATCTACCACACCCGAACGGCTGATCACGTTCGGCCGCCCCTCCGCGTCTTCACCCGGAGGGGCGGCCGAAGGGTCTTACCGGCCTCGCAGATGACGGCTGTTACTTGCCGCCGAACTCGCGTTCCAGGGAAGCGCGCTGGTTGGCACCCAGGCCCCGCACTCTGCGGGACTCGGCGATGCCGAGGCGCTCCATGATCTGCTTGGCGCGAACCTTGCCCACGCCCGGAAGCGATTCCAGAAGAGCCGAGACCTTCATCTTTCCGACGATGTCATCGCTCTGGCCCGCTTTGAGGACCTCGGAGAGAGAGGTCCCACCGTGCTTGAGCTTGTTCTTGACCTCCGCGCGCTCACGGCGGGCCTGGGCAGCCTTTTCCAGGGCCGCGGCACGCTGTTCGGGGGTTAGGGGCGGAAGAGCCACGCCGGGTCACCTCGTGATTCCACTCGACGGGATCGGACGCCCCGGAAACTAGCGACTTTCCCCCCTATAAAGCAACGTGATAGGTGCTTTATCCCGCCAGAAATTTACGAAATTCACTTCCTGTAATCGCATCACTACGACGTGTCGACCAAAACGGCCCGCGACCCCTGCTGCCTGGGGGTTCTCAGGCGCGGTGCCGCAGGCCCGCCGCGATCGCCGCGGCGGCGGCTCCGGGGTCGGCCGCGCCGGTGATCGGGCGTCCGATCACGAGCAGATCGGCACCCGCCGCGAGGGCCTCTTCGGGGGTGGAAATTCGTGTCTGGTCGTCCGCTTTCGCGCCTTTCGGTCGCACTCCCGGGGTGATCAGGTCGATTTCGGTCCCGATCTCCGCGCGGACCGCGGCGACCTCCTGCGGGGAGCACACGAGGGCCCGCGCCCCGGCCCCCACCGCGAGGGCGGCGAGCCGCCGGACGGCGTCCGAGGCGGGCCCCGCGAGGCCGGTGGCGGCCAGATCCCCCTCGCCCAGCGATGTGAGGACCGTCACAGCCGTGATCTTCGTCTGCGGGACGGCCTCGACGGCTGCTTTGATCATGTCCGCGCCCCCCTGGGCGTGGACGGTCAGGTAGGCCGGCTTGAGGCGCGCCACCGAACGGGCGGCGCCCGCGACGGTGTTGGGGATGTCGTGCAGCTTGAGATCGAGGAACACCTGGATCCTCGACGCGCCGCGGATGCTGGCCACCGCGTCGGGCCCGTACTTCAGGTAGAGCTCGAGGCCGACCTTGAGGGTGCTGACGTGCGGGGTGACCAGCGAGGCCCATCGGGCGGCGGTCTCCAGGTTCGGCGCGTCCAGCGCGACGGCGATGGGGGCGGCGGCGGTCACGGGGCACTCTCCTGCTGGTCGCTCGGTTCGGGGATGCGTTCTTCGGGCTCGCTCCGCACGACCTGCGGCGGGACGTAGCCGGCGGGCTTGTGCGCGAGGCCGACGGCGTCGGCGACCCGGCCGAGACCGCGGGCCGTCAGCGCCTCCTCCAGCTCCTTGAGGATCCTGGCGGGGGCCGAGGGGTCGTGCAGCAGCGTCGTGCCCACCGAGACGGCGCTGGCGCCCGCCGCGAGGAACTCCAGGGCGTCGCGGCCGGTGGCCACTCCCCCGCCGCCGATGATCGGCAGCCCGGGCAGCGCGGAGTGGACCTGGTAGACGCAGCGCAGCGCGACGGGGCGGAGCGCGGGGCCGGAGAGCCCGCCGGAGATCCCGGTCAGGACGGGCCGCAGCGTGCCGGGATCGATCGCCAGGCCCGCCATGGTGTTGATCAGGGACAGCCCGGTGACGCCCGCGTCGGCGCACGCCAGCGCGATCGTCGCGATGTCGGTCACGTCGGGCGAGAGCTTGGCGAGGACGGGCACGTCGCGCGGCACCGCCCCCCGTACGGCCCTGACGACCTCGGAGGCGGCCGAAGGGGACGCGGCGAACATCCTCCCCCGGTCCTCGACGTTCGGGCACGCCACGTTGATCTCCACGCCCGCGACGGTCGCGGCCAGCGGGGAGTCCACGAGGCGCTTGGCGACCTCGCCGAACTCGCTCACGCTGTTGCCGCCGACCGACACGACGACCCGGGCCTCCTTCTCGGCCAGCCACGGCAGGTCGCGGCCGAGGAACCCCTCGATCCCCGGGCCGGGCAGGCCCATGGCCGTCAGCAGCCCGGACGGCGTCTCGGCCACCCGGGGCGTCGGCCGGCCCGCGCGCGCCTGGAGCATCACCGACGACGTCACGAACGCCCCGAGACGGGCCAGGTCGGTGAACTGCGCCAGTTCGCGCCCGCTGCCGCCGCAGCCCGCGGCGCTCACGACGGGGTTGGGCAGCTCCAGTGCCCCGATCTTCGTCCTCAGCTCCACGACACTCCTCCAGGATCGGGTTTCAGGGGGCCGTGATGGCCGAGGAGGGGGCCCGGGGCCCGCCCATGGCGTCCAGCGGGATCGTGCCGAGGTCGGACCAGCGGACGCGCTCGCCGCGCAGGACCGGCCCCTCGGTGCAGGCGCGGGCCATGCGGGTGATGCCGTCGTCGCCGATGACCGGCAGGACGCAGGACTGGCAGGTGCCGATCCCGCAGGCCGAGGTGGAGGCCAGCAGCTCGGCGACGCTGACCTGGCAGGGGATCCCGTGGGCGGCGGCGACGGAGGAGACCGCGCTCATCAGGGCGGTCGGCCCCGCGGCGTAGATCACGTCGGCGCGCGACTCGTCGATGATGCGCGGGAGCAGGTCGGGGACGCTGCCCGCGGTGCCCAGGGAGCCGTCACGGGTGATCACCGTGGCGCTGTCGCCGATGCGCTGGGCGGACCGGGCGCCGAAGATCTGGGCGCCGTGCGGCGCCGCGAGCACGAAGTGGGTCTGGCAGTCGCGCCTGCGCAGCGCGTCGGCGAGGGAGAACAGGCCGCTGGCGCCCTGCGCGCCGCCGACCAGCAGGCAGCTCGCCGGGTCGCGCGGGAGCGGGAAGGGGCGGCCGAGCGGGCCGATGACGTCGACCGCGTCGCGCGAGCGCCGTGAGGCCAGCCAGTTCGTGCCCGGGTCGGTCGCCTCGAAGACGAGCTCGACGGTGCCGCCGTAGTCCGACTTCACCTCGTAGATCGGGAAGCAGCGGCGGGCGAGGAGCGAGGTGTGCTCACCGCCCACCGCGATGGCCAGGAACTGGCCCGGCCGGAAGCGCTCGGCCACCGCGGGGGCGACGAGCGTCATCGCGTGGTAGGCCGCCACCTGCCGGACCGTGAGCACGGTGCCCGGCGACTGCACTGGTCCCTCGGCGGAGATGGCGGCCTCTCTTTCCTCTGCTTGCTGATCCCGGCTTACTCGGCCCAGGCGTTCCGCAGCCGCGACGCGTGCTCCTGGAGGGAGCGCACTCCCACGTCTCCGCGGGTCACGGCCTCGATGCCCTGCACGGCGGCGGCGAGGCCCTGCACGGTCGTCACGCACGGGATGCCGCGCACGACGGCCGCGGTGCGGATCTCGTAGCCGTCCACCCGGGGCCCGGACTGACCGGGGCTGCCGAACGGAGTATTGACGATGAGGTCCACTTCGCCGTCGAGGACGCGCCGGACGACCGTCGGTTCGCCGCCGGGCCCGGTGCCCTCGCTGTGCTTGCGCACGATCTTGGCATGGACGCCGTTGCGGCGCAGCACCTCCGCGGTGCCCTCGGTGGCAAGAATCTCAAAACCCAGATCCGCGAGCCGCTTGACCGGGAAGATCATGGTGCGCTTGTCCCGGTTGGCCACGGAAACGAACACCCGGCCCTTGGTCGGGAGCGAACCGTAGGCCGCGGCCTGCGACTTGGCGTACGCCGTGCCGAAGACCTCGTCGATGCCCATGACCTCGCCGGTGGAGCGCATCTCGGGCCCGAGGATGGTGTCGACGCCCTGGCCCTCGGCGTTGCGGAACCGGTTGAACGGCAGCACCGCCTCCTTGACCGCGATCGGCGCGTCGAGCGGCAGGGTGCCGCCGTCGCCGGTCGGGGGCAGGATGCCCTCGGCGCGCAGCTGGGCGACGGTGGCGCCCATCATGACCCGGGCGGCGGCCTTGGCGAGCGGCACGGCCGTCGCCTTGGACACGAACGGGACGGTGCGCGAGGCGCGCGGGTTGGCCTCCAGCACGTACAGGACGCCCGCCGACAGCGCGTACTGGACGTTCATGAGGCCGCGCACGCCGATGCCCTGGGCGAGCTTCAGCGTGGACTCGCGGATCCGCTCGATGTTCTCGCGGCCCAGCGTGATCGGCGGAAGCGCGCAGGCGGAGTCGCCGGAGTGGATCCCGGCCTCCTCGATGTGCTCCATGACGCCGCCGAGGTAGAGGTCGGCGCCGTCGTAGAGGGCGTCGACGTCGATCTCGATGGCCTCGTCGAGGAAGCGGTCGACCAGAACCGGCCGGTCCGCGGAGACCTCGGTGGCGGTGGCCATGTAGCCGGTCAGCGTGGCGTCGTCGTAGACGATCTCCATGCCGCGGCCGCCGAGCACGTACGAGGGCCGCACGAGGACCGGGTAGCCGATCTCGTTGGCGATCGCGACGGCCTCCTCGGCGGAGGTGGCGGTGCCGTGCTTGGGCGCGGGCAGGTTCCCCGCGGCCAGGACCCGGCCGAACGCACCGCGGTCCTCCGCGAGGTGGATGCTCTCCGGCGAGGTGCCCACGATCGGCACGCCCGCGTCCTTGAGCTTCTGCGCCAAGCCCAGCGGGGTCTGGCCGCCGAGCTGGACGATGACGCCCGCCACGACGCCCGTCTGCTGCTCGGCGTGCACGACCTCCAGGACGTCCTCCAGGGTGAGCGGCTCGAAGTAGAGCCGGTCGGAGGTGTCGTAGTCGGTCGAGACCGTCTCGGGGTTGCAGTTGACCATGACGGTCTCGTAGCCCGCCTCGGACAGCGTGAACGAGGCGTGGACGCAGGAGTAGTCGAACTCGACGCCCTGGCCGATCCGGTTCGGCCCCGAGCCCAGGATGATCACCTTGGGCCGGGTGCCGATCGGGACCTCGCTCTCCTCGTCGTAGGAGGAGTACAGGTACGGGGTCTGGGCGGCGAACTCGGCCGCGCAGGTGTCGACGGTCAGGTAGACCGGCCGCACCCCGAGGGCGTGGCGCAGTTCGCGGACCACTTCCTCGCTGAGGCTGCGGAGCTGGCCGATCTGGACGTCGGAGAAGCCGTGGCGCTTGGCGTTCTCGAGCTTCGCGGCGGTCAGCGCGTCGTCCGACAGGCGGATGTCGGCGGCGACCTCGTTGATCGCGACGATCTGGTCGAGGAACCACGGGTCGATGCCGGTGGCCTGGTAGACCTGCCCGATCGTCGCGCCCGCCAGCAGGGCCTGCTGCACCTCGTGCAGGCGGCCGTCGTGCGGGGTGGCGATGGACTCCAGCAGCTCCTCCAGCGGCGGCGGGACGTCCGACCAGGAGAAGGACGCGCCCTTCTGCTCCAGGGAGCGCAGCGCCTTCTGCAGGGCCTCGGGGAAGGACCGGCCGATCGCCATCGCCTCGCCCACGGACTTCATGTGCGTCGTCAGCGTGGGGTCGGCGCCGGGGAACTTCTCGAACGCGAACCGGGGCACCTTGACGACCACGTAGTCGAGGGTCGGCTCGAACGAGGCCGGGGTGACCTTGGTGATGTCGTTCGGGATCTCGTCCAGGGTGTAGCCGACCGCCAGCCGGGCGGCGATCTTGGCGATCGGGAAGCCGGTCGCCTTCGAGGCCAGCGCGGACGAACGCGAGACGCGCGGGTTCATCTCGATCACGATCATGCGCCCGGTCGACGGGTGGATCGCGAACTGGATGTTGCAGCCGCCGGTGTCGACGCCGACCTTGCGGATGACGGCGATCGCGACGTCCCGCATGTGCTGGTACTCGCGGTCGGTGAGCGTCATCGCCGGGGCGACGGTGATGGAGTCGCCGGTGTGCACGCCCATCGGGTCGAGGTTCTCGATCGAGCAGATGACGACCACGTTGTCGTTGCGGTCGCGCATCAGCTCCAGCTCGTACTCCTTCCAGCCGGTGATCGACTCCTCGAGGAGCACCTCGCTGGTCGGGGACGCCGCCAGGCCCGCGCCCGCGATCCGGTGCAGGTCGGCCTCGTCGTAGGCGAAACCGGAGCCCAGGCCGCCCATCGTGAAGGAGGGCCGGACCACGACCGGGTAGCCGAGCTCGGCGGCGCCGGCCAGGACCTCGTCCATCGTGTGGCAGATGACCGACCTGGCGCACTCGGCGCCCAGCGACTCGACGATCCCCTTGAAGATCTCGCGGTTCTCGCCGCGCTGGATGGCGTCGAAGTCGGCGCCGATCAGCTCGACGTTGTACTTCTCCAGCACCCCGGCCTCGTGCAGGGCGACGGCGCAGTTCAGCGCGGTCTGCCCGCCCAGGGTCGGCAGGAGCGCGTCGGGACGCTCCTTGGCGATGATCTTCTCGACAGTCTCGGCGTTGATCGGCTCGACGTACGTGGCATCGGCGAACTCCGGGTCCGTCATGATCGTCGCGGGGTTGGAGTTGACCAGGATGACCCGCAGGCCCTCGGCCTTGAGCACCCGGCAGGCCTGGGTGCCCGAGTAGTCGAACTCGCAGGCCTGGCCGATGACGATCGGCCCCGACCCGATGATCAGAACCGACTTCAGGTCTTCACGGCGCGGCATCAGGCACCTTCCTCGGGGGTGGCGGGCGCGCCCTGCTCGGCGGCGTTCGGAGCGGAGGTCCCGGGTTCGGCGGCGGACGCGGCCTGGGCGGCCTGCATCATGGCGCAGAACTGGTCGAACAGGAGGGTGGAGTCGTGCGGGCCCGCGGCGGCCTCGGGGTGGTACTGGACGCTGAAGCCGGGGCGGTCGAGCAGGCGCAGTCCCTCGACGCAGCCGTCGTTGAGGTTCACGTGGGAGACCTCGGCGCGTCCGAAGGGGGTCTCGAACGGGCCGTCCAGCGGGGCGTCGACGGCGAACCCGTGGTTGTGGGCGGAGATCTCGACACGGCCGGTGCGGCGGTCCTGGACCGGCTGGTTGACGCCGCGGTGCCCGAACCTCAGCTTGTAGGTGCCGAGGCCGAGCGCGCGCCCGAAGATCTGGTTGCCGAAGCAGATGCCGAAGAACGGCCTGCCGGCGGCGAGCACGCCCCGCAGCGCGTGCACCTGGGCGTCCGCGGTGGAGGGGTCGCCGGGCCCGTTGGAGAAGAACACGCCGTCGGGGTCGAGGGCGAGGATGTCCTCCGCGGTGGCGGTGGCCGGCAGCACGGTCACCTCGCAGCCGCGCTCGGCCATCCGGAACGGGGTCATCGCCTTGATGCCGAGGTCGACGGCGGCGACCCGGAAGCGGGTCTCCCCCGTCCGCGACGGCACGACGTAGGCCTCCTTGGTGGCGACCTCGGCGGCGAGGTCGGCCCCCGCCATGCCGGGGCTGGCCAGGACCCGCTGGAGCAGGGCCTGCGGATCGGTCTCGACCGAGGAGACCCCGGCGCGCATGGCGCCGCGGTCGCGCAGGTGCCGGGTGAGGGCCCGGGTGCCGGGCATCGCGATGCCGACGACGCCGTGCGCCTTCAGCTCGGCGTCGAGGGAGCGCTGGGCGCGCCAGTTGGAGGCGACCCGGGCGGGCTGGCGGACGACGTATCCGGCGACCTGGATCCGGAACGACTCGGGGTCGAGGTCGTTCACTCCGGTGTTGCCGATGTGAGGGGCGGTCATGGCGACGATCTGCCGGTGGTACGACGGGTCGGTGAGGGTCTCCTGGTAGCCGGTCATGCCGGTGTTGAAGACGACCTCGCCGAAGGTCTCGCCCTCCGCGCCGAACGCGACGCCGTGGAACACCCGTCCGTCTTCCAGGACGAGCATGGCATCAGTCATACGAGCTTTCCTTCCAGCACCGTGGGGCGGCCGCGCAGGAACGTGGCGACGACCCGTCCGGGCAGTTCGAGACCGGCGTAGGGGGTGTTGCGGCTCTTGGAGGCGAAGGTCGTCGCGTCGACCTTCGCCCTGAAGTCGGGGTCGTAGAGGGTGATGTTGGCCGGGGAGCCGGCCTCGAGGGGGCGGCCGTGGCCGGCCAGGCGGCCGATCTCGGCGGGCTTGACCGACATGCGGTCGGCGACCTCGGCCCAGGTGAGCAGGCCGGTGTCGACCATCGCGGCCTGGACGACGCTCAGGGCCGTCTCCAGGCCGACCATGCCCATGGCGGCGTCGGCCCACTCGGTCTCTTTGTCCTCGAGGGCGTGCGGCGCGTGGTCGGTGGCGACGACGTCGATGGTGCCGTCGGCCAGGCCCGCACGGCAGGCGTCGACGTCGGCCTGGGTGCGCAGCGGCGGGTTGACCTTGTAGATCGGGTCGTAGGCGCCGGTCGGGCTGTGCTCGGCGCAGGAGTCGGTGAGGAACAGGTGGTGCGGGGTGACCTCGGCGGTGACGTTCCAGCCCTTGGACTTGGCCTGCCGGACGATCTCGACAGAGCCCGCGGTCGAGACGTGGCAGACGTGCAGGCGGGAGCCGACGTGCGCGGCCAGCAGGCAGTCGCGCGCGATGATCGCCTCCTCGGCCACCGCGGGCCAGCCGCGCATGCCGAGGCGGTCGCTGACCTCGCCCTCGTTCATCTGGGCGCCCTCGGTGAGACGCGGTTCCTGGGCGTGCTGGGCGACGACGCCGTCGAAGGCCTTCACGTACTCCAGGGCCCGGCGCATGATCACCGCGTCGTCGACGCAGTGGCCGTCGTCGGAGAAGACCCGGACGCGCGCGGCGGAGTCGGCCATCGCGCCGAGCTCGGCGAGCTTCTTTCCCTCGATGCCCTCGGTGACGGCGCCGATCGGCTGGACGTCGCAGTAGCCGTGCTCGCGGCCGAGCCGCCAGACCTGCTCGACGACGCCCGCGGTGTCGGCGACCGGGGTGGTGTTGGCCATCGCGTGGACGGCGGTGTAGCCGCCCCTGGCGGCGGCCCGGGTGCCGGACAGGACGGTCTCGTTGTCCTCGCGGCCGGGCTCGCGCAGATGGGTGTGCAGGTCGACCAGGCCGGGCAGGGCCACGAGGCCGGTGGCGTCGATGATCTCGGCGGCGGCGGCCGAGAGGTCCTGGCCGATCTCGGCGATCTCACCGTCGCGCACGAGGATGTCGGCGGTCGCGCCGCCGAGGATCGAGGCGTTCCTGATGATGTAGGTGCTCACGTGATCTCTCCTCAGTGCTCTCTACGCCGGAAGGTCGGTGCCGATGGCGGGCTCGGAACCGCCGAGCAGCAGGTACAGCACGGCCATGCGGACGGACACGCCGTTGCCGACCTGCTCGACGATCGTGCTGCGCGGGCTGTCGGCGACCTCCGCGGCGATCTCGACACCGCGGTTCATCGGGCCGGGGTGCATCACGATCGCGTGCTCGGGGAGCTGGGCGAACCGCTCGGTGGACAGGCCGTACCGGCGGGAGTACTCGCGGACGGTGGGGAAGTAGGCGGCGTTCATGCGCTCGCGCTGGACCCGGAGCATCATGATCGCGTCGCTCTTGGGGAGGGTCGCGTCGAGGTCGTAGGAGACCTGGCAGGGCCAGGTGCCGACCGACACCGGGAGCAGGGTAGGCGGGGCCACCAGGGTGACCTCGGCGCCCAGCGTGGACAGCAGGAGCACGTTGGATCGTGCCACCCGGCTGTGGAGGACGTCGCCGACCAGAGTGATCTTGCGGCCCTCGAGGTCGCCGAGGTGACGGCGCATGGTGAAGGCGTCGAGAAGGGCCTGGGTGGGGTGCTCGTGGGTGCCGTCGCCGGCGTTGACGACGTTGCCGTTGATCCAGTCGGCGAGCCGGTAGGGAGCGCCGGAGGCGGGGTGGCGGATGACGACCGCGTCGGCGCCCATCGCCTCGAGGGTCAGCGCGGTGTCCTTGAGGGACTCGCCCTTGGAGACGCTGGAGCCCTTCGCGCTGAAGTTGATCACGTCGGCGCTGAGCCGCTTCGCGGCGGCCTCGAAGGAGATGCGGGTGCGGGTGGAGTCCTCGAAGAAGAGGTTGACCACGGTGCGGCCGCGCAGGGTCGGGAGCTTCTTGACGCTGCGGCCCGCGACCTGGGCCAGCTCCTCCGCCGTGTCGAGGACGAGCAGGGCGTCCTCGCGGTTCAGGTCGGCGGCGGAGATCAGATGGCGCTTCATTACTTCTTTTCCCCCTTCGGCCCGAGGAGGACCGCGTCACGTCCGTCCACGTCGGCCAGGAGCACCTTGACGGTCTCCTTCTGCGAGGTGGGGAGGTTCTTTCCTACGTAGTCGGCGCGGATCGGCAGCTCGCGGTGGCCCCGGTCGACCAGGACGGCGAGCTGCACCGAGCGCGGGCGGCCGAGGTCGTTGAGCGCGTCGAGCGCGGCGCGGATCGTGCGGCCGGAGAAGAGCACGTCGTCGACGAGGACCACGGTCCTGTCGTCGATGCCGCCGGCCGGGAGATCGGTCTTGCCGATCGCGCGGGCGGGCTTCATCCTCAGGTCGTCGCGGTACATCGTGACGTCGAGGGAGCCGGTGGGGACCTTCAGGCCCTCGACCTCTTCGAGGCGGGCCTTCAGGAGCTTCGCCAGGGTCACGCCGCGGGTCTGGATGCCCAGCAGGACGACGTCGGAGCCGCCCTTGGTCCGCTCCAGGATCTCGTGCGCGATGCGCGTCAGGGCCCGCCTGATCTCAGGGGCCTCGAGGACGGCCTTGTAGGGCTCGTC
This sequence comes from Actinocorallia longicatena, assembly GCF_039534125.1. Classification (NCBI taxonomy): domain Bacteria; kingdom Bacillati; phylum Actinomycetota; class Actinomycetes; order Streptosporangiales; family Thermomonosporaceae; genus Actinocorallia; species Actinocorallia longicatena. The sequence goes on along the minus strand of NZ_BAAAUV010000008.1, from coordinate 277,976 downwards.
GTGGTTTTGGGCAGCGGTCACTGCGCCAACCTCCTTCCCCGCCTCACAGGACGGGACTTAAAGGACGTGGTGTCCCCTTTACGGTAGCAGCCCCATCTTGTGTCCTGTCCCGAGTGCTCCTTCCATAACAGCAGGTGAGAGGGGTCACATGACGCCACGGCGAAGATCTGTGGATAACGCGCGGACGCCCTGTGGGGCGGGCCTCGGGACCCTCGCACTGGGTCAGGCATCGGTGACAGATTCGACCTGATTTTTCCGAACAGCTTGACCTTTGGCCGTCTCCGTTTTACCGTCACTGTCCGTAACCATACTCAGGGTGGTCGGTCGGCTTCCCAAGCCGTGCGGACTCCTGAGCGACAACGTCCGACGAGAGTGAGCCTGGGGGCCGCAAAGATGCCGTCTGAATACGCAAAGGCTCTGGGCGCGAGACTTCGCGCCATCCGCACCCAGCAGGGACTGTCCCTACACGGTGTGGAGGAGAAGTCACGTGGCCGTTGGAAGGCCGTCGTCGTTGGTTCGTACGAGCGGGGCGACCGCGCCGTCACCGTTCAGAAGCTGAACGAGCTCGCCGAGTTCTACGGTGTGCCCGTCAACGAGTTGCTCCCCGGCGGCGCCGCGCCGAGCCCCCTGGGCCCGACGCCGAAGCTCGTCATCGACCTGGAGCGGCTCGCTCAGCTTCCGAAGGACAAGGCCGGGCCCCTCGCCCGCTACGCCGCGACGATCCAGTCCCAGCGGGGCGACTACAACGGAAAGGTCCTGTCGATCCGTCAGGAGGACCTCCGTTCGCTGGCCGTGATCTACGACAAGTCCCCGGCCGAACTGACCGAGGAACTCATCAACTGGGGTGTTCTCGACCCCGAGGCACGCCGCGCCGTCGAGAGCTTCTAGCCCCATCCTCAAAGGGGCCCCCTCCAGGCCCCGTGTGCACGGTTCTCCCCGCCAGGCCCGGACCACTCCATGGTCCGGGCCTGGCGGCGTTCTCAGCGGCCGCGCAGCCGGCGGAGCATCCGGGCGTCCTGGAATCCGACGGACCGCGCCGCCGCCTCGGAGGTCTCCCCCTGGGAGATCAGGTGCTCGGCGCGTTCGAGGCGCAGGAGCTGCTGGTAACGCAGCGGGGTGAGGCCGGTCGCGGCGGTGAACCTGCGGGTGAGGGTGCGTTCGCTGATACCGGCCGCCGCGGCGAGCCCGGCCAGCGGCAGCGGTGCGGCGAAGTCCGCGTCGATGCGGTCCTGGACCCGGTGGACGGCGTCGCTGAGATGGGACCGGTGCCGGAGCATCGCGCCCGCCTGGGCGGCGTCGCCGTTGCGGCGGGCGTAGACGACGAGGTCACGGGCGACCTTGGCGGCCTCCGCCGGGCCGTGGTCGGCGGCCACCAGGTGCAGGGCCAGGTCGATGCCGCTGGCGATGCCCGCCGAGGTGATCACGCGGTCGTCGGTCACGTAGAGCACGTCCCTGACGATGGTGGCGCGGGGGTAGCGGGCCGCCAGCAGATCCTGGAGCTCGTGGTGGGTGGTGAAGCGGCGGCCGTCCAGGAGGCCGGAGGCGCCGAGGGCGTCCGCGCCCGCGCAGACGCTCGCGACGGTGCCGCCCGCGGCGTGGTGGGCGGCGAGCCGGCGCGCGGTGGCGGCGAGCAGGGGGTGGCGCCCGGCGCCCTGGACGGTGTTCCAGCCCGGGACCACGATCAGGTCGCGGGGCGTCAGGTCCGGCCATCGGGTGACGGCCCGCAGCGTGACGCCCTGGGCCGAGGGGACGTCCTCCCGCTCGCCGACGTAGTCCAGCGTGTAGTCGTGGCCGAACGCGGCGGCGGTCCCGAACACCTGCGCGGGACCGGCCAGGTCCAGCAGCTCCAAGCCCGGGATCAGCAGGAAGACGATCCTCACGATCCGGTCAGGATAGCGCCCCCTTGATGGTGACGATGTCGGCGAACCGCCCGGCCAGGACGGCCTCGGTCCGCTCGATGATCTGCGCGGTCGTGAGGCCGGGCAGCGGATGGGTCGCGGTCGCCTCGCTGACGAACAGGACGTCGAAGCCGAGGTCGGAGGCGAGCCTGGCGGTCGTCTCGCAGCACTGCTCGGTCCTGATCCCCGAGACGGTCACCTCCCGGACGCCCCGGGAGGTGAGCAGCCGGTGGAGGCCGGTCGTGGTGAAGGCGTTGTGCGCGGTCTTGGTGAGGACGGGCTCGCCGTCGTGGGGGTCCAGGCCGTCCAGGAGGCGGACGAAGCCGCTCCGCGGATCGAACGGGCCGGGCTCCTCGTCGGCGTGCAGCACCCACACGACCAGATCGCCGCGTCGCCGGGCCCCGGCGACGAGCTCGTTCACCTTCTCGACGATCCTCGGTTCCGAGGTCCGCGGCCAGGACGGCAGCCGGCGGAACGACTCCTGCATGTCGATGACGAGGTGTGCTCTCATGCCCTCGATCCTCGGCCCGCGTGCCCCTTCCCACCAGGCACGTTCAGGCCCGGCACCGGACCGATCCGGTCACCGCCGTGCGGGCCGGGAACGGGCGGCGACCGTGCACGGGCGGCGACCGTGTACGCGCGTGGCCCGGCCCGCCGAGCGGGCCGGGCCACGGACACGGCCGTCAGCGGAAGAGGCCCGCGAGGACCTTCCCGAGATCGTCCGCGGAACCGGACGGGGTGGCCTTGTCGACCACGGTGGGCAGCGTCTGGGCCAGGTCGCTGGCCGCCTGCTGGGGCGACATGCCGGAGTCCTGCGCCACCTTGTTCAGGGTGTCGGTGCCCAGCGCGGACTCGACCTGCTGGGCGGTGACGGGCTGGTTCTCCCCCTTGCCGACCCAGGAGTCGACCTGGCTCTGGAGGCCTCCCCCGGTGAGCTTCCCGAGCAGGTCCTGGATGCCTCCGCCCTGCCCGCCCTGCCCTCCCTGGCCGCCGCTCAGGCCGCCCATCACCGATTTCAGCATCTGCTGGATCTGCGGGTCCTTGGCGAGGTTGAGAATCTGTGAGATGTCCATGGTGTCCTCCCCCTTCGCTGGCCACAGTAGGCAGAAGCGCCTCAAATGCGGACCAAGTGGATGCCCTCGGGGCGTCTAGATTGATCGCATGGCCTTCGAAGTGATCTGCGAGATCGAGCCGCCCACGCGCCCCGACCTCACCCGGGTCCGGCACCAGATCGGCGTGCTGAGCGCCGTCACGGACTCGTTCCTCATCCCGGACAACCACATCGGCCGCGCGACGGTCTCGAGCGTCGCGGTGGCGCACGAGGTGCAGGCCATGGGCGCGCGCGGGATCGCCTGCCTGAACTCCCGCGACCGCAACCTGCTGGGGTTCCGGCGCGACCTGCTGACCGCCGCCGCCTACGGAGTCCAGCGCTTCCTGTTCGTCTACGGCGACAAGCCCACCGCGGGCAACCGCACCGGCGACCTGAACGTGCGCACGATGCTGGCGGAGGCGCGCGCCGCCACCGACGACCCCGCCTTCGCGGGCACCGCGCCCTTCCGCCTGGGCGTCACCTCGGGCCTGCGCCCCCTCCCCTCCTTCAAGTCGGCAGCCGACTTCGTCTTCGCCCAGGTCTGCTACGACAACGACGCCCTGCTGCGCTGGCGCGACTCCCTGCGGACCGACCAGCCGGTCTACGCGGGCGTCATGGTCCTGGCGAGTCCCCGCATGGCCGGGAACCTGGCGGCGACGATCCCCGACATCTCCATCCCCGCCTCCCTGGTGGAGGCCGTGGCCGCGGACCGCGACGCCGGGGTGCGGGCCGCCCGGGAGCAGGTCCTGGCGCTGCGGGAGTCCGGCGCGTTCGACGGCGTCCATCTGGTGCCCGTCAGCCGCTACCGCCAGCTCGCCGCCCTGCTGGAGCCCGACTTCCCGCGCGGCTCCGGACAGGCCTCCCCACGCTGAACCAGCCCGCGACGAACTGGTCCGCGACGACCGAGCGCGGCGTGCCGGTCCACACCGCCGAGACGACCGCCGCCGGGGAGCTCTACGACTCCTTCGCCGCCTCCGCCCTGGTCGGCGGCCTCTTCCACTTCACCCGCCGAGCCGGGCCCGCCGGGGTCAGCCCGTCAGGGGGAGGGACTGCTGGGTGGAGATGCCGAGGGTGTCCTCGACCAGGGTGACGAAGACCTCGGCGTCGTGGAGCAGGTCGTCGGCCTCGGCCTGGGTGACGGCGTTGGGCAGGCCCGCCTCCGCGGCGGCGCGCTTGTCGGCGCCCGCGGCGAAGAAGTTGGCCCACTCGGTGAGGAGCGGCTCGGCGTCCTGGAGCCGGGCCCAGGCCGTGCGCGGCTTGCCGCGGCGGGGGGCCGTGATGTGCTCGCGGACGGTCAGGACCGCGGCGGCGGCCCTGAGGGCCGCGAGGTGGGCGGTGGAGTAGCGGACGCCGGAGTGCGTCGCCTCTGCCGCATCGGCGAGCAGCTGGCGCGAGACGCGCAGCATGCTCTGTGCTGTAGGGGCGACCCGCCGGGTCGGCATGGGGGGCATCGGATGCACGGTCATTGCTGGCCTCCTTCTGGCCAAGCGGGGCCGGCTGGCTCCACCTGGAACGAACCTCGCGTTCGCTCCCCGGGTGACCGGCCCGGGCAAAGGGCTTCCCCTCCCCCTGCCCGAGCCGGAGCGAGCTGGCGGTTGCGCTGCCTCCACCTCGCCTTGGTGCCCGAGTGCGGTCCGCGAGTCCCGCACCATGTCGAACACCGGTTCGACATGTCCCCAAGGTAACCCGGGGCCGCTCCATTCGTCAACGTGTTCGATCGACGTGTCGCAACCCCAGCTCAACCGGGTGTTACCGAGTAGAACAAACGGGTCTGACAAAACTTCCCGGCATGGTTAGGCTGCCGATCATGCATGCGAACGCCGAGACCGTCGCCGCGCTCCTGTCCGAGCTGGGAGCGTCCGGGAAGGTGGTCGAGCTCCCCGATTCGGCCCGCACCGCACAGGAGGCCGCCGACCAGCTCGGATGCCCGGTCGGGGCGATCGCCAACAGCCTGGTGTTCGACGCCGACGGCGCCCCCCTCCTGATCCTGACCAGCGGCGCGCACCGCGTCGACACCCTGCTGGCCGCCTCGGTGGTCGGCGCGAAGTCGGTCCGGCGGGCCACACCGGAGTTCGTCCGGGAGGCGACGGGACAGCCCATCGGCGGCGTCGCCCCTCTCGGCCACCCCGCCCCGATCCGCACCCTCGTCGACCTGTGGCTGTCCCGCCACGACGTCGTCTGGGCGGCGGCCGGCCACCCGCACACCGTCTTCCCGACCACCTACGACGAGCTGCTCAGGCTCACCGCCGGCACCCCCGCCGAGATCGCCTGAGAGCGCGGAGCCCGGCCGCCCGGGCCGGGTCGGCAGGATCGGAGCTCGGTAGGGTCGGAGCATGGAGATCTGGCACAACCCGCGCTGTTCGAAGTCCCGCGCCGCGAAGACCGCGCTCGACGAGGCCGGCGTGGCCTACACCGAGCGCCGCTACCTCGACGACGCCCCGAGCGCCGAGGAGCTCGAGGCCGTCCTGACCAAGCTTGGCGCCGAACCGTGGGACATCACCCGGATGGGCGAGCAGATCGCGAAGGACCTCGACCTCAGGAACGCCCCCCGCGACCGCGCGAAGTGGATCGGGATCCTGGCCGGACACCCGTCCCTGATCGAACGCCCGATCGTCATCACCGACGACGGCCGCGCCCATGTCGCCCGCGACCCGGAGACCGTCGCGAAGGCCCTCGGCTGACCGAGCGGGCGCCGGGTAGACATTCCTGGCAGACGGGTCGGGAGGCCTTGTGGTACACAAGTCATGAGAGGTGTCCTTATGTGAGGAGCCGCGATGCCGACCATGCGCTCCGGACCGGCGAGCCATGACGCCCAGTTCCGTGGATTCGACACCGACGCCCTCGCCCATCTCATCCAGCAGATGAGAACGGCGTCCTCGGCGATCGACGGCTGGCTGGCCGCCCATCCGCCGCCCCCCGGCGTCTCCTCCGCGGGGTACCGGCAGGCCCTCACGGTGCAGCTGTGGATCAACGAGCAGATCGGCATGCTGACCCGGCGCCGCATCTACGCGCTCACCCACCAGGACACCCCGGACGTCACCAGCGTCCCCCCGGCCACTCCGGTCAGGCCCGCACCGGTCTTCGAGTCGGCGGCCCTGCCTCCGTCGAAGGACCTGCCCGACCCTCCCGGGCTCACCGACACCGAGATCGGCGCCTATCCGGACAGCGCCGCGTCGATGAAGGGCGCGACCTCGGACGCGCTCGCCGTCCGTGAGGCGATCCAGAACCACCAGCCGATCCCGGCCGACGTCTGGAAGCGGATCCAGGCCCACGCCAAGGACCCGGACTACACCCGGACGCTCTACCAGCAGCTCGGCCCGGCGGGCACGGCCCGGCTCATCGACGCGGCCGAGGGCGACAAGGCACGCGTCAAGGCCCTGATCACCTCCCTGACCTTCGCCGACTCCAAGCTCCATCTCGACTCCGCGTGGGTGGCCTCGCTCCTGGCCGAGTCCGGGAGACTCGGCTCCACGAGCACCGCGGTCCAGATCCTGAACGCCACCCCGCTCGCCCCGCACGTCGACGACGCCCTCGGCCTCGTCGAGGCCGGCCTGGTCACCTCGAAGGCCGTCTGATGGGCTCCCCGTCCGCTCCCCCCGCCCCGGGCAGCCTCCCCCAGCCCATGGACGTGACGACGCTTCCGCCCGGCCATGTGGCCAACCCCGCCTACGCGGCGCTGTTCCGCGCCTACACGGCCGCCTACGGCAGCATCGACGCGATGCGCGAGGCGCTCGGACCGCCGAACAAGACCCTCAACGCCACGGACGCCTGGCTCGGCCCCGAGGCCAGAACCTGGGGCGGCGACCTCGTGAACAACCAGTCGACCCTGCGAAAGGCCTCGGACCAGATCCTGTGGGACATCTACGACCGGCTCTACGCCACGCAACGAAGTCTCCCCGTCAATTGACCGGACCGGGGCCCTCGGCCGTAGGCTCGGCGAGGTGAAAGAGCCGAGCCTGCGTGAGATCGACACCAGGGTGTTCCGCCGTAACCTCAACGGCCTCCTGGACGTCTACATAGCGGCCATGGAACCCCCCTCCGACCAGCTCCCCGGGCGCCAGACGATCATGCATCGGCATTCGAGCTATCCGGGCTTCAAGGCCTACGTGTTCGAACGCCGCCGCGCCCTGGGCACGACCATCGCGGGATTCGTCTACGGCTTCCACGGCGCGTCCGGCCAGTGGTGGCACGACGTCGTCAACGGCGAGCTGGAGCGGCGCGGCGGCCGCGAGCACTCCGACCGGTGGCTGGCCGACACCTTCGAGGTCGCCGAGCTGCACGTCCATCCGGGCTTCCAGGGCCAGGGCCTCGGCCGCAGGCTGCTCACGACCATCTGCTCGGAACGGTCCGAGCAGACCGTGGTCCTGTCGACCCTGGACCTGCGTCCCGACACGCCCGCCCGCAACCTCTACCGCTCGGTCGGCTTCACCGACCTGCTGAGCGGCTTCGAGTTCCCCGGCGGCGGCCCGCCCTACGCGGTGATGGGGGCCCCGCTCCCCCTCGCGCTGAAGCAGCAGCCGAGCCACCAGAACAGCTGACCGGGGAGGCGCGGATCAGGCGGTGACGGCGGCCTTCGCGCCGAGCAGGCCGTAGACCTCGCGGGTCGCCGTGGAGCTGTTCATGGTGATGAAGTGGATGCCGGGCGCCCCCTGGTCGAGGAGCTCCTGGCACAGCTCGGCGCAGTGCTCGATGCCCAGCCGCCGGACGGCCTCGGGGTCGTCGCCGACCGCGTGGAACCGCTCGGCGAGATCGGCGGGGAACGGCGCCCCGGACAGCTGCTCGGACCTCTCGATGGTGCTCAGCCGGGTGACGGGCATGATCCCCGGCAGGATCGGGACGTCGCAGCCGAGCGCGGAGACCCGGTCGCGCAGCCGGAAGTAGTCCTCCGCCCTGAAGAACATCTGGGTGATCGCGTAGTCCGCTCCGGCCCGGCACTTCTGCACGAACCGGCGGGTGTCGCTCTCGATGTCGGGTGAGCGCGGGTGCTTGTAGGGGAAGGCCGCGACGCCGACGTTGAAGTCGCCGCAGGACTTGATCAGTCCGACCAGCTCGTCGGCGTACTCCAGGCCCTGCTCGTGCTTGATCCATTCGCCCATGGGGTCGCCCGGGGGGTCGCCGCGCAGCGCGAGGATGTTGGTGACCCCGACCGAGGCGAACCGGCCGATGAGCTGCCGCAGCTCGCCGACGGAGTGGTTCACGGCAGTGAAGTGCGCCACAGGCATGAGGGTGGTGTCGGTGGCGACCCGCTCGACGATGTCGACGGTGGTGTCACGGGTCGACCCGCCGGCGCCGTAGGTCACCGAGACGAAGGACGGGCGCAGCGCCTCCAGCTCACGGATGCTCCGCCACAGGTTGACCGCGCCCTGCGGGGTCTTGGGAGGGAAGAACTCGAAGGAGTAGGACTTCTCGCCTGATGAGAGCAGTGCCTTGATGGAGGGCCGTCCGGACGTCATGAAGGTAGATTACTGGTCGGGAACGCGGATCGGGCGGCATGTGAACCTCCTGGGGACGGGAACGCCCACAGGGACGGAAAACGCACGGCCCCGGCTAGGCTGATCGCCATGTCTTCGAGCCGTGTCCGCAAAGAGGTCGACGAGGCGCTCTACGCGTTCGTCGATCGCCAACGTCCCGGGCTCCTGGGCATCAGCGAAGATCTCTCCCCCATGCTCTCCGCCCTCGACGTCCTGCTCGCGGGCGGCAAGCGCCTGCGCCCCGCCTTCTGCTACTGGGGCTGGCGGGCCCTGGGCGGCGCGGACGGCCCGGAGATCATCGCCGCGGCGGCCTCCCTGGAGCTCCTGCAGGCCAGCGCGCTGATCCACGACGACGTCATGGACGGCAGCGACACCCGCCGCGGGCAGCCGTCGGTGCACCGCCGGTTCGAGGCGCTGCACGCGTCCGAGGGCTGGCCCGGCTCGGCGGTGCCGTTCGGGATGGGCGCGGCGATCCTGCTCGGCGACCTGACCCTCGCCTGGTCGGGCGAGATGTTCGACACCAGCGGGCTGCCCGGCGAGGTCCTGGCCCCCGGCAGGCCCCTGTACGACGTCATGCGCACCGAGGTCATGTGCGGCCAGTACCTCGACATGCTCGAGCAGGCCCGCGGCACCGGAGACGTCGAGAGCGCGCTGCGGGTCGTCAAGTACAAGAGCGCGAAGTACACGATCGAGCGCCCGCTGCACCTGGGCGCCGCGATGGCCGGGGCCTCCGCCGCCGATCTCGAGGCGCTGTCCGACTACGGGCTTCCCCTGGGCGCCGCCTTCCAGCTGCGCGACGACGTCCTGGGCGTCTTCGGCGACCCGGCCGAGACCGGCAAGCCCGCGGGCGACGACCTGCGCGAGGGCAAGCGGACCGTCCTGATCGCCCTGGCCCAGGAACGTGCCACGCCCGCCCAGCGCGAGGTCCTGCGCCGCAGGCTCGGCGACCCCGGTCTCGACCTGTCCGGCGTCGAGGAACTCCGCACGATCCTCGTCGAGACCGGCGCCCTGTCGGGCTGCGAGTCGATGATCGACGAGTTCGCCGCCCAGGCCCACGTCGCTCTGGCCGCCGCCCCGATCGCCGCCGAGGCCGTCGCGGCCCTCACCGACCTGACCGTCGCCGCCACCGCCCGCCGCGTCTAGGGCCTGTCTCAGGCCCTAGGGAGCCTCAGCCCAGGTCGGTGTCGAGGAGGGAGAAGACGGCCAGGTCGTGCAGGCCGTCGCTCTCGAGGTTGGCGCGGCGGAGCGTGCCCTCCCGGACGAAGCCCGCCTTCTCGGCGACGCGCAGGGAGGCGAGGTTGTCGGTGTTGGCGCAGAGCTGGACGCGCTGCATGCCGCCCTCGCGCAGCGCCCAGGGCGCGACGGCCCGCAGCGCCTCCGTCGCGTGGCCCCGCCCGCGCGCCGACGTCCTGAGCCCGTAGCCGACCTGGACGGTGCGGGCCGCCCAGTCCGTCTTGTACAGGCTCATCCCGCCCAGATGGACGCCCCCGGCCGTCCGGATCGCCAGATGGATCCCCCCGCCCGACCGGCGGAACTCCTCCGCCTCCGACTCCAGCCACCGCTCCAGGGCGGCGGTCTCCAGCGGCGCGGACGGCGGCAGCCCCGCGTCCCCGTCCCCCGACTCGATCATCGCCGTGAGCCCGGGCAGGTCGCCGGGCCCGAAGGCCCCGATCACCAGGTCCCCGGTCTCGAGGGCGGCCTCGGGGAAGCGCATCAGCGTGGGAAGGACGACCATGACGGTGCAGCCTAGGGGATCGGGGGTCAGGCGGCGGGGACGGCCTCCCTGGCGGTGGCCAGCGCCGTCAGCCAGTTGGTGGTGACGCACCGCGCCGCGTCCGTCCAGGTGGCCGTGCAGCGGTCGATGAAGCCCGCGGTGGGGAAGCGGTCCATGACCGACGGCTCGCGGCGGGCCATGGCCAGGGCGCGGAAGGCCAGGAGGGCGGCCCGCGTGTCGCCGTCGAGGAAGCCGGTCGGCAGCTCGGGGAACCAGGAGGTCTCCCCCGCCAGGTAGCGGCGGGCGTCCCTGCGGTACTCGCGGAACAGGGTGTCGGCGTCGTACTCCGGGTGCCCCTGGAAGAAGATGTGGCGCAGGCCGTCGGCGGAGGCGGCCAGATGCCAGTCGTCGGCGGTCACCAGCACCGGGACGATCTCGGCGGGCAGCCGGACCCGGTTCCAGCGCGAGTGCGGGACCGGTGTGCCCTCCGGCAGTCCCTCGGTGAGCGGGTGGTGCGCCGCGGTGTGCGGGAGGACGCCGCGGTACTTCACCGGGAGCGGCTCGCGCTGGATCGGGTGCAGCACGCTCAGCGCGGCGTGGGCCGCGAAGCAGGAGAAGATCGTCGAAGGGGCGCCGACCTCGAGGATGCGGGCGACGATCGCCCGCATCGGATCGGCGTGCAGCGACGGGGAACGCGGTTCGGTGCCGGTGACGATCAGGCCGTCCATGGCGGCCATGAGCCGCCAGTCCAGGCCGCAGGCCGCCGGATCCGCCACGTCCGCGCCCATCGGCAGCGGGATCGCGACGATCTCCACCGGCAGGCCCGCCGCGGTGATCATGTCGGCGAACTGGCGGTGGGCCAGGCCGGGTCGCGGCATCAGATCAACGATTCCGACCCGCAGGTCGGCACCCCAAAAGCCCATTAAGCACCACAAACTGTCCCAGAAGCGATATACGTCACACATCATGCACCAAGATTGCTACATCCAGGTGAACTGACCGGCTCGCTTCCGAGACCTCGCCGCGATTCCTGGCGGCCCCCCGCCCGGGCGTCCTCGATCGCCGGGGTCATCCGGCCGAGCAGGCCCTTGAGCGCCGCCGCCCCGTCCTCGTCCAGGACTGCCAGGGCCGCGAAGAGGCCGTGCTGGTCCGAGCGGATCCGCTCGCACAGCGCGAGGCCGGCGGGCGTCAGGGAGACGAGCTTCACCCGCCGGTCCCCCGGGTCGGGCGCCCGGACGACCAGGCCGCGCGTCTCGAGGCGGTCGACCAGCCCCGTGACGTTCGAGGCGTCGCAGAAGAGCCGGTCGGCGATCACGCGCATCGGCAGCGGCTCGTCGAGCTGGATGAGCAGCTGCGCCTGCGCGGTCGTCAGCCCCTGAGCGGTGGCGGAGGCGCCGGCGTCGTGCATGTAGGCCGAGACGAACCGGATCACGGCCTGGCGGAGGTCCTCACGCGGAGGTGTGAGCCGGTTCATAGGCCCAGGCTACGCGAGAAAGCTTGACCATCTCAAGTAATGACAGATACTTGATGACTTCAAGCATCTATGTGCTCAAGCTTTCTGGAACGATCCAGAACCTGTCGGCCAGAGAATCTAGGGAGACCCCCATGCCCCAGGAACGCAAGGGCGGAACGCTCGTCGCGGTCCTCAGCCTCGCGGCGATGGTCGTGTCGCTCATGCAGACACAGGCCGTGCCGATCCTCGGCCTCATCGCCGGGAAGCTGGGCACCTCGGCCGCGAACGCCGGCTGGGTCACCACCGCGACGCTCCTGTCGGCCGCCGTCATGACCCCGCTGCTCGGCCGGGTCGGCGACCAGTTCGGCAAGAAGCGCACCCTGCTCGCCGTGCTGGCGCTGGCCGTGGCCGGTTCGGCCGTCGCGGCCGTCGCGGGGAGCCTGTGGCTGCTGCTGGCCGGGCGGGCCCTCCAGGGCGCGGCGACGGCGATCTTCCCGCTGGCGCTGTCGATCCTGCGCGAGGAGCTTCCGCCCGCGAAGCTGCACGGCGCGATGGCCGTGGTCAGCGGCACCCTGGCCTTCGGGAGCGGCCTGGGCCTCGTCGTGACCGGCCTGCTGACCCAGGGCACCGACCCCGACTACCGGATCGTGTTCTGGTTCTCCACCGTCGTGGCGGCGATCGCGCTCGGCCTCGTGGCCGCGCGGGTCCCCGCCACGGGGCACCGCGGCGGCGGGCGGATCGACCTGCTCGGCGCGCTCACCCTCGGCGGATTCCTGGTCCTGCTGCTGCTCCCCCTGTCCCAGGGCAACGCGTGGGGCTGGACCTCCGCCGCCACGCTGGGCTGCTTCGCCGCCTCGGCCCTGGTCGCGGCCCTGTGGGTCGCCGTCGAGCGCCGGGTGGCCGCGCCGCTGGTCGACCTCGCCATGTTCACCCACCGGCCGGTGCTGTTCACCAACCTGGCCGGGATGTTCGTCGGGTTCGCGATGTTCGTCCAGTTCCTCGGGGTCTCCTACCTCGCCCAGATGCCGGAGTTCACCGGGTACGGCTTCGGGGCGTCCGTGCTGCGGGCGTCGCTGGAGTTCCTGCTGCCGGGCACCATCGCCTCCATGCTCGCCGCCCCGCTGGGCGGGATGCTGGTCGGCCGTTCCGGGCCCCGGCACACGCTCGTCGTCAGCTCCGGCATCGGCCTGATGGGCTACCTGTGGCTGATCGCCGCGCACGGCACGCCCTTCTCGGTGATCGTCGCGGGGATCCTGGTCGGCGTCTCGGTGAGCTTCGCCTACGCCTCGATGCCGGCGCTGATCGCCGCCTCGGTCCCCCACCACCAGAGCGGGGTGGCCAACGGCATCAACTCCATCTCCCGGACGGTCGGCAGCTCGCTGGCCAGCGCCATCTTCACCACCCTGCTGACCAGCAACACCCTGAAGAACCTGCCGCCCGGGGCACCGGAACTGCCCGCCGAGAGCGGCTTCACCACCGCCTTCGTCATCGCGGCCGTCGCCTACGCGATCACCGCGGCCGTCGCGCTGTTCGGGCTGCGGCCCGCACACGCCCCGGCCGGCCTCCGCGGCGAGGCCGTGAAGGAGCCCGCCGCGGTCTGAGCGGTCAGAGCACGAAGCGGAGGTCCCGGCGCGCCTTACGGGGGCGGCGCCGGGACCTCACCCCCGTCGCGTCGGGCAGTCGCGCAGGGCGTCGCGGAATCCGGCGGCCGTGGCGTAGCGGGCGGCCGGGTCGCGGTGCAGCGAGCGGTGCAGGACCGCCATGACCGGTTCGGGGACGTCCGGGAGCGGCGGGATCGGGGTCTCCCTGGCGTGCACGTAGTGCGAGCGCAGCGCGTAGGCGGGCAGCGGGCGTCCCGGATGGTGCGGCGGCCGTCCCGACAGCAGGGCGTAGAGGGTCGCGCCGAGGGAGTAGACGTCGCCCGCGGGCGTCGGGCCCCGGTAGTCGGCGTCCAGCAGCTCGGGCGGGGCGTAGGCCGGGGTGGCGGCGCGGGGCGGGGCGGCGTCGTCGCTGGTCAGCGCGGCGATGCCGAAGTCGGCGAGCGCGGCGGGCTCGTCCCTGGTGACCAGGAGGTTGGCGGGCTTGATGTCGCGGTGCAGGATGCCCGCGCCGTGCGCCTCGGCCAGCGCCTCGGCGACCTTCACCGCGAGCGGCACGACCTCGGCCAGGGGCAGCGGGCCCGCCCCGGCGAGCCGGTCGGCCAGCGATCCGGCCTCGCAGTACTCGGTGACCAGGTAGGGACGCCCGTCCTCGAGCTCGCCGTGCGCCAGCAGCTCGACCACGTTCGGATGGCCCGACAACCGCCGCGCCGCCGCGAACTCCCGGGCGAACCGCAGCCGCTGGGCGTCGTCGGGCTGCTCCCGCAGCACCTTGAGCGCCACGGTCCGCCGCGACGCCTCGTGCCGGGCGCGCAGAACGTCGGCGAAGGCTCCGCGCCCGATCCGCTTCTCGACCAGGTATCCGGGCGCCTTGACGACGCTCAGCGGGGTCACGGGGCCTCGACCACGTCGGCCACGACGACCGTGAGGTTCTCGGCCGCCGAGGCGGCCCTGGCGGCCTCCACCAGCGCCATGACGGCCGATTCCGGGCCCGGTTCCGGCACGGACAGCGCGGCGTGGAGGTCCTCCGCGGCCAGCTCCGCCAGCCCGCGCGTCCCGAGCAGCAGCCTGTCCCCCGCACCGACCTCCAGCGCCTGCTGGGCCACCACGAACAGCGAGCCGCCGTCCAGCAGGGCGGGAGCGACGAGCCCGTCGGCCTCGACCCTGCCCTCCGCCACAAGCGAGCGGATCACGTCCTCGGCGGGGGTGAGCGTGCTCAGGACGCCGTCGCGCAACAGGTGCAGGGCCGAGTCACCGAAGGAGACCCAGCTCAGCGCGGAGCCCTCCAGCCGGACGGCCAGCAGGGTCGTGCCCATGCCGAGCAGGGCGGGCGTCTGGGCGCCGCGGGTGCGCAGCGCCGTGTTCGCGGCGTGGGCCGCGGCGGCGAGCGTGCCGGGGGCCTCTTCGAGGCGGCGGACGTGGTCGACGGCCAGCGCGCTCGCGACATCGCCGAACGGGGCGTCGTCGACGCCGTCGGCGACCGCGAGGACGCTCGGGCCGACGTGGAAGGAGTCGCAGTTCCTGGGTCGGACGGGGCCCGCGTCCGAGGAGGCGACCGAGCGGAGGGCTGGCGGCACGGCCTTAGAATCCCACGATCAGCCGCTGAGGACGATCCCCAGGACGAAACCCAGCGCCATGACGGCCATCAGCGCGTAGATCATCCTGCTGCGGTAGCGGGGCACCTTCCTGGGCTGCGGCGGAGCGGGACGGGCCTCGGCGCGCAGGAACCTGACGATCTCGGTGGCCGTGGGCCGGGCGGCGGGCTGCTTGTCCAGGCACCGCGCGACCAGGCCGCGCAGCGAGCCCTTGAGCTCGCCCAGGTCGGGTTCGCGGTCGGTGATCCGGCGCATGACCGCGGCGGACGGCCCGCGGCCGAACGGGGGCCGTCCGGTGGCCGCGTAGACCATCGTCGCCCCCCAGGCGAAGACGTCCGCCTTCGGCCCGACCGGGTCGTCCTCGATCTGCTCGGGCGACATGTAGGCGGGGGTGCCGACCGGATGGGAGGTCTGCGGGGTGCCGGACTCGAACGACCGCGCGACCCCGAAGTCGATCACCTTCGCGCCCTTCGGCCCGAGCACGACGTTGGCGGGCTTGAAGTCGCGGTGCACGATCCCGGCCCGGTGGATCGCGGCCAGCGCGGCGGCGGTCCTGACGGCGACCTTCTTCAGCTCGGCGCCCGCGAGGGGGCCCTCCCCCGCGATCATGTCCTGGAGGGTCGGGCCCTTCACGTACTCGCTGACGATGTAGGGCCGCTCACCGGTCAGGCGGGCGTCGAGGATCCTCGCGGTCTGCGGGGCGGCGACCTTCCTGGCGGCGTCCGCCTCCTTGACGAACCGGGCCCTGGCCCGGTCCGACGCCCCGGAGCCGCCGCGCAGCAGCTTGACGGTCACCAGCCCGCCCTCGGCGGCCCGGCCCAGGTAGACCACGCCCTGACCGCCCTCGCCGAGCCTGCCCAGCAGGGCGTAACGGCCGACCTTGCGGGGGTCGTCGGGGCGGAGGGGAGCCTCCTGGTTGATCTGCACTGAAGCACTCCGGCGAGAGATCGGAATGCAGATATATCAGGCTTCGGCGCCTGACATCAGGAGGATTCAGGCTGGACCTTCATCGCGTTAAGGGCGAACGCCAGCATCGTGTACTGCCCGATGAGCATCAGCACCTCGATGATCGCCTTCTCGTCGAGGACACCGGCCAGCCGGGCCCACGTGCCGTCGCTGATGGTCGAGGTGGTGTGCAGCTCGTCGACGGCCGCCAGAACCGGCCACTCCCCCGGGTCCCAGGCGTAGTCGCGCAGGTTCCTGCCGAGCGCCTCGATCTCGGCCTCGGTGACGCCGTTCTCGCGGCCGATCCGCTCGTGGTGCACGCGCTCGTAGTCGCACCCGGTGCGCGCGGCCACCCGCAGGATGATCAGTTCCCTGATCCTCGGGCAGATCGTCTTCGAGGCGAGGAGATGGCCGCCGAAACCCACCCACGCGTCGAAGAGCTCGGCGTTCTTGCCGAGCGTCGTGAAGATGTTGAGCGGGCCCAAGGCGGCGACGACGCCCGCCACCCCGGGAGGACAGTCCCCCTCGGGAAGGGGCGCGATACGCGGCTGATCTGACATGTGGCCATTTGTCCCACAGACGGGACACGATCACCAGTGCGGGGGGACGTCCTCGCGCAGCCGGTCGTCGTTGCTGTCGTCGGAACGCCAGTCGCCCCAGCCGCCGTCGAGGTCGTCCGACGTCTGGTCGGGCAGGATCTCGAGATCGTCGTCGGTGAGGTCCACCGGCCGCTCGTCGTCGGGGTTCATGTCCCCATTATCGCCCATCCGGCCGGGTCTCCGGACGGCGGCGCGCTGCTCAGCGCAGCCGCGCGGCCAGCTCGGCGGCGGCCGCGCGCGGATCGGCGGCCTCGGTGATCGCCCGGACGACGACCACCCGCGTGGCGCCGAGCCCGAGGACCTCGTCGAGGTTCGAGGCGTCGATGCCGCCGATGGCGAACCAGGGGCGCTTGACCCCCGCCGCCGAGCGGACCGGCTCGAATCCGGCGGCCGGGCGGCCCGGCTTGGTGGCCGTGGGCCAGACCGGGCCGACCGCGAAGTAGTCGGCCCCCGGCTCGTCGGCGGCGGCCGCGGCCTGCTCCACCGAGTGGGTGGAGCGGCCGATGACCGGATCGGCTCCGATGATCTTGCGGGCGACCGGGACCGGAAGATCGTCCTGACCGAGGTGCAGGACGTCGGCGTGGGCCGCGTAGGCGATGTCGGCCCGGTCGTTGACGGCCAGCAGGGCGCCGTGCCGGTCGCAGGCCTCGCGGAAGACCTTCAGATGCTCCAGCTCCTGCCGGGCCTCCAGGCCCTTCTCCCTGAGCTGGACGATGTCCACGCCCCCGGACAGGGCGGCGTCCAGGAAGGCCGGGAGATCCCCCTGAGCGGTCCGGGCGTCGGTGCAGAGGTACAGCCGGGCCTCGGCCAGCCGCGACCGCAGCCGCACGCCCCGTTCCGTCACCAGCCCGCTCATCGGGTCTCCCTCAGTCGCGCGTCACAGGGCCAGCGCCTGGGCGCGCCGGCGGATCTCCGTCCCGCGATTCTCGCGCATGGCCTGCACCGGGCTGCCGGGCAGGCTGTCGTCTTCGGTGAAGAGCCACCTCAGGGTCTCGGCCGTGTCGAATCCGGCGTCCTGGAGCAGGGTCAGGGTGCCGGCCAGGCCCTTGATGATCTCGCGGTCGGCGATGAAGCCCGCCGGGACCTGCGGGCCGCCGCCGGTCCTGCGGTAGACCGCCAGCAGCTTGCCCTCCTTCACCCACTGCTTGACCCGGCTGGCCGTGACGCCGAGGGCCTCGCCCGCCGCGGCCAGGGTGTACCAGTCGCCCACCAGGGCGTCGATCTGTTCGTCGATGTCAACGTGCGTGGAAGTCACGCTTCCGTGTCTACCATCTCCCGCACCCCGCCAACCGCGCCGATCCCTACAAAACCGCGTTCCTGATCGCGACGGCCGGGTCGGCGAGCCGCTCCGCGTCGACCGCGGTGCCCGCGGCGATCAGCCTGCGGGCCTGGACCAGGTCGCGCGGGCTGCTGACGGTCAGGACCGCGGCCAGCCGGTCACCGGTCAGCCAGCAGACGGCCCACTTGGGATCGCCGGGCGAGCCGCGGAAGATCATCCGGTCCGCGGCCGGGTGGTGGCCCGCGTACTGGACCATGCGGCCGAACTGCTCGGACCAGAAGTAGGGGGCGTCGTCGTAGACCGCCTCCTCGCCCAGGAGGGTCGCGACGGCGACCTCGGGGGCGTTCAGCGCGACGTCCCAGTGCTCGACCCTCAGCCTGCGCCCGTAGCGGTTCGACCACCAGGCGGCGCAGTCCCCCACCGCGACGATCTCCGGCCGCGACGTCCGCAGCGAGGCGTCGACCTCGATCCCGTTGGAGACCTCGAGCCCCGACACCCAGCCGAGCGAGGGCCGCACCCCGATCCCGACGACCACCTCGTCGGCCTCGATCCACTCCCCGCCGACCAGCGCGACCCCGCCGTCCTCGATGGAGGCGACCTTGACCCCGCACCGCAGCTCGACCCCGGCCTCGGCGTACCAGGGCACGGTCAGCGCGCCGATCTCGGTCCCGATCGCGGCCGCGAGCGGCGCGTCGGCGGCCTCCAGCACGGTCACGCGGCAGCCGAGCTTCGCGGCGCTCGTGGCGACCTCGGCGCCGATCCAGCCCGCCCCGACCACGACGATCCGCCGGCCGGGCACCAGCCCGGCCTTGAGGGCGCGGGCGTCGTCGACGGTCCGCATCACGTGCTGGCGCCCGGGTCCCGGCAGCCGGATCGGCTCCGCGCCCGTGGCGATGACCATGCCGTCGTAGGGGAGCTCTCCCGCGGTGGTCTCCAGCACCCGGTCCGCCACCCGCAGCCCCGTCGCCGTGACGCCCAGCGCCAGCGTGACGTCGAGGGAGTCCCAGGCGGCGTCGACGGTCGTGTCCTCCGACTCGCCCGTCAGCACCTGCTTCGACAGCGGAGGCCGGTCGTAGGGCCGGTGCTCCTCGGCCCCCACCAGCGTGATCGAGCCCTCGAAGCCCTTGGCCCGCAGCGACTCGACCGACCTGACCCCGGCGAGCCCGCCGCCCACAACGATGACGCGTTCCATGGAAGGACACCCTAACTTTCCCCCCTCGCGGACATTTCGGACGGGTGTCCAGACGAGTGAGCAGTCCAGGTCAGGCATACCCTGAGGCGAGCAAGGCGCGGGAGCCCCGGTGTGCGCGGGCTGAGAGTGAGGCGCGGGCCTCTGACCGCCAGGACCTGATCCGGATCATGCCGGCGAAGGGAGCAGCACGGTGAACGTGATCATCGGCGCCGGGGTCATCGGCCTCGGCATCGCCTGGCGGGCGTCCCAGCGGGGGCTGCCCGTCACCCTCATCGACCCCGAACCCGGCGGCGGCGCCAGCCACGTGGCGGCCGGGATGCTCACCCCCGTGGGCGAGCTGCAGTACGGCGAGGAGAACCACCTCCAGCTCGGCATCGACTCCCGCGACCGCTACCCGGCCTTCGCGGCCGAGCTGCTGGACCTCACCGGGATCGACATCGCCTACCGGCAGGAGGGCGTCCTGTCGGTCGCCTACGACGGCGACGACCTCGCCTGGCTCCGCGACCAGCACGCCTTCCAGCGGACCCTGGACGTCGGCACCGAGCTGCTGACCGGCCGGGAGTGCCGCAGGCTGGAGCCGATGCTGGCCCCCGAGGTCCGCGGCGGCATCCTCGCTCCCGCCGACGGCTCCGCCGATCCGCGCCGGCTCACCGCGGCCCTTCTGAAGGCCACCGCGCATCTGCCGCTCGTCCGGAAGCGGGCCGCCGAGATCGTCGAGCGGGACGGCCGGGTCACCGGGGTCCGGCTCGAGGACGGCGGCGTCGTCGCGGCCGAGCGGGTCGTCCTCGCGGGCGGAAGCTGGTCGGGGCGGCTCGCCGACGTGCCGATCCGGCCGGTCAAGGGCCAGGTCATCCGGCTGCACTGCCCGGTCCCGTTCCTCACCCGCGCCACCCGGGCCCTGGTCCGCGGCTTCGCGATGTACGTGGTCCCGCGCCCGGACGGCGAGATCGTCATCGGCGCCACCCAGGAGGAGCTGGGCTTCGACGGCCGGGTCACCGCGGGCGGCGTCTGGGAGCTGCTCCGCGACGCCCGCACGCTGCTGCCGGGCGTCACCGAGCTGGAGTTCCGTGAGGTCACCGCCTCCTTCCGGCCCGGCTCCCCCGACAACGCCCCGATCCTCGGCCCCGCCGGTCCGGCGGGGCCCGAGGGCCTCCTGGTGGCCACCGGCCACTTCCGCAACGGCATCCTCCTGACGCCCGTCACCGCCGACGCCCTCGCGGCCGTCCTGGCCGGCGAGCCCCTCCCCGAGGTCGCCCGCCCCTTCACCCTCGACCGTTTCCCGTCGGTCCCCGCAGCAGGAGCACATCCATGAAAGTGATCGTCAACGGCTCGGCCACCGAGCTTCCCGAGGACAGCACCCTCGAGGCCGTCGTGGCGGGCGTCACCACGGCGGGCCGCGGCGTCGCGGTGGCCGTCAACGACGAGGTCGTGCCCAGGACCGCCTGGGCGACCACCCCGGCCGCCGAGGGCGACCGGGTCGAGATCCTCACCGCCGTCCAGGGGGGCTGACGTGTCCGCGAAGCTGACCATCGCGGGAGAGACCTTCTCCTCCCGCCTCATCACCGGCACCGGCGGCGCGCCCAGCATGCACACGCTGGAGGCGGCGCTACTGGCCAGCGGCACCGAGCTGACGACCGTCGCGATGCGCCGGGTGGACCCGGGCACCAAGGGCTCCGTCCTCGACCTGCTCGACCGCAACGGCATCAGGGTCCTGCCGAACACCGCGGGCTGCTTCACCTCGGGCGAGGCCGTCCTGACCGCGCGGCTGGCCCGCGAGGCTCTCGGCACCGACTGGATCAAGCTGGAGGTCATCGCCGACGAGCACACCCTGCTGCCCGACCCGGTCGAGCTCCTCGACGCCGCCGAGCGCCTGGTCGACGACGGCTTCGTCGTCCTGCCCTACACCAACGACGATCCGGTGCTGGCCCGGCGGCTGGAGCAGGCGGGCTGCGCGGCCGTCATGCCGCTCGGCTCGCCCATCGGCACCGGCCTCGGCATCCGCAACCCGCACAACATCGAACTGATCGTCGAGCGGGCGAACGTTCCGGTCATCCTGGACGCCGGCATCGGGACCGCCAGCGACGCGGCCCTCGCGATGGAGCTCGGATGCGACGCCGTTCTGCTGGCCACGGCGGTCACCAGGGCCCAGGACCCGGTGCTGATGGCGACCGCGATGCGGCACGCGGTGGAGGCCGGAAGGGCCGCCCGGCTGGCCGGGCGGATTCCGAAGCGGCACCTCGCACATGCCTCTTCGTCGTTCCAGGGGCTCACAGAGATGCAAAAATAACTACCTATGGCTGACTTGCGGGATAAATCCGGACCGCAGCCCCTGCGCCTGGGCGACCCCCAGGAGATAGGTCCCTACCGCCTGACGGGCTTCATCGGCGAGGGCGGGCAGGGCGCGGTCTATCTCGCCGAGACGCCCGAGGGCCGCCAGGTCGCCATCAAGGTCCTGCACACCAACCTGGCCGCCGACGAGCGCGGGCGCGCCCGGTTCCTGCGCGAACTGGACGCCGCCCGCCGGGTCGCCCGCTTCTGCACCGCCCAGGTGCTGGACGTCGAGGTCGAGGGCAGCCAGCCCTACCTCGTCAGCGAGTACGTCGACGGGCCGTCGCTGCGGCAGATCGTCAAGCGGACCGGCCCGCTCGACGAGGCCTCCCTGGAGCGCCTCGCCATCGGCACCGCCACGGCGCTGGCCGCCATCCACGGCGCCGGGATCGTCCACCGCGACCTCAACCCGGGGAACGTCCTGCTCGGCTCCGACGGCCCCCGCGTCGTCGACTTCGGGATCGCCAAGGCCCTGGAGTCGGCCCTGGAGTCGACCGAGCGGCTCGGCACCGCCGCCTACATGGCCCCCGAGCAGTTCACGACGACCGATCTCAGCACGGCGGCCGACGTCTTCTCCTGGGCCGGCACGATGCTGTTCGCCGCGACCGGTGAGCCGCCCTTCGGCAAGGTCAGCCTCGGCGTCGTCATGAACCGGATCATCAACGACGACCCCGACCTCGGGCCGCTGCCGCCGTCGCTGCGGCCCGTCGTGGCCCGCGCCTTCGCCCGCGACCCGCTGGAGCGCCCGGACGCCGAGCAGCTCCTGCAGTTCCTGCTGGGCCAGGTCGACGTGCGGGCGCCCGAACCCGCTCCCGGCACCGGCCCCCTTCCCATCAGCGCTCCCCCGCCCCCGCCCGCCCCCGGGCCCTCGCGCCGCCGGATGCTGGCGGGGGCGGGCGTCGGCGCGGTCCTGCTGGCGGGCGGCGGCACCGCGGCCTATCTCGCGCTGCGGCCAGAGGACGAGAAGGCCCCTCCGGTCCTCGGCGTCGAGCGGCTGGGGGTGCTGAGGGGCCACAAGGAGGTCGTGAGCTCGCTCGCCTTCGGCCGGGTCAAGAAGATCCCGATCCTGCTGTCCGCGGGCGGCAGGGACGACACCGTCCTGGCCTGGAACCTCGAGACCCGCGAGGCGCTCGGCTACCGCTTCCGCCATCTGGACTACACGCGCTCGGTCTCGGTGCTGCGCACGTTCGTGGCCTCCTGCGGCGGCGACAAGACCGTCCGGCTGTGGGACCTGTCCACCGGACGCTCCCTCGGCACCGTCCCCGGGCCGGAGTCCGGCACCTACGACGTGCGGCTCGCCCACGTCAAGGGCCGCGACGTCCTCCTGGTCAACGCGGGCAACCACATCGCCGTCCACGATCTGAGGACGAAGAAGAAGCTGCGCGACATCTGGGTCGACAAGGGCAACTGGCTCGGCTCCATGACCGTCGCGAACACCCCGTCCGGCCCGCTGGTCCTCGCGGGAGGCCGGGACGGGCAGATCCATGTCTGGTCGCTGGTCGACAAGAGCGTGGACCGGACCATGGGCGAGCACAACGGGCAGATCAACGCCCTGGCCTACCGGCTGGTCGGCGGGCGGCCGATGGTGGTCAGCGGCGGCGACGACACGACCGTCCGCGTCTGGGATCTGGCCAACTTCCAGCAGACGCAGCGGATGCGCGGCGACATCACCGTGCGTGGCGTCGTCCTCACCGAGGGCTTCGTCGCCTCCGGCGACGACAAGGGCGTCCTGCGGTTCTGGAATCCGCTGACCGGGGAGGCGGTCAGGCCGCCGCTGGACCTGGGCCCCCTGGGGATCAGCTCCCTCGCCTGGGACGGCGTTTCGACGCTCGCCGTCGGCGGCAAGAACTCGGCGATCGAGCTCCTGCGGGTACGTAAGCCCAGATGATCACGGTTCAGGTACGAGCGAGAGCTAGTCCTGGAGACCGATGAGCTTCGGTGTGAATCGCCCGTAGAATCACGCGAATGGACGCGACTCAAGTGGACCCACTCGTCGGGCAGGTGCTCGACGGGCGCTACCGCGTGGAGTCTCGGGTGGCGCGCGGTGGCATGGCCACCGTCTACGTGGGGCGCGACCTCAAGCTCGACCGGATCATCGCTCTCAAGGTGATGCACCAGCATCTGGCGCAGGACGAGGAGTTCGTGCGCCGGTTCATCGGCGAGGCCAAGGCCGCCGCGGCGCTCTCCCATCCCAACGTGGTGGCCGTCTACGACCAGCGGGTCGACGGCGCGTACGTGTACCTGACGATGGAGTACCTCCCGGGGCGCACGCTGCGCGATCTGCTCAACGAGCGCGGGCGGCTGCCCGTCGAGGTCGCCGTCAACATCATGAAGCCGGTGCTGGCCGCCCTCGGCGCCGCCCACCGTGCGGGCGTGGTCCACCGGGACGTCAAGCCCGAGAACGTGCTGCTCACCACGGACGGCCAGGTGAAGGTGGCCGACTTCGGCCTCGCCCGCGCCGAGACCGACAACAAGCAGACCAAGACCGGCGTCATCATCGGCACGGTGGCCTACATGGCCCCCGAGCAGGTCATCGCCGGGCGCTCCGACGTCCGGTCCGACGTGTACGCCGCGGGCGTCCTGCTGTTCGAGCTGCTCACCGGGCGCCAGCCGCACGAGGGCGACTCGCCGCTGACCGTCGCCTACAAGCACGTCAACGACACGGTGCCGCTGCCGTCCTCGCTCGTGCCCGGCATCCCGCCCCGGCTCGACGCCGTCGTCACCGCGGCGACCAGCCGCGACGCCGACAGCAGGCCCGGCGACGCCAACCACTTCTACGCGCTGCTCACCGACCCGTCGCTGGCCGTCCCCGCGCCCGCTCCCCAGCAGGAGCGGCCGCACAACGCCACCGCGGTGCTGCACAACCCCGCGCCCGGCGGACGCGAGTCGCACACCGGCATCCTGCCGCCCGTGCACTACGACACCGGCCCCTCCGGCGGCGACCAGGTCCTGCTGCTCGACCGGATCATGCACTTCGTCACCGGCAGGTTCGTGCTGGTCACGCTCGGCGTCATCGCCTCGATGGTGATCGGCTGGGCGACCTGGTACCAGGTGTCGGGCCAGTACGACCACGTGCCGAAGATCATCGGAGTGCCCAAGGGCGAGGCGATCAACACCCTCAACGACCAGGGCATCTCCTTCAAGCTCGGCAAGGCCGACTACTCCGACGGCCAGGGCGTGGAGAAGGGCGACGTCGCCGCCGTCGATCCCGGCGTCGGCACCAAGGTCAAGCCGGGCGAGGCCATCACCCTGGTCATCTCCCTCGGCCGGCGGCCGAAGGAGATCCCGAACGTGGCCAACAGCTCCGTCGAGGAGGCCAAGGACCGCCTCGGCAAGGCCGGGTTCACCAAGTTCGACGTGACCTACGCCCCCAGCGACAGCATCCCCAAGGACAAGGTCATCAAGACCGACCCCAAGGCGGGCAAGGACGCCTCCCCCGACGAGACGATCAAGATCGTCGTCAGCAACGGGGTCGCGATGCCCAACGTCGTCGGCAGGCTCAAGGACGACGCCAACGGCTGGCTCGGCACCTTCAACCTCAGGCTCAACATCCAGTTCACCGAGGGCGAGGACCGGGGCAAGCGCGCCAACGAGGTCCTCAGCCAGACGCCCCCGCCCGGCACCCCGCTGAAGCAGGGCGACACGGTCACCCTCGTCATCAACAAGGAGAACTGCTTCCTCGGCCAGTTCAACCCGCCGTGGTGCAGCAACAACGCCAACAACCCCGATGACGACGACAGCGTCGACGATCAGGGCAACAAGCGGATCCCCCGGGTCGTCGGCAGGCCCGTCGCCGAGGCCCAGCAGCGGCTCCAGCAGCGCGGCTTCAACGTCGTCATCCAGCACAGCGACGGCGGCGCCGGGTCCGGCACCGTCCAGCGGTCCGACCCCGCCGAGGGCAACCGCGTACCGCAGGGCACGACCATCACCCTCTGGGACTGAACCGGCCAGGACCGAACCGGCCGAGGACCGAACCGGCCTGGACCGAACCGGCGCCTCCCGCGATCGGCGGGAGGTGTCGGACCGGCGGACTACGCTGGGCGGCACTATGACCACGCAGAAGAAGAGCCCGATCGGGGCGCACGTGCCGGTGGCCGGGGGCCTCGGCACGGGGGGACTCAAGTACGCGGCGGAGATCGGCGCGGAGGCCGTCCAGGTCTTCGTGTCCAATCCGCGGGGGTGGGCGCAGGCGGCGGGCAAGCCCGCCGAGGACGCCAGGCTGCGCGAGGGCGGCCTGCCCGTCTACGTGCACGCGCCCTACCTCGTGAACTTCGGTTCGCCGAACCCCGAGACCCTCGCCAAGTCCCTCGAGTCGGTGACCCACGCCCTGGCCAGAGGCCGGGAGATCGGCGCGCTGGGGGTGGTCGTCCACACCGGCTCGGCCGTCACCCAGAGTTACGAGCTGGCCATGGCGCAGATCCACGAGACCCTGCTGCCGGTCCTCGCCGGGCTGCCCGACGACGCGCCCAGCCTGCTGCTGGAGCCGATGGCCGGGCAGGGGGCGATGCTCTGCGCGACCGTCGACCAGCTCGGCCCCTACTTCGACGCGCTGGAGCACCACCCGAAGCTCGGGGTCTGCCTCGACACCTGCCACGCCTTCGCCGCCGGGCACGACCTCGCCGCCGACAAGGGCGTCGAGGAGTGCCTCGACCTCCTGGTCGCGACGGTCGGCGAGGGGCGGCTGCGGCTCGTCCACGCCAACGACTCCATGGACGTCTGCGGCTCGAAGAAGGACCGGCACGAGAACATCGGCAAGGGTCACATCGGCGCCGAGGCGTTCGGGCGCCTGCTGGGCCATCCGTCGGTGGCGGGCGTCCCGTTCATCATCGAGACACCGGGCCGCTCGGCGGAGCCGCACAAGGCCGACGTCGAGGAGCTCAAGCGGCTGCGGGATCAGGACTGATCAACACGAGCAGCGGGTCCGGCCCCGTGAGGGGCCGGACGAGCACGTCCTTAGGACCCGCGCGGCAAGGCGGAAAGCGCTCAGGCGCTGAGACGGACAACCCCCCGACTGTCCGCTCAGCGCCTGAGCCATCACCGCTGGGTCCCACCCCCCCGGTACGGGACCCGGCGGCTGTGGTCCTCCACCAGCGGAGGTCACATGGACACCGCGGGCTTCCGGAGGACCTCCAGAATCGCCTTGCTGAAGAGAACATTAGAGGGCTTCCGGGCCGTCCGAAGGCCCCGGTGGGCCCTCCGCGACGAACGGTAAGTAGTCAGCGTTGTACGTAGAGTGACGACCGGTCGAGCGGTCGGTTCCCCGCGACGAACGGTCGGACGTGCCGTTCGCGGACGCTCAGCGGACGCCGATCTCCTCGGGCAGATGCAGCCGCGCCATCGCCCGGCCCGCCCCGGCGGGCGGGTCGGTCACCAGGGAGACCCCCACCATCACCGCGAACGCGACCGGGACGATCACGATGGTCGGCTGGGCCAGGAGCGCGCCGCCCCAGCCGTCGTGCGGACCGCCCAGGATCCGCCACAGCCCCGCGGCGACGGACAGCCCGCCGCCGACCGCCAGCCCCGCCACCGCGCCCGCGGCGCTCAGCCGGCGCCACCAGATGCCGAGGACGAGCAGCGGGCAGAGCGAGGCCGCCGAGATGGTGAAGGCCAGGGAGACCAGCGAGGCCGCGCCGATGGAGCCGACCGGCGACACGATCGTCAGCGGGACGGCCAGCGCCAGCACCGCCCCCCACCGGAAGCTCGCGACGCCGCCGCGCAGCACGCACTGGGAGAGGGTTCCCGCGATCGCCACGACGATCCCGCAGGACGTGCTGGTGAAGGCCGCGAACGCCCCAGCCGCGAGCAGGGCCGCCAGGAGCAGCCCCGGGGTGCCGGGCACGAGCCTGGCCGGCAGCATCAGCAGGGTCGCGTCGGTCTCCCCCGTCATCAGCAGCTCGGGGGTGTAGAGGCGGCCGAGCGCGCCGAACAGGCTGGGGAACACGTAGAACAGCGCCAGCAGCACCGGGACGAGCGCGGCGGTCCGCCGCGCGGCCGCGCCGCCGGTGTTGGTGTAGAACCGCACGACGATGTGCGGCAGGCCCATCGTGCCGAGCAGGATCGCGGCCAGCGCCGAGTAGGTGGCGAACAGCGGATGATCGCGGCCGCCGAACGGCACCCCCCAGGCCTCGCCGTCGAGGTCGGGCAGGTGGTCGGCGTGCGGCACCCTGGCCCCGGCCGGGAAGCGGATCGAGGTCCCCTCGGCCATCTCGTGCGGCCCGGCGGCCATGACGACCTCGTCGCCGTCGTAGCGCTCCCGGTCGAGGACGCCCTCGACCCGGACCCGGGTGTCCTCCGCGACCACGAAGGCCGTGTCGAAGCCCGCCTCGACGGTCGTCGCGTGCTGGAAGCCCAGCCCGCCGGGGCGGGTCGGGTCGGACGGCACCCCCGAGTGGTTCCACACCGTCATGAAGACCACCGCGGGCACCGCGACGGCCACCAGCTTCAGCCAGAACTGGACCGCCTGCACGATCGTGATCGAGCGCATCCCGCCCGACAGCACGACCCCGAGCACCACCACGACCACGAGGGCCCAGCCGGCCCAGAGCGGCACCCCCGCGACGGCCCTGAGCGTCACGCCCGCGCCCTGGAACTGCGGCAGCAGGTAGAACCAGCCGATGAAGCACACGCAGACGCTGACGCCGCGCCGGACCGCGACGCCGCCGAGCCGCCATTCGGCGAAGTCCGACAGGGTGTAGGCGCCCGAGCGCCGCAGCGGGCCGGTCACCAGGGCCAGCAGCACCACGTAGCCCGCGGCGGCGCCGATGGGCATCCAGAGCATGTCGACGCCATAGGCGAGGACGAGACCGGCGCTGCCGAGGAAGGCCGCCGCCGAGATGTACTCCCCCGCGATCGCCGAGGCGTTCCAGGCGGGCGTCACCGACCGGGAGGCCACGAGGAAGTCCGAGGGGCCGCCCGAGGTCCTGGCCCGGCCGAGACCGCCGAGCCTGGTCAGCCCGCCGAGCGCCCCGGCCAGCACGGTGAGCGCGATGACGACGGCCGGCACCATGACCGTCACGACCGCTCGACCACCCGGGCGAACTCCTCCTCGATCCGCTCGGCCCTGCGCACCTGCCAGAAGGCCGTCGCGATCCACACCGGCTGCACGCAGAGCGCCAGCAGCAGCCAGCTCGCCGGCAGCCCCAGCAGCCGCAGCCGCGCGGCGCCCGGTACGCCCGCGAGCAGCAGCGGCCCCCCGGCGACGATCACCAGGACGATCCCGGCCGCCCGGAGGGCCTGCCGGAGCTGCGCCCGGACCAGCGACCGCACGAACAGCTCGCCGAGCTCGGTCTGCTCCCCGATGTCGCGGGCGACGCTCCACCGGGTGACCCGGGCCTGCCGCGCCCGCGGGTGCTCGACGACGACCCGCTGCCTGCCGCCGCTCACGTGTCGATCCTGAAGCGCCGGACGAGCAGGTCGCGGACCTGCCGGGTGTGGCGGCGGCTCACCGGCAGGAGGGTCTCGCCGACCCGGACGGCCGCCCGCCCCTCGTCGAAGCGCAGCTCGTTGATGTGCCCGCAGGCGACCAGGGTGCTGCGGTGGATGCGGATGAAGCCCGCCTCCTCCCAGCGCCTGGCCAGCACCGCCAGCGGGATCCGCACCAGGTAGCCGGCGGTGTCCTCCCCGGTGTGCAGGCGGACGTAGTCGCCGTGCGCCTCCACGTGGGTGACGGTCGACCGGCTGACCATCCGGGTGCGCCCGCCCAGCTCGACGGGGATGACCTCGTCCGGGGCGCCGGGTTCGGGCTCGTCCGCCAGATGGACGGCCTGGTCGGCGCGGCGGACGGCCTCCGACAGCCGTTCGGGACGCAC
Source organism: Actinocorallia longicatena (assembly GCF_039534125.1). NCBI lineage: Bacteria > Bacillati > Actinomycetota > Actinomycetes > Streptosporangiales > Thermomonosporaceae > Actinocorallia > Actinocorallia longicatena. The sequence goes on along the minus strand of NZ_BAAAUV010000008.1, from coordinate 249,006 downwards.
CGGCTTCAGCAGGTAGTCGAGCGCGCCGAGCTCGTAGGCGGTGACGGCGCAGTCGTCGTGGGCGGTCACGAAGACGACCGCGGGCGGGCTGGCGAACCCCGACAGCAGCCGGGTGAAATCCAGGCCGTCGAGGCCCGGCATGCGGATGTCGAGGAAGACCGCGTCGAGCCGCTCCCCCTCGACGAGCATGCGGGACAGGCCGCGCAGCGCCTGCGCGGGATCGTTGGCCTGGGCGACGGACTCGATCCTCGGATCGGCCTTGAGCAGGTACACCAGCTCCTCCAGGGCGGGAAGCTCGTCGTCGACGGCGAGCACACGAAGCATGGACGAACCATCCCTTCCGCACGCTCCGCGCGCAATCGCTTTCACACAGTCAGCAGCGGGTCATCCGGGGTGGACGCCCGGCCGGTACTTGGGGATCCTGAGATCGATCTTGGTTCCGGCGCCGGGGGCGGTCTCGACGACCAGGCCGTACTCGTCGCCGTAGACCTGGCGCAGCCGCTCGTCCACGTTGGCCAGGCCGATGCCGGCGTTGGGCTCCGGATGGCCCGAGAGGATCGCCCGGACGTGGCCGGGGTCCATCCCCACGCCGTCGTCCTCGACGCTCAGCCGGGCGTCGGGTCCGGAGTCGCGGCCGGTGATCCGGATCCGGAACACCGGGCACGCCGCCTCCATCCCGTGCCGGATGGCGTTCTCGACCAGCGGCTGGAGCGACAGGAAGGGCACCGCCACCGGCAGGATCTCCGGCGCGACGTCCACCGAGAACCGGAGCTTCTCGCCGAACCTGGCGGTCTCGAGCTGCACGTAGCGGTGGATCGACCTCAGCTCGTCGGCCAGCGTGGTGAACTCGCGCGGGTTGCGGAAGGAGTAGCGGGCGAAGTCGGCGAAGTCCAGCAGCAGCTCCCGGGCGCGTTCGGGGTCGGTGCGGACGAACGAGGCGATGGTCGTCAGGGAGTTGTAGACGAAGTGCGGCGAGATCTGGGCCCGCAGCGCCCTCATCTCCGCCTCGGCCAGCCGCGCCCGTGAGGAGTCGAGCTCGGCGAGCTCGAGCTGGCCCGACACCCAGCGGGCCACCTCCGACAGCGCCCTGACCCGCGCCGGGCAGGACTCGGCCCCGAAGGCGGTGAGGGTGCCGACGATCCGCCCCTCGACGGCCAGCGGCGCGATCATCGCGGCCCGCAGCACGCACTCCGGATCGGGGCAGGGAAGTCCCTCCGCCACCCGGGGACGGCCGGAGGCCAGGACGGGCGCCACCAGCCGGAGGGTCTCGTGATCGCGGCCCCGCCCCTCCCAGACGAGCAGGCTCCGCTCGTCGGTGAGGGCCACGGCCTCGGCCCCCAGCAGCGCGCGCAGATGCCGGGCGGCCTTGCGCGCGCTGTCGGCGTTCAGTCCGGCCCGCAGCGACGGCGACGCCTGCGAGATCGTGTGGAGGGTGGCGAAGGTGGCGTCGTCGGACGAGGTGCCGAAGCCGTGCTTCTGTCTCCGCAGCTTTACGCCCATGACTGGGCACCATAACGGACAGTTACCGACTACGCACTGAGAATTACTCCTCCTGGTAGGAGTACCGCTGTTCCTTCCAGGGATCGGCGGTGGTGTGATAGCCGCGTTCCTCCCAGAACCCGCGGCGGTTCCCCACCATGTACTCGATCGCCCGCGCCCACTTCACGCTCTTCCACGCGTACAGGTGGGGGACGACCATCCGGACCGGGAACCCGTGGTCGGCGGTGATCTGCTCGCCGTTGTGGTGGGTGGCCAGGACCGTCTGCTCGGCGAGGAAGTCCTCGAGCCGGATGTTGGCGCTGTAGCCGTACTCGGCCCAGACCATGACGTGGGTGACGTCCGGGTGCGGCGGGACCAGCTCCGCCAGGGTGCGGCCGGTCACGCCCTCCCACAGGTTGTCGGGGATCGTGAACTTCGTGACGCAGTGGAAATCCGCGACGATCTTGTGCTGCGGGAGCTTCTGGAACGCCGCCCAGTCCCAGCGGCCCTCGCCTCCGTCGGCGGTGATGCCGAAGACGCGGAAGTCCCACTTCTCTTCGCGGAAACGGGGCACGGGCCCGTAGTGCAGCACCGGGAATCCCCGTGGCACGTACTGGCCCGGCGGCAAGGGCTTCTCAGGAGGGGTCATCTTCCGGCTCATCCTGCCATCCCGCGGCTGTGAGGCGAATCGCGCCCCCCGGTGTGGGCACCACGGACGATCATGAGCTATGGTGTGTCCCGTGCGTAACGTCGTTTACTTCTTTTGGTATGGCGAGCCCGGGTCAAGGGTGATCGTCAGCCGGACGCTGCGCTGACAGACTTCACACCAACGAGCCCCGGGCCCCACAGGTCCGGGGCTCTTGGCATTTCTGAGGGGAAAACCCATGGTCGTCGTGATGGCTCCTGAGGCCACCGAGTCCGACATCCAGAACGTCGTCACGCTCGTCGAGACGGCGGGCGGCGAGGCGTTCGTCTCGCGTGGCGTCAACCGCACGATCGTCGGGCTGGTCGGGGACAGCACCCGGTTCGGCACCCTGAACCTGCGCGGGCAGCGCGGCGTCGGCGACGTCATCCGGATCACCGCCCCCTACAAGCTCGTGAGCCGCGAGAACCACCCCGAGCGCACGGTCGTCCACGTCGGCGGCGTCCCGATCGGCCCCGGCACCATGACCCTGATCGCGGGCCCCTGCGCGGTGGAGACCCCCGACCAGACCCTCCAGGCCGCCCTGATGGCGCAGCGGTCGGGCGCGACCCTGCTGCGCGGCGGCGCCTACAAGCCCCGGACCTCCCCCTACGCCTTCCAGGGCCTCGGCGCGGCCGGGTTGAAGATCCTCGCCGACGTCCGCGCCGAGACGGGCATGCCCGTCGTCACGGAGGTCGTGGACGCCCGTGACGTGGAGCTCGTCGCCCAGTACGCCGACATGCTCCAGATCGGCACCCGCAACACCCAGAACTTCGCCCTCCTCCAGGCCGCCGGAGAGGCCGGCAAGCCCGTCATGCTGAAGCGCGGCATGTCCGGCACCATCGAGGAGTGGCTGATGTCGGCCGAGTACATCGCCCAGCGCGGCAACCTCGACATCGTGCTGTGCGAGCGCGGCATCCGCACGTTCGAGAAGGCCACCCGCAACACCCTCGACATCTCGGCCGTCCCGGTCGCCCAGCGCCTGTCGCACCTGCCGGTCATCGTCGACCCGTCGCACTCGGGCGGCCGCCGCGACCTGGTGCTCCCCCTGACCGCCGCCGCGATCGCGGTCGGCGCCGACGGCGTCATCATCGACGTCCACCCCCACCCCGAGTCGGCCCTCTGCGACGGCCCCCAGGCCCTCGTCGACACCGACCTCGAGGAACTCGCCGCCCTCGTCCGCACCCTCCCCCAGGCCGTCGGCCGCGCCCTCACCGAGGTCGTCGCCGTCTGACCCGTCAGGTGCCCGCGGGCAGCCCCTCGAGGCTCAGCCCGTAGAGGCCGTAGCGCCCCTCCTCGGTGACCTGGAAGCCGGCCTCGGCGATCATCTTCTTGACGATCTCCGGCCGGAGCGCCGAGGAGGTGTAGCCGGGGGCGCGGAAGTGCTGGCCGCGCTCGTCCTCGGTGAACGCGCCGGCCAGGCCGCACCGCTCGAAGTAGCGGGCCCGGACCGCGCGCACCGCCGCGCTCTGCCGGTAGGCCAGCACCAGGACGTCCGCCCCGGCGTCGGCGACGGCCAGCAGGGCCCGCCCGGGATCGGGCAGGATCCCGACGAGGTTGAACGGCAGCACCGCCAGGACCCGCCCGCCCGGACGCCATCCCTCCGCCGCCAGCAGCCGGGGAAGGTCCACGACGTCGCCGGCGACGGCCAGCGATCCCGGGGGCAGGTCCGGGCGCAGCCGGGCGACGGCCTCCGCCGCGAGGTCCACCCCGAAGTAGGGAAGGCCGAGATCGCGCGCCACGGGCCACATGAGGCTGCCGTCGGCGCAGCCCGCCTCGATGACGGCGCCGTGGCCGTGGGCGGCGAGCAGCGCGCGCAGTTCGGCACGTTCCCTATCCAGGTGCTCGGCCAGCTCGGCCGGGAGGTCGTGGGCCAGGGCCGTCCAGTGGGCGGAGAAGAACCGCTCAGTAGACATTGCCGCCCACGGCACCGCCCCGGCCGGGCTCCAGCAGCGACAGCCCGCCGTCCTCCGCCTTGACCCCGAGCAGCAGGAACTGCGAGGTGAAACCCGCGATGCGCCGGGACCCGAGATTGACGGCCCCGATGACGAGCCGGTCCTTCAGCTCCTCCGGCGTGTAGTCGGAGGCGGCCTGCGCGCTGGTCCACAGCGTGCCGATCTCGGACCCGAAGTCCACCTGGATCTTGAAGGACGGCTTGCGCGCCTCGGGGAACTCCTCGACGGCGAGGACCCGCCCGACGCGCAGGTCGACCTTGGCGAAGTCCTCGAAGGCGATGACGGTCATGCGATTTCTCCAGCGGTGGTCGGAGGTCAGTCCTGAATGAGACGTAGGAAAGTATCCCGTCCGGTTCCATATTTCCGGGTGAACTTGAGCTCGACCTCTTCGAAGTGATCGCGGGCCACGACCGAGAGCCGCCAGAGGCGCTCCCCCGCGGGCGGCGAGAGGCGCACGTCGTCGAACCTGTCGAGGAAGTAGCCGAGGCCCGCGACGGAGATGTAGTGGTCGCCGTTGATCGTCACGAACTCGCAGGACACCTCCTCGGGGTCCTCCCCGGGGATCGCGACGGTCAGCTCCAGCCGCATGTAGGCCGCGAGGTCGGCGGTGTCGGCCGCCTCCCACTTGGTCTCGAAGTCCTCCTCGACGAACCGGCCGACCGGGGTGTTGAGGAACACCTCGAGCTGGCTGGAGTCGTAGGCGCGCTCGTTGAGCGGGAAGAAGGAGATGAGCGCCTTCTGGTCCCAGCGGTAGAGCTGGACCGACGGCATGTTGGGGGTGACCCGCACCTCGAAGCGGTCGCGGAACTGCTCGGGGAGCCGCTCGCGGGCGAAGCGGTGCAGCTGCAGGAGGTTCGACTCGATCTCCCGCGCCACGTCGACGGCGCCCGGCCCCCGGCGTTCCCCGCCGAGCTCGCGGGTGCGCTCCTCCGCGGCGATCGACCCGGGGCTGAGCAGCAGGATCCGCACCTCGACCCCGCGGACGAGCGCCTCGCGCAGGATGTCGAGGAAGCGGGCGGCGAACGGGTCCTCGAGCAGGCCCGTCCAGGTCTCCATGATGGCGAGCGTGGAGTGGGCCTCGCCGAACCGGCGCAGGCACAGGTTCCGGTCGAGGCTGTCGTGCTCGACGACGCGTCCCGCGCGCAGTTCCTCGAAGACCGAGTCGAAGATGGCATAGGAGGCGACCACGAGCACGAGGCTCGCGCCGATGTTGAGCATCAGGTCACGCCAGTAGCCCCCGGCCTCGTGCGCGCCCACGAGCATCGCGACCGAGGACAGCCCCAGGACGACGACCGTCACGAGCTGCCTGCGCCGGTGGCGGAGAACGCGCCGGGCCGCACTGCGCATCCATCCGTCGCTCATGACAGCAGGATAAGCGCCCGGCACCTACCAAGATCCATCCTTTGGGGCCGATTTCGGCGCGGGCATGCGCGTTCGGGGGGACCGCGGGCGGGGCGGGGGCCGGTGGGGGATATTGGGATCATGTCGGAATTCCAGGACGGGCTCGTGGCCCTGCGGCGCGAGCTTCACGCCCTTCCCGAGCTCGGGCTCGATCTGCCCCGCACCCAGGCGGCGGTGCTGGCCGCGCTGGACGGGCTGCCGCTTGAGGTCTCCACCGGGGCGGGCCTGACCTCCGTGACGGCCGTGCTGCGCGGGGGGCGGCCGGGGCCGGCGGTCCTGCTGCGCGGCGACATGGACGCCCTGCCCGTCACCGAGAGCACCGGGCTGCCGTTCGCCGGGCCGGAGGGCGCGATGCACGCCTGCGGCCACGACCTGCACACGGCCATGCTGGTCGGGGCCGCGCGGCTGCTCGTGGAACGGCGCGAGGAGCTCGCGGGCGACGTGATCTTCATGTTCCAGCCCGGCGAGGAGGGTTTCAGCGGGGCCAGGCACATGATCGAGGAGGGGGTGCTCGAGGCCGCGGGGAGCGCGCCCGTCGCCGCCTACGCGCTGCACGTCGTGTCCAACATCCTGCCGTCGGGGATCTTCGTGTCGCGCGGCGGACCCGCCATGGCCGCCGCCGACCGGCTCCTCGTGACGGTGCGGGGGCGCGGCGGGCACGGATCCAGCCCGCACGCCGCGCTCGACCCGATCCCGGCGGCCTGCGAGATGGTCCTGGCCCTCCAGACCTTCGTGACCCGCAGGTTCGACGTCTTCGACCCCGTCGTGCTGACGGTCGGGCGGATCGCGGGCGGCACCGCCGACAACGTCATCCCCGGCTCCGTCGAGTTCGCCGCGACGATCCGGACCTTCTCCAAGGAGTCCCAGGCGCTCATGGAGGAGGGGACGGTGCGGCTGCTGCGCGGCATCGCCGACGGCCACGGGCTCGACCTCGACCTGGAGTACCGGACCGACTACCCCGTGACGGTGAACGACCACGGCGAGGCCGCCTTCGCCGCGCGGGCGCTCACCGAGGTCTTCGGCGACGGCCGCTACGTCGACTCCCCGCGTCCCTTCCCCGCCTCGGAGGACTTCTCCTTCGTCCTCGACCGGGTGCCGGGCGCGTTCATCCTGCTCGGGGCGTGCCCGCCGGACGCCGACCCCGCGACGGCGCCCATGAACCACTCCCCCGACGCCGTCTTCGACGAGGCCGTCATGACCGACGGGGCGACCGCCCTCGCCGAACTCGCGTTGCGCCGTCTGAGATAAATCCCCCAACCGACTGCGAAATCCCCGTCCACCTTGCACCATGAGTACTCATGGACGACGACGCCCTGTACCGCGACCTGGCCGACCTGTCGGACCCGGTCCGCGCGGTCGCGGCTCAGGACGCCCTCCGCGCCCACCGCGCCTATCCGCTCATGGTCCTGGCCGGGCCGATGTTCGGAGTCGCCGAGGAGACCCCCCACGGCTGGCAGATCATCAGCCTGGGTGAGGCGACCCCCCAGTGCAGCCGCGACGACCTGGCCAACCACCTGCGCCGCCTCGGGCCGTCCGAGGAGTACCAGGAGGCCGCGCGCGTCCTGGACTGGGAGCGCCACGACGAGATGACCGTGGCCGGGCGCCGCTTCCGGGTCGTCCGGGTCGAGCAGGTCCTGCGCATGAACGAGACCGAGCCGGAGCCGCCGCGCCCGACCGACCTCGATCCGCGCTCGGCCTACGACCACCCGATGGAGCTCCTGCCGGCCTTCCCTCGCTCCGAACCGCGCTCGCTGCTGTCGACCCAGTTCACCGCGGCCCTGTCGCGTCCGGGATTCCTGTCCGACGAGGCGCTCAACGACGCCCACCGCGCCGCCGCCACGCACCCGTTCCTGTTCCCGATGCGCCCGGCGTTCTCGGTCGCGGAGTACCTGCACGACGGCTGGCGCGCCGCCACGGCCGCCTGCCCGACCCCGACCCACGCCCGCAACTCCCTGGCGGACTATCTGCTGAACGTCCTGCCGGTGCTGGAGCACCCCGACCCCGAGACGGCGGCCGCCTACGCCCGCGCCGCCCATCTGCTCACCGGCGCCCGCCTCGACGAACTCGAGGTCCAGGGCCGCCGCTTCCGCATCGTCCGCCTCGAGAAGGTCGCCCGCCTGGGCCCCGACGGCCCCGAGCTCCCCCGCCCCTCCGACTTCGACCCCGACCCCCCGGTCGAGATCCTCGCCCTCCAGCTCAAGGCCGAGGGCCTCCTGGAGGAGTAGCCCGGCCGGAGGAGCAGCTCAGTCCGAGCCGTAGACGGGGCGGTGTTCCTGGACGGAGTCGGCGAGCTGCTCGGCGAGTTCCTCGGCGTCGAGGCGCTTCTCGATCTGGCGGAGGTCGGCGATCTTGGCTGCGGTCTCGGGGCGGCGGGGGGCGAGGATGGAGCAGCAGTCCTCGTCGGGGAGCTCGGAGATCGACAGGGTCGCGATACGGCGGGCCTGGTCCATGATCTCGGACTTGTCCATGCCGACCAGGGGGCGGAGGATCGGCAGGTCGACGGCGTCGTCGAGGGCCGTCATGTTGACGAGGGTCTGGCTGGCGACCTGGCCGAGGGAGTCGCCGGTGATCAGGGCTCCGCCGCGGCGGCGCTCGGCGACGATCTCGGCGGTCTTCAGCATCAGGCGGCGCTGGGCGATGATCGCGAGACGGTCGTCGCCCGCGGACTTGATCTGCTGCTGGGCCTTGCCGAACGGGACGACGTACAGCCGGGAGTCGCCCTGGAACTTGTCGAGCTCGCGGACGAGGGCGTAGGCCTTGTAGATCGACTCCGGGCCGGTGAACGGCATCCCGGAGAAGTGCAGGAAGTCCACGCGCAGCCCGCGGCGCATCATGCGGTACGCGGCGACGGGCGAGTCGATGCCGCCCGACATCAGGACCAGGCCGCGGCCGGAGGAGCCGACCGGCAGGCCGCCCTGGCCGAGCGGGCCGTCGGTGTAGACGAAGACCTCGTCGCGGTCGACCTCGATCGACACCGTGATGGCGGGGCGCTTGAGGTTGACCGGCAGCCCGAACTTGACGTTGATCTCCGACCCGATCGAGGTGCCGAGATCGGAGGAGGTCACGGGGAAGCGCTTGTCGCGGCGGCGGGCGCGCACGGCGAAGGAGCCGCCGGTGGCGGTCAGCGGGTGCTGGGCGACGACGTCCAGGGCGGCCTGGGTGGTGGCCTCGACGGTCTTGGCCACCCGCCACACCCGGTGGACGATCACGATGCCCATGACGTCCTCGAGCCGCCGGGCGACCGTCTCGACCTCCTCGGGAGTGCCGCCGGGCACCCGCACGACGATCACTCCGGACCGCTGCCACAGGTCGATCCTGAACCCGGTGGAGGCCACCGCCTTGCGGATGTTGCTCTGCAGGCGCTGTTCGAACTGGTGCCGGTTCTTCCCCTTGAGAACGATCTCACCGAGCTTGAGCAGGACACAGGGCTCACCGATGGCGTTCGCCACGGTCATGATCGACAACCTCCGCTGGACGTTTTGGGCTACCTTTCAGTGTCGCCCATCCCGGCGAGCACTTCGAACGAGTCGCCTCATTAGACTGCGTCATGAGCCTCCCTCCGGGCGACAGGATTTCCGCATGTCCGCGATCAACACCCGCTGGCCCCTCCCCCGCGTCCCGCGGGTCCGCCCCGCGATCCCGCTGCCGTGGTTCCCCCCGGCGACGGCCGCGGGAGCCGTCCTGGTGCGCCATCCCCGGCTGTTGTCCGCGCTGCTCCCGCTGTACCTGGCCTCCTATCCGGCGCTGTCGCTGAAGCCGCGCGAACGGGAGCTGGTGATCCTGCGGGCGTCGTGGAACGCCGGCGGCTACTACGAGTGGGGCCACCACGCGAACGTCCAGCGGGCGCTGGGGCGGGACTGGGCGTGGATGCGCCGGATCGCCCGCGGCCCGGAGGCTTTGGGCTGGGAGCCGCGCCAGGTCGCCCTGCTGCGCGCGGTGGACGAGCTGTACTCCTGCCAGCGGATCGGCGACGACACCTGGAGCCGGCTGTACTTCCTGTCACCGCGCCAGCGCGCCGAGCTCTGCCTGGTGACGGGCTTCTACGACGCGGGCGCCCAGCTCTACGGCAGCCTCGGCGTCCCCTACGACGGCTGGAGCAGGACCCCGCTCACCCTGCCCTCACCGCCCTCCTGGGCGGCGGCGCCGCCGGAGCCCCGCGGCCCGCGCGAGGCGCCCGCCCCGATCCCGGCCGGGACCCCGGAGCGGCCTTCCGTCCCGTGGCTGCCGGTCGCGCCTCGGGCCCGCAAGCTGCTGGCCGGGCATCCGCACCTGCCGTCCGCGCTGCGGTTCCTGGCCCACCGGGTCGGCGGTCATCTGACGCTGACGGGCGAGCGGATGGATCTGGTCGTGCTGCGGACCCTGGACCTGTGCGGCCGCGACTCCTCCTGGGCCCAGGAGGAGTGGCGCCTGCGCGCCCTGGCCGCCGAGCCCGGCCTCGCCGCCAGGGCGCGGACCGGCACCGCCGCCGACGGCCGCGAGGCCGCCCTCATCCAGGCCGTCGACGAGCTGCACACCGGCCGCTACGTGACCGACGCCACCTGGACCGAGCTCAGCGGCTTCCTGTCCAGCCGCCAGCTCATCGAGCTCCTGACGGCCGTCGGCGCCTTCCGGATGCTCGCCATGACCGCCACCACCCTCGACGGCCGCGTCTAGGGAACCGGTCCGGCGAACGTTAGGGAACCTCCTCGTCGCCGATGAGGTCGGCGGGGCAGTCGATCGGCTGGTCCTGGGCGTCGAAGCACTCGGTGGACGAGCCTCCCGAGCCGCCGCGCAGGTCCTCGAAGCCGTCGGTGAAGGCGCTGAGCAGCCCGAAGGACAGGGCCGCGAACACGAGGCCGACCGCCACGGCCACCAGCCCCGACCACACGGAGTGGGTTCCCTCGATCCGGGCCGCCGTCGGGTCGGCCGGGTCGTACAGAACCCCGACCTCCCGGCCGACGCCGTGACCTGAGGGGTCCTCGGCCTCGGTCCGGATCTCCCGGCCCTCCAGCGTGGTGAAGGCCAGCACGGGACGCCCGACGGCCCGCAGGTGCTCGCCCTGGCCGGTCAGCCGCGTCCGGACGTCGGTGACGGTGCCGGGCACCCGGCAGGCCGTGGCGGCGAACCGCCGGGAGCGCACGATGTTCCGGAGGCCCGCCACCGCGATCGCGAGCCCGGCCGCGATGAAGATCAGCGGTGTGTAACTGAGCATGTCCATGCGTGTCCCCTTTGGTCGGTCTCTCCCTGAGACCGACCGGGGACGTTACCGGTTCCCTCAGCCGAAGAAGACCTCGGCCTCGGCATAGCGTTCGACGGGGACGGTCTTGAGCGTCGCGGTGGCCTCGTCCAGGCCGACCCTGACGATGTCGGTGCCGCGCAGCGCGACCATGATGCCGAAGTCGTGCTCGTTGACGGCGTCGATGGCCTGGAGCCCGAACCTGGTGGCGAGGACCCGGTCGAAGGCGGTGGGGGTGCCGCCCCGCTGGATGTGCCCGAGGACGGTCGTGCGGGCCTCCTTGCCGGTGCGCTTCTCGATCTCCTTGGCCAGCCACTCGCCGATCCCGCCGAGCCGGACGTGCCCGAACGCGTCGAGGTCGCCGCCGAGCAGTTCCATCTGCCCGTCGACGGGGTGGGCGCCCTCGGAGACCACGAGGATCGGCGAGTACCGGGTCCGGAACCGCGACTCGACGTAGGCGACGACCCGGTCGATGTCGAAGGGCTTCTCGGGGATGAGGATGACGTTCGCGCCCGCGGCCATCCCGGCGTGCAGCGCGATCCAGCCCGCGTGGCGTCCCATGACCTCGCAGATCAGGGCGCGGTGGTGGGACTCGGCGGTGGTGTGCAGCCGGTCGATCGCCTCCATGGCGATCCCGACGGCGGTGTCGAAGCCGAAGGTGTAGTCGGTGGCGTTGAGGTCGTTGTCGATGGTCTTGGGGACGCCCACCACGGGGACGCCGGAGTCGTGCAGCGCCCGTGCGACGCCCAGGGTGTCCTCGCCGCCGATCGCGATCAGGGCGTCGACCCCGAGCGAGGCCAGGTTCTCCTTGATCCGCGCGATGCCGTTCTCGATCTTCAGCGGGTTGGTCCGCGACGACCCGAGGATCGTCCCGCCGCGCGGCAGGATCCCGCGGACGGCCTGGACGTCCAGGACGGTGGTGTCGCCTTCGAGCGGGCCGCGCCAGCCGTCGCGGAACCCCACGAACTCGTGGCCGTAGCCCGGTATCCCCTTGCGCACGATCGCCCGGATCACGGCGTTGAGCCCCGGGCAGTCACCGCCCCCCGTGAGCACTCCGATCCGCATGCCCTCCCCTTCCGCTCGCTCCTCCCCTCTGGTCTAGACCTCTTCTCGAGGGAGGGAAAGCACGGGTGAGAACGTCGTCACCTCCCGGCCATCACCGGCGCAGGACGACCCTCCGTCCAAAGGCCCCGAAAACCGCCCCACCAGGCACGCGGCGCACCACGGGACCCCTGCGCCGCCGGGGTTCACCCCCGTGGATCCAGCGGACCTCACAGACCACCAGGGCCGTCAGGGCGTCCCGGCCGAGGGACTCCCGGTGCTCCCGGGCGAACTCCCAGCCGTCCCGCCACGACCCGAGCGACGGCCGTCCCTCCGCCCATCGGACGATCTCCGCCTCGCTCCCGGCGAGTTCGGGCCACGCCCGGACGATCTCTCCCGACCGCTTGCGCAGCAGCGCCTTCGCGGCCGCCCCGACGAGCCGGGCGTCGAACCCGGCGGGAAGGCCGCCCCCGCCGACGAGCGCCCGCACGAGGGCCTCCTGCCGTCCGGCGAGCCCGCTCATGTGATCCTCGGCAGGGACGCGGCGTCGGCGACGGCGTCCAGCTCGCGGACGAGATCGGCGGCCGGAGGGTAGTCCCCGTCGCGCTCCAGCAGGTAGCCGAGGTGGTCCGGCACCCGCCGCGCGGTCTCGGCGACCAGAGCGAGGACCTCCTGCGGCAGGGCGTGCGCGTGGGTGTCGTGGTAGAGCCCGTCGTGCTCGGCGCCGCCCGCGACATGGACGTAGGCCACCCGGTCGAGCGGGAAGGACTCCAGCACCGCGACCGGATCCCGGCCGCGGTTGCGGGCGTTGGCGTACACGTTGGCGACGTCCAGCAGCAGCCGCGCGCCCGTCCGGTCGAGGAGCTCGGTGAGGAACTCGCCCTCGGTGAACTCGTCGTCGGGCCAGTCGAACAGCGCCGCGATGGGCTCGACGGCCAGCGGCACGTCCAGCTCGGCGAGCGTCAGCCTGATGTTGCGGGTGAGCGCGTCCAGCGACTCACGCGAGCGCGGCACCGGCAGCAGGTGGCCCGCCTCGAGCCCGCCCGCCCGGACGAACGCCACGTGCTCGCTGACCAGCGGCGCCCGGACGAGCTCGGCCGCCTCGGCCAGGAGCCGCACCCGCGCGGGGTCGACCTCCCCGGCGCCGCCGAGCGACAGCTTCACCCCGTGCGGCACCACCGGGACGTCCGGCAGCAGGGCGGGATCGATGTGGTGCAGCGACTCGGCGACGACCTCGGTGAAGGCCGGCCCCGGCAGCGCCCCGACGAACGCCGCGATCTCCGGCCGCCAGCCGATCCCGACCCCCGTCATCCGCCGCATCCCCCGCCGCCGCACGAGGAGCCGCCGCCGCAGGACGACCCGCTGGAGCACGAGGACCCGCTGGAGCAGGACGAGGACGAGGACGACGATCCCGACCAGGAGCCGGTTCCGCCGCTGCCCGCCAGCCTGCTGGCGACCTCGGACTCGGCCGCGAAGGCCGGGTCCATGCTGAACAGCACCGAGCCGCCGTAGATCGCGACGCCCATGGCGACGGCCTCGGGCCCGTAGGTCGACCAGGACGGCGACATGTGCGGCGCGTACACCCGGTAGCGGGTGATGGCGTCGGTGAGGGTCCAGGCGCCCGCGCGGGTCCTGCTCGGCACCCAGATCGTCATCACGGCCGTCAGCACCGCGAGCAGCAGGACGATGAAGACCAGGAAGCCGACCGGGCGCCCGTTGGCCGTCCCGGCGACGATCCTGGCCACGCCGAGCCCGACCAGCAGCCACAGGGGCAGGGCGGCGGCCCGCACCTGGCGCCGTTCCGCGGGGCCCATCAGCAGGCGCCTGCCCACCAGCTCCGCCTTGATCAGGTCGAGCTGCTGCCGCACCTGCGGCTGGTGGGGCAGCCCGCCGGTGGTGATGCCGCGGCCGATCGCCTCGAGGACGGCATGGTCGAGGGGGTAGAGGGTCATCCGCGGAGTGCCGACGATCGACAGCTTGGCGTTCTTGGCCGAGGCGATCACCTGGCCCGAGCGCAGCGCGCCCAGGCTGGCCGCGACGGCCCGCCTGCCGCCCCCGCTGAGGAAGGCCAGCTCGTAGTGGTGCAGGGCGCGGTCAGGCCGCTTCCCCGCCGAGGCCCACATGCGGATCAGCAGGACCACCACGAGCAGCCCGGCCGCCGCCACGCCATAACCGCCGAGGAATTCCGGCCCCGAGATGCCCCAGGTCGCCGTTCCGGAAGCCGCCATGCGCCACGCTCCTTCACCAGAGCCGGGAGGGTCCGGCTCCTCTGTGAGATGCGAGGAGAGGGGGGCCGGTTCCCGGTATTTCTCAGGCGAAGAATGACCTGTCGGGCTACTCGCCGTCCAGACCCTTTTCTATGGCGTATCTCACCAGCTCAACCCGGTTGTGAAGTTGCAGCTTCCCCAGGGTGTTCTGCACGTGGTTCTGCACCGTGCGGTGCGAGAGCACGAGGCGTTCGGCGATCTGCTTGTAGGTGAGGCCCTTGGCGACCAGCCGCAGCACCTCGGTCTCCCGCTCGGTGAGGCGGGGGGCGTCCGGCTCGGGCGCGGGCGCGGCGGCCAGCCGCCGGTACTCCCCGAGCACGAGGCCCGCCAGTCCCGGCGTGAACACAGCGTCACCGGTGACGGTGCGCGCCACGGCGTCGAGGAACTCCGGACGTCCCGCGGATTTCAGAAGGTAACCCGTCGCCCCCGCCTTGACGGCCTCGAGCACGTCCTCCTGCTCGCCGCTCGCCGACAGCACCAGCACCCGGATCCCGGACGCGGCCAGCGCCCGCGTCACCTCGACCCCGCTGATGTCGGGGAGCTGGAGGTCGACCACCGCGACCTGCGGAGACGCCGCGGAGGCGATCCGGACGGCCTGCCGCCCCTCCCCGGCCGTCGCCACCACGTCGTATCCGGCGTCGGCGAGGTCGCGGGCCACCGCGTCACGCCACATCGGATGATCGTCCACGACCATGACCTTGGTCATTAAACCTCCTTGAGTTAAATCGTTGTGACTTTGGCACAAAATGTGGATCGAACAGGAATTTGGGTACATATGAGCAATCAGTTACACCCCCCGCGGAGGTCCTCTGGTGCCCAGCGCGCGGCGCGCACTAGCCCTTGCCCTGCTGTCCCCCCTCGCCCTGACGCTCTCGGCCTGCGGGGACCCGTCCTATCACTACGTGAAGAACTCCGGCGACAAGACCTATTTCCGGGTGCCGGCGGAGTGGCACGAGATCGATGAGAAGTCGCTGAACTCCGCACTCAACGACACCGACCCCGACTCCGCCACGGCGGAGGTCATCGACAAGATCACCTGGTCCGTCGCCTACGACGCCGACGCCAAGCCCTCGGCCGCACACCTGCTCGGCCTCGGCAGCGACCAGCCCTTCGTCTACGCCACCGTACGCCGCCTCACCGACCCCGAGCAGGGCACGATCTCGCTGAACCATCTGCGCGACCTCTTCCTGCCCGTGACCGAGACGTCGCGGCAGACCGCCTCGGACAACGGCACGGGCCTGCG
Organism: Actinocorallia longicatena; assembly: GCF_039534125.1. Taxonomy (NCBI): domain Bacteria; kingdom Bacillati; phylum Actinomycetota; class Actinomycetes; order Streptosporangiales; family Thermomonosporaceae; genus Actinocorallia; species Actinocorallia longicatena. Next base: position 233,723 of record NZ_BAAAUV010000008.1, on the reverse strand, counting down.
GGGGTTCGAGCTGCTCCGCGACGAGCTGCTGACCCCCGGACACGGGGTACGCGGGGTCCGGACGACCTACAACTACAGCGCCGCGCTCGGCGGCCTGCAGACGTTCGACCTGACCGCCTACGCCAGCGACGACGGCCACCTCTACTGGATGATCGTCCGATGCTCCGCCAAGTGCTTCAAAGATCGCAAGAGTGAGCTCGACGCGATCGCCGAATCGTTCACGGTGAGGAACACTTAAATGATCTTTCGGCGTAAGAGGCCGGAGGAAGTGCCGACGACCGAGCCGATGGCGGACGACCCCGTCGTCGCCGCGGACGCTGTGACCGTCGACGCTCCCGACGCCGAGCCGGCCGCTCTCCCCGGCCCCACCCGCAAGCGCCTCTCGCTCTTCGACCGCGTCAAGTACCTGCTCCTGCTCACCCTGGTCTGGTTCGCGCTGGTCTGGGCGTCGATGGCGGACAACCCGCTGCTGCCCTTCGGTGACGCCGCCCGTCAGCAGGCCCAGGACGCCCGCTGGGTGTTCGTGCTCGCCGGGCTCGAGCTGCTGCGGCAGATCCACTTCTTCCTGTCCGAGCGGTGGTCGCGCTACCACGTGTTCTGGACGGAGCGGATCTTCGGCGGCTTCGAGCGGCAGTCGACGCGCCGCCTGTCGCCCTGGACGCGCTTCCGCATCGGCAGGGTGATCACCTACCTGATCTGGCTCACCATCATCGCCGTGGTGATCGGCAAGGCCCGGGACACCTCACCCGTCCTGGCCCTGTTCCAGCTGCCGTCGCTCATCTGGCAGGCCATGCCGATGCTGATCCAGGTGCTGTTCATCCTGTTCATCGTCGTCGGGCAGTTCGCGGCGATCTTCTGGTTCCTGTCCAAGGGCGGCGTCGACGTCTACTACCCCGACGACATCAAGACCCGGTTCACCGACGTGTGGGGGCAGGACCACGTCCTGGAGCGCGTCCAGGAGAACATCCTGTTCCTGGAGAACCCCGAGGAGATCGAGGCCAAGGGCGGGTACGTGCCGGGCGGCATCCTGCTGTGGGGGCCTCCTGGGACGGGCAAGACCCTCATGGCGGAGGCCGTCGCCGGGCAGACGGGCAAGCCGTACGTGTTCGTCGACCCCGGCGCGTTCATCAACATGTTCATGGGCGTCGGCGTCCTGAAGGTCAAGGGGCTCTTCCGCAAGATCCGCAAGCTGTCGCTGCGGTACGGCGGCGTCATCGTCTTCTTCGACGAGGCCGACTCGCTGGGCCGCAGGTCGCTGCCCACCGGCACGGGACCGATGGGTCAGCCGGGCTTCTCCGCGGCCGGGAGCGCGGCGTTCCGGCACGCGGGCTGCAACGGCATGTCCTACCTGTCGGAGGACACCCGCTGGAAGCTCGCCTCGGGCGGCGGGCTGCCCGGCGGCACCCAGGACAAGATCGTCATGGGCGGCGGCATGGGCGGGGGCGGCGGCGACATGGGCACGCTGCAGGCCCTGCTCACCGAGATGTCCGGGCTGAAGAAGCCGCGCGGGTTCGTCAACCGGTACGTCCGCAGGGCGCTGGGGATGCGGCCGAAGCCGCCGCCCAAGTACCGGATCCTGATCATGATGGCCACGAACATGCCGAACGCCCTGGACGAGGCGCTGCTGCGTCCCGGCCGCATCGACCGGATCTACAAGGTCGGCTATCCGTCGAAGGCCGGCCGGGTCCGCACCTACAGGGGCTACTTCGACAAGGTCGACCACGAGCTGACCGACGACGAGCTCGACAAGCTCGCCACCGTGACGCCCTACGCCACCGGTGCGACGATCAAGGACCTCGTCAACGAGTCGCTGATCACCGCGATCCGGGCCGGGCGCGAGGTCATCACCTGGTCGGACGTCATGCACGCCAAGCGGCTCAAGCAGCTCGGCCCGCCCGAGGACGTCGAGTACATCGAGCGGGAGCGGCACGCCGTGGCGGTGCACGAGGCGTGCCACGCGGTCATGGCCTACAAGACCCGCAAGCACCTCGAGATCGACATCGCGACGATCGAGAAGGGCAGCGACTACCTCGGCATGGTCGCCAGCATCAAGCCGGAGGACCAGTTCACCCGGTGGCGCACGGAGTACGAGGCCGACATCCTCGTCTCGCTCGCGTCGCTGGCGGGAGAGCGGATGTTCTTCGGCGAGGACAACAGCTCGGGCGTCTCGGGCGACCTCGAGTCGGCGACGCTCGTCGCGGCCCTGATGGAGGCCTACTGGGGCATGGGCAGCGGCATCTCGTCGCTGACCGCTCTCCAGGGCCTCGGCATCGGCAGCCCGGGCAACGCCGAGCCGAAGGGCGGCCGCAAGGGCGGCGGCCTGGGCTTCGGAGCGACCCCCTCCAAGGCGCCCGACCCCACGGACGGCCGCCTGCCGGAGCGGATCGAGACGCTGCTGGTGAAGCTGCTGGAGAAGGCCGAGGAGATCCTCACCGAGGCCCGGGGCGAGGTCCTGGCCCTGGCGCACGCGCTGGAGACCCACAAGACCCTCACCGGGGACGACGTCCTGGCCGTCATCGACGGCCGCCAGGGCCCGCTGATCGACGGAACGGTCTACCAGGACCCGGAGTTCCGCGGCGACCTGGAGCAGTACCACCAGGCAGCCGTCGCCGCCCACGAGGGCCACACCAAGGTCAGGCTCGCCCTGCCCGCCCCGCGCGGGGCGGTCGGCTTCGAGGCCCCCGCCTCCGCCTGAACCGTCGAACGCCGCCGTCCCACCGGGGACGGCGGCGTTCGTGTTCCTCCCAGCCTCAGATCCTCCCAGCCTCAGATCCTGCCGGCCTCAGGTCCGGCTGGGGCTGGGGCTGGGCGACACGGTCAGGGGCGGCGCCGGGTTCGCCGTCGGCGCCTGCGGCTGCGGGGCGGGCACCGGCATCTCCTCGGGGTACCGGTTGAACCGCCGGAAACCCGGTCCCTGCTCGGGCACCGGGTAGGCCCTGCCCCAGCCGTCGCCCTGCCCGCCCCCGTACTGCCAGCGGCCGTCGGGGACGACCCGGACGAACGGGCGCTTGTGGTGCTCGGGGCCGCCGTCGTCGAAGGTCCCCGCGATCGCCACCACGCCGCCTCCGACGAGGCCGCCGACCAGGCCCGCCGCCAGCATGCCGAGCGCTCCGGCCGGGGCGAGGGTCCTGACCCGCTCGAACCTGCGGCGCGGCGGTGCCGCGACCGCGGCGGGCGCGGGCGCCGGTTCCGGGTCCGGGAGGGGATCGGGCTCGGGAGCGGGGGGCGGCGGAGGGGGGCTGCCGGCGACGGGCTTGCCGGGTTCGGGTTCGGTCATGTCTCGCTCCAGGATCCGGCGGCGCGAGATGAGAGGGTGCGCCGTCCGCTGGAACGATCGTCCTCTCCCCGACCTAAACCGGACGTTAGCTCCGCCGGGGGCGCGGGATCGTGAGTTCCAGATCGGTTCCGGCGCCCGGAGCGGTGGTGATCTCGACGGTGCCGCCGAGGTCGCGGACCCGGCCGCGGATCGACTGGTCGAGCCCCAGCCGCCCGGACGAGACGGCCTCGGCCATGCGTCCTTCGGGGATGCCGGGGCCGTCGTCGCGGACGCTGACCGTCACCCGGTCCCCGTCGTCCTCCAGCAGGATCCACACCGACGTCTCCGGCGGGCAGTGCCGCTCGACGTTGTCCAGCGCCGCCGAGACGGCCGCCGCCACCTCGCGGGCCGCCGGACCCGGCAGCGTGACGGGGGTCGCCGGGGCCGACACCTGGATCCGGGCGCCGGTGTGCGCGGTGAGCAGCGCCCTCAGGTCGGTGTCGCCGCTGCCGGAGATCTCCTCGGGGCGGGGCGCGCCGATCAGGGTCCGCAGCGCCGCCTCCTGCTCCCCGGCGAGCCTGCCGAGCTCGGCCGCCTCGCCCCCGGCCTCGCCGCCTCTGCGCTGGACCAGCGCGAGCACCTGGAGCACCGAGTCGTGGATGTCGCGGGCCAGCCGCTCGCGCTCCCGGGTCGCGGTCTCCACGGCGATGGCCCGGGCCAGCCTGGCCTCGCTGTCGAGCGCCAGCCTGGCCATGTAGCCGATCACGGCGCCGACCATGTACAGCAGCACGATCCCGTTGACCGTCGAGGCCGAGACGTGGTCGGCGTACAGCCCGCGCAGCGCCAGGTCGGGCACCGCGAGCACGGTCGCGGCGACCAGGCCGCCCCTGACCCCGCCCATCAGCGCCCACACCATGACCGGCGCGGCCACCCAGCTGACCGTCAGGTTCGCCCGGCCCTCGAAGAGGTTCGCCTGGTACTCCACGAATCCGGTGGCCAGCAGGCACAGTGCCGGGATCACCAGATCGGCCACGGCCAGCGCGCGCCGGCGCCGCTCGTCGCCGCGCCAGGCGGCCAGCCGGTAGGCGTGGATCGTGAAGGCCGTCCACAGCACCATCACCACGAGGACCGGCCAGGCCGCCCACGGACGGGCGTAGCCGGCGTCGTTGCGGACGATCAGGACGGCCGCGTAGCAGAGCGAGACGCCGCGGAACACCGCGATCGCCCGCCACAGGGCCGACTCGACGTTCACCCGGCCGTCCCCGCCGCCCGCCGCCCTACTCGTCGTCGTCCTTCGGGGCCCGGCCGGTCAGCTCGGCCCGGACGTCGGCGGCGTACCGGTCGCAGTACTCCTGGCCGGACAGGGCGCCGATCGCCTTCATGATCTGGTCGGTGACGGTCCGCAGCACCTCGCGGTCGTCCTCGCGGCCGTAGTACCGCGAGAAGTCCAGCGGCTCGCCGAACCGCACACCGGGACGGCCCGGCAGCCCGAACACCTTCGGCATCTGCCCGGACGGCATCAGCTCGAACGTGTTGATCATCGCCATCGGGATCACCGGCACCTTGGCCTGGAGGGCGAGGCGGGCGACGCCCGTCTTGCCCTTGAACAGCCGGTTGTCGGGGACGCGGGTGCCCTCGGGGTAGATGCCCAGGAGCTTGCCCTCCCCCAGCACCCGCAGCCCGGTCGACAGCGCCTCCTCCGAGGCCTTCCCGCCGGTCCTGTCGATGGGGATCACCCCGACGCCGCTGAAGAACGACTTCGTCAGGAATCCCTTGATCCCCTTGCCCGTGAAGTAGTCGCGCTTGCCGAGGAAGACGATCCTGCGGCGCAGCGGCCACGGGCCGAAGAAATGGTCGGCGAAGGACAGGTGGTTGCTGGCCAGGATCGCCGGGCCTGACTCCGGGACGTTGTCCATCCCACTGTTCTTCGGCCGCCATACGATGGTGAGAATGGGCCCCACGATGGCCTTGACGACCCACCAGAACATGGGATGCCGCCTCTCTCTTGACTACCGGCCGGACTCGAGTTGGCGTACATCTTCGCACGAGCCGGAGCATGCAGACGGATCGTGTCCCCTTGCACCGCGTGGGACGATTCACACCGTAGGCTCAAGGCATCAATGGAGGAGCTGAGGCAGGTGGAAGTGAACCGCCGTGAGAACGGTCTGTCAGCGGACGCCTACACGCCTCTGATCGATCTCGTGCCCGAGCTGGCAGATGACCTGCTGGCGGTGCTGCGCGAGGCCGGGATCGCCGCCTACGCCCTGCCGGGTGCGGGAGACGAGCCCGACCCCCTCGACCGGGTCCACTGCGATCTCGCCCGCAAGGACGAGGCCGAGGCGCTCCTGCACGAGCACATCCTGGGCGACCGGATCGCGCCCGGCGCGAACGCGACGACCGTGGAGACCCCGGCGCCCCCGCTCGACGACGACGCGATCTTCGCCGAGATCGTGGCCGGTTTCGGCGACACCCCGACCGACGTCCGCTGGCCCGACGAGGAGGACATCCGGCCGGAAGAGGACGGCGACTCCCCCGACGACAGGGCCGACACGACGGGCCGGATGCCGACCGCGAGGGTCGTGTTCTCCGCCGACAAGTCCGACGTCGAGGAGATGCCGGAGCCCGACGAGGACGGCCACTACGAGCCCCCGCCCCCGCCGCCGCTGCCCACCGGCGACCCGACCACCCGCCTGGCCTGGCTGTGCCTGATCGGCGGCCCCGCCTACATCCTGCTGACGGTCCTGCTCAACTGGGAGGCCCCCGGCTGGGCGGCCTTCCTGGCCGTCGCCGCCTTCATCGGCGGCTTCGTCACCCTGGTCCTGCGCATGGGCGACGAGCCCCGCGACGGCGACGACGGCGCCGTCATCTAGCGGGCGATCTTCAGGAAGGCCTTCTCGACCGTGACCGGGACGGTGCCGAAGTTCTGCACCTCGGCCCGGTACTTGTTCTTCTCGTTGAGGTAGACCAGGCCGGACAGCGCGTACTCGACCTTGGTGCCGTTGCCGACCTTGTCCTCGCCGACCAGGTCCTTGATCCGGTCGTTGGAGTCGCGCTCGTACTCGGTGATCGTCGGCTTGAGCTTCTCGCCGTCGGCCTGACCCGAGGCGACCAGGGAGAGCGTCACCACGTGGTAGGCGGTGTCCTTGGGCAGCCAGTCGGCGACGGCGCCGTCCTTGTGGATGCCCGACGGGTCGTCGTACTCCTTGTCGAACACGAGCGCCACCCGCGCTCCGGGGGCTATGGTCACGGCCTTGGTGCTGCCGAGGTTGATGAGAATCTTCAAGGGTCCGTCCTCCGCGGGGGATACGCCGACCTTCCACTGGCCGTAGTCGGCGCCGAATGCCCGGTCGTAGTCGACATCGGCGCCGTCGAGATCGACGCCGTTCCTGTACTGCTGGAGCAGCGCGCGCTCGTCCCACCGGCCACCGGACCAGGCGTAGGTCTGCCAGCCGTAGGTGATCTTCCGGGCGTCGAAGGCGCGCTTCATGGGGCCGTACCCGGCGTAGAGACCGATCCTGTCCCGGCCGATGACGCCCGCGGCACCGTCGAGGTAGGCGTGGATCTCGTCCTGCTGTGAGGCGGTCGCGTCGAAGTCGACCGCGAAGAAGATCGGGCGGTCGGCCGGCATCCCGAAGGACTTCGCCTGCGCGGCGGCGTCGCGCGCGTCCTGGGCCCCCGCCGCCCTTCCCGCGAGCGCGCGGGCGGCGGTGGTCTCCCAGACGACCACGATCCAGATTCCGGCCGCGGTGAGCGAGACCGCCTCGGCCCTGCTGAGGTTCTTGCTCGCCGAGTGCGACAGATAGCGGCACGCGAACTTCGCCCCGGCACGTTTCAGCGCGGCCACCGACGGGCGGGAGAAGGCGTAGTCCACTCCGAACACGGACGTCGCTTTTTCGCTCACAAGGTCGGACTTTAACCACATCAGGCGGTCTCTAACGCGGAAGTGCCGAAGGTTCACCCGGTGACACTTTGTTAGCTGACAGAGGCCGGGGTTGTGGAGTCAGGCCAGGGTCAGGCGGGCCAGAAGCGGCCGGTGGTCGGTGGCGAGCAGCACGTCCTCCTCCATCCCGCCCGGTACCCCGCAGCCCTCCACCCGCAGCCTCTTGTCAACGAAGACGCCGTCGATGCGCACCCGCGGCCGGTGGGCGCTGAAGGTCAGCTCCGCCCCCTCCGGCGCGACGGCGTAGGCGTCCTGGAAGGAGGCCGACAGCAGGTTCCAGGCGGCGCCGCCCGGCTCCTCGTTGAAGTCCCCGGCCAGCACGACCGGGACCGGCGAGGGCGCCAGCAGCCGGAGGATCTCCTGGACGTGCCTGAGCCTGGCCCCGGGCGCGAGGTCCAGATGGGTGGAGGCGACCGTCAGGTCCATCCCGCCGGCCCTGACCCTGGCCACGGCGAGGGCCCTGCGGTGCAGGGGCGGGCTCCAGCTCAGGAAGGTGTAACCGGCCCGCAGCAGCCGGACGTCCGGCCCGCCGAGGACGGCGAGCCCCGCGCTGCGGCGGCTGGACAGGACCCGCAGGCCGCAGGCCTCGGCCAGGGCGTCGCGCTGCCGCTTCCAGCCGAGGAACCGCGGCACCTCCTGGAGGCAGACGAGGTCGGGGCCGCAGGCCCGGATCACCCGGGCCGCGGCCTCGGCGTCGTCGCGCAGCGCCCTGAGGTTGTAGCTGAGGACCCTGAGCACGGCTCAGTCGCGGGCCAGGTCCGCGGCGCCCACGAGCCCCGCGTCCGGGCCGAGCTCGGCGATCCGCACATCCGCCAGGGTCCGGTAGCCGTGCCCGGTGACCTGCGCGGAGAAGGTCTTCTTGATCGGCTCCAGCAGGAGGTCGCCCGCCGCCGACAGTCCTCCGCCGATGATGAAGGCGCCCGGGTCGAGCGTGGCCGTGAGGTCGGCCATGCCCTGGCCGGTCCACTCCGCGACCGACTGGAAGCACTCCAGCGCCGCCGGGTCTCCCTCGCGGGCCGCCTCGGTGACGACGAGGCCGGTGATGGCTTCAAACGTTCCACCGGCGAGTTCCAGCAGCCTCTTGGCGCGGTGGGGCTCGACCCTGGCCAGATCGCGGGCCTCATGGGCGAGGGCGTTGCCGGAGGCGTACTGCTCCCAGCAGCCGCGGTTGCCGCAGCCACAGCGGCGGCCGTCCGGGACGACCCGCATGTGGCCGAACTCGGCCCCGATGCCGTACCGGCCCCGGTAGAGCTTGCCGTCGATGATGATCCCGCCGCCGATCCCGGTGCCCAGCGTGATGATCACGAGATGGGAGTCACCGCGTCCCGCGCCGAACTTGGCCTCGGCCCAGGCCGCGGTGTTGGCGTCGTTCTCGACGACGACCGGGAGACCGACCCGCCGCTCCACCTTCTCCTTGATCGGCTCGTCCCGCCAGGCGAGGTTGGGCGCGAACAGGACGGTGGACCGGCTCTCGTCGACGAACCCGGCGGCGCCGAGCCCGACCGCGCCGACCTTGTCGTGCTTCTTCTTGAGCAGCTGCACCACCTCGGAGATGACCTCGGCGGTCTCCTCCGGGTTCGTGGAGGGCGTGGGCCTGCGCAGCTTCTCGAGAATGCGCCCCTGCTCGTCGACCACCCCGGCGGCGACCTTCGTACCGCCCACGTCCACACCAATGGTCAGCGACATCGAACGCGCTCCTCCTCTTCCGGGCGGTTCCCGGCGCCCGGTTCGTCCTGATCAGCCGATGTCCATCGGCTCCTGATGCGCACCGCCGCCGCCGGTCTCCGACGTGCCCGGACGGGCGGGCCGTGAGCGTTCATACCCAGCCAGCACGTCCTGGAAGGCCGCGAAGAGCGACTGTCCGGCATCGACCACGTGGCTGACGACGTCCGGACCGCTGGACCTGGCCGCCTCGTACGCCCGGCAGGCCGGGCATCCGTGCGGGCAGGATCCCGCGGGCCGCTCCTCGCGGACCGCCTCGCTCCACACGTCACCGGGCTTGCCCCGGTCGTCGCCCATGCGGCGCCGGACGGTCTCGAAGAGCTTGAAAGCCTCGTCCAAGACATACCCAGGCTGGTCGGTCATGCGAACATCAACACCTCTGGTCGGGCCGTACCGTATCGTGCCGGAACGGTTACTGGCGGGTATACGGCAAGCTCACCGGCTCTCGACATGACGCTTGAGACCCTTCAGCGCGGCATCGATGATTATCTTCTCCGCCTTGCGCTTGAACATGCCGATCATCGGAATCTTCACGTCGACGGCGAGCTCATAGGTCACCTCCGTGCCACCGGACGCCCGATCCACGAGAACATAGCTGCCGTGCATGCCCGTGACGACGGAGCCGGGTTCGGCCAGGTCCCAGCGGAGCTCGTCGTCGCCGTTCCAGTGGCAGCGGACGCTGTAGGTGTCGCTGATCGGCCCGGAGGAGAGGGTCATCTTGACCGTCTCCGGACGGCCGTCGTCGTAGGTGCCGGTGATCACGGCCGACTTGATCCCGTCGGCCCAGGCCGGGTACGCGGGATAGTCGGCGATCACCGACATGATCACCTTCTTGTCCGCATCGATCGCGATGCTCGAACTGGTGCGGTCGGCCATTTTCTGTTTCCCTCCTCAACGCCCCAACATCCGGAGGTTACCCCGGCAGATCGAGAACGTAGGGACTGCCGGTGGAACGGAAGTGCCCCACGTTCACGCACTCGGTACGGCCGATCCGGACCCTTTGGGCCAGGGGCTGGTGAACATGGCCGAACAGGACGTACTTCGGCTGGGTCTCCCTGATCAGCTCCAGCACCGCCTCGCTTCCGCGTTCGAACCGGCGGGCGACGGTGTCGTACAGCAGTTCCGGGACGGCCGGAGGGATGTGGCAGCACAGGACGTCGACCCGGCCGACGGCGGCGACCTTCGCGGCGTAGACGTCGTCGTCGAGCTCGTAGGGGGTGCGGTACTCGGTGCGCAGCCCCCCGCCGACGAACCCGAAGGTCAGCCCGCCGATCTCCGTGGTCTGCCCGTCGAGGATCGTGTGGCCCTCGCGGGCGAACTCCGGCCACATCGCCGGCAGGTCGACGTTGCCGTAGGTCAGGTAGGCGGGGGCGGGCATCGCGGCGAAGAGCTCGGCGTACTGCGCGCGGCAGGCCCGCTCGATGTGCGGCCAGGGGTCGCCCTCGAGGGAGGCCCACTGCTGGCGCGAGAAGCGGCGGGCCTCGTCGAACCGCTTGCCGGCGCGCAGGGCGATGAAGTGGTCGGCGGCCTCGCGGCCGAACAGGTCGGCGAACATGCCCTGGGCGTGGTCCTCGTAGTCGACGAAGAGGATCAGGTCGCCGAGGCAGATGAGGGCGTCCGCGCCCTCTCCCGCCTTCGCCAGGGCGTCGGAACGGCCATGGACGTCGCTGACCACGTGGAGGCGCATGCCACCAATGTAACTACCCGGAAACGGTCAAGGACTTCCAGGTCGCGACCAGCCCGGGGTCGATCGGCGCGTCCCAGGAGCGCCCCTCGCGGACGGCCCCTCCCACGTGGAAGCCCGTGACGCCCGCGGCCAGGAGCCCCGGGACGTCCTCCGCGCCGAGGCCGCCACCGGCCAGGATCAGGGCGGCGTCGGCCTCCGCCCGGCGCAGGAGCGTCGCGAGGCCGTCCCGGACGGTCGTGGTGGAGCCGGAGGTGAGGATCTGGTCCAGTCCCGGCAGGCCGCGGACCTCGTCCCAGCCGCCGGCGGCCCGGTCGACCGCCCGGTGGAAGGTCCACGGGAGCGGGGAGACGGCCTCGGCGAGGGCGCGGGTCGCGGCGAGGTCGACCCGCCCGCCCTCGACGAACCCGAACACGAAGCCGTCGGCGCCCGCCTCGGCGAGGGCCGCGGCCGCGGCACGGAGCCGGTCGAGCTCGCGGGCGTCCGTGGCGAAGCCCGCGTTCGCCCGCAGCATGGCCCGGATCGGGAGGGAGACGGCCGCGCGGATCTCCGCGACCTCCGCGATCCCGGGGGTCAGGCCGTCGGCGGCCATGTCGGCCACGACCTCGAGCCGGTCCGCACCGCCCCGCTCGGCCGCGACGGCGTCCGCGACGGTCAGCGCGATGACTTCGAGCATGGAATCCCCCGAGATACGCTAATGAGGTGTTTTACCTGCTCAGCCTAGGGCAGCCGATGGACATGAACGGAGTGTGAACGTCGTCTCCGCGCCGCTGCCTACCAGTCGGTAGCAAGACGCGATACCGTCTACCAGCCCCACCCTGGATCATCTAAGGACCTTTCGTGCGCGAGTTCACCGTCCCCGCCCTGGTGGAAGTTCCCTCCGCCGCCACGATCACGGACGCGGTGTTCGACCGCGCCGCCCGCAACCCCGGGCAGATCGCCTTCCGCAGGCCGGAGGGCACCGGCTGGCGGCCGGTGACGATCGGCCAGTTCAAGAACGAGGTCGTGGCACTGGCCAAGGGCCTCGTCGCCGCCGGGATCCAGCCGGGCGACCGGGTCGCGCTGCTGTCCCGGACCCGTTACGAGTGGACCCTCACCGACTACGCGATCTGGACCGCGGGCGCCGTGACCGTCCCGATCTACGAGACCTCCTCCGTCGAGCAGATCACCTGGATCCTCGAGGACTCCGGCGCGGTCGCGCTGGTCGCCGAGACCGCGCAGCACGCCGCCGGGGCCCGTGAGGCCGGCGCCGAGCGCGTCCACGTCATCGACGAGGGCGGCCTGGACGAGCTGAGCGCGCTCGGCGCGGAGATCTCCGACGCCGACCTCGAGACCCGCAGGACCTCCCGCACCGGCGCCGACCTCGCCACCCTGATCTACACCTCCGGCACCACCGGACGCCCCAAGGGCTGCGAGCTGACCCACGCCAACTTCACCGTGCTGGGCCGCAACGCCATGGCGGGCGAGCTCGACCGGGTCCTCGGCCGGGCCGGCGGCTCCACCCTGCTGTTCCTGCCGCTCGCGCACGTGTTCGCGCGGCTGATCCAGACCCTGTCGGTCGAGGCCGGCGTCGTGATCGGGCACAGCCCGTCGATCGCGAACCTGCTGCCCGACCTCGGGTCGTTCAAGCCGACCTTCCTGCTCGCGGTCCCCCGGGTGTTCGAGAAGGTCTACAACGGCGCCGAGCAGAAGGCCGTCGCGGGCGGCAAGGGCAAGATCTTCGCCGCCGCCGCGGCCACCGCGATCGAGTACAGCAAGGCCGGGGAAAGGCCGGGCCTGGGCCTCAAGGTCAAGCACGCCGTGTTCGACCGCCTCGTCTACGGCAAGCTCCGCGACGCCGTGGGCGGCAACGTCACCCACGCGGTGTCGGGCGGCGCGGCCCTGGGCGAGCGCCTCGGCCACTTCTTCAACGGTGTCGGGATCACGATCCTCGAGGGCTACGGCCTCACCGAGACCACCGCCCCCGCGACCGTGAACACCCCGGCCGCGCTGCGGATCGGCACCGTCGGCAAGCCGCTGCCCGGCGTCTCGATCCGGATCGGCGCCGACGGCGAGATCATGGTCAAGGGCGTCAACGTGCTGCGCGGCTACTGGAACAACGAGGCCGCGACCAAGGAGGCGCTGGAGGACGGCTGGTTCCGCACCGGCGACCTCGGCTCCCTCGACGAGGACGGCTACCTCAAGGTCACCGGCCGCAAGAAGGAGATCCTGGTGACGGCCGGCGGCAAGAACGTCGCCCCGGCCCCGCTGGAGGACCGCGTCCGGGCCCACCCGCTGGTCAGCCAGTGCCTGGTCGTCGGCGACTCCAAGCCCTTCATCGGCGCGCTGATCACCCTTGACACCGAGGCGCTCGAGCCCTGGCAGCAGGCCAACGGCCTGGCCGGGAAGTCCCTCGCCGAGCTGGCCGGCGACCCCCGGGTCCGGGCCGAGCTCGACAAGGCCGTCGCCACCGCCAACGCCTCGGTCTCCAAGGCGGAGCAGATCAAGAAGTACCGGGTCCTGCCCGACGACTTCACGGTCGAGAACGAGTACCTGACCCCGTCCCTGAAGGTGAAGCGCCATCTGGTGATGCGCGACTTCGCCGCCGACGTGGAAGCCCTCTACGCCAAGTAGCCCCGCGCGAGGCCATGCCAAGAAGGTCCGACGATCTACCTTTTGTCGGTTCTCTCCTGGTGTGACCGCCGATAATACTGAGTGTTATCGGAAGGCCGGTTTCCGTGACCGGCCGTGGAAGGGGTGTTCCTGATGGGGCGGCTGTCGCGAAACGAGATGGAAGAAGGCACCCAGGCGGACAAGCGCCGGGCAGCGAAGAACAAGGTCAAGGCGCAGGCGGCGCACAAGACCGGCCGTCACGCGGCAGCCAAGAAGTCCCTCCCCCTCCGCCGCGGCCAGGGTCGCTGACCACTGGGCCACGGGCCGTCCCTGCTCCTCACCGCGGAGCAGGGGCGGCCCGTTCGCTTTCCCGGTTCACGTTCGCTTTCCCGTCCATGTCGCTTTCCGGGTCAGGTGAGCAGGGCGTCCAGGCGGGCGGCCTGGCGGGCCCAGGTCCACTCGTCCTCGACCCAGGAGCGGCCCCTGGCGCCGAGATCCCGGGCGCGGGCGGGGTCGGCGAGCAGATCGGCGACCGCCCCGGCGGTGGCGGGCACCGAGCGGCCGGGGACGACGACGCCGGTCTCGCCGGGCAGGACGGCGTCGGGAGCGCCGCCGGAGTCGCCCGCCACGACGGGCAGGCCGGTGGCGGAGGCCTCCAGGTACACGATCCCGAGACCCTCGACGTCGAGGCCGCGGCGGCGGGTGCGGCAGGGCATCGCGAAGACGTCGCCCGCGTCGTAGTGGGCGGGCAGCTCGCTCCAGGGCACCGACCCGGTGAGGACCACCGAGGAGGCGACCCCGTGCCGTTCGGCCAGCGCCTCCAGGTCCTCGCGGTAGGGGCCGCCGCCGACCAGCAGCAGGGCCGCCCCCGGCACCCGGCGCAGCACCTCGGGCCAGGCGCGGATCAGGGTGTCCTGGCCCTTGCGCGGCACCAGCCGGGACACGCAGACCGCCACCGGCCGCCCGGCCAGGCCGTGCCGCTGCCTGATCTCCTCGCCGCCCGCCCCGGCGTGGAAGGCCTTCACGTCGACGCCCGGTGCCAGCCGCTCCATCCGCGCGGCGGCCTGCGGCCGGAGCGCCGCCGCCATCCGTGAGCGGGTGTACTCCCCCAGGTAGGTCATGACGTCCAGGCCGTCGCCGATCCTGCGCAGCAGGGTCCGCGCGCCGGGAAGCTGGGCCCAGGCCGCCTCGTGCCCGTGGGTGATCCCGACCGCCCGGACGATCCCGTCGCGGCGCAGCGCGGGCGCGAGCAGCCCCAGCGGCGCGGACGCCCCGAAGAGCACCGCCTCACATCCCTCGGCCCTGACGATCTCCCGGGCCCGCCTCAGCACCGACGGCTCGGGCAGCATCAGCGACGTCGGATGCCGCACGACCGGGAACGGCTGGGCCGCGTCGAACTCCGCGGCGCCCTTCCACGACGGGGCGTAGACCACGACCGAGCCCTCGGGCCTGCGCAGCGCCAGGTTGTGCACGAACTGCTGGATCCCCCCGGCCCGCGGGGGAAAGTCGTTCGTGAGGATCAAGGTCTTCATCGCCTCCAGGATGCCATGTCCTCGACGGCGGCCGATCTCAGGCTCAAGGGGGTCATGAGCGGGATGGTGGCGCCCTCAGGACAGCTGAGACAGCACGTAGGCCCGCCATCTGGCGGTGAGATCGGTGATGCCGAGGACCTTCTTCACCGCGTCGCCCTCGGGGACGCGGCCCGCCTCCCGGTACAGGCGCAGCAGCGCGGCCTCGCCGTGCTCGGCGGCGATGAGGCGGCAGGCCAGCCAGGCCTCCTGGTAGGACTGGCTGAGCCGGGGGAAGCCCGAGGCGAACGCCTCGCGGGCGGGCAGCGCCGAGGGCCGGTAGCCCTTCGCGACCGAGGCGGCGAGTTCCTTGGCGGCCTCGCGGACCGGGGTGCCGGTGCCGCGGTAGCCGACGTAGTCGGCGAAGCCCTCGACCAGCCACATCGGGGTCGTGGTGTCGGCGGCCGCGTTCAGCGCCACATGGGTGAGCTCGTGGGTCAGCACGACCCTGCGGCCGAGGGCGTTGACCCGCCTCCACACCTCGGGGGAGATCAACAGCCGGGACGGCCCCGGCGTGCCGCCGGTGTTCGCCGGCGCCGCGGCCAGCGCGACGATCTCCGACAGGTCCTGCCCGCCCGCCAGGACGCTCGCCCGCTCCGCGTCGGCGGGGACCAGCGCCACCGCCCGGCGCGCCCATCCGCCGCCGACCACGGCCGACACCAGCGGGACGGAGCGGTCGAGCTGGGCGGCGATCTCCCCGAGCGGGCCCTCCCCCAGCACCAGGCTGTGCCTGCCGGTCACGCTCCGGACCCGGCCGGACGTCCAGATCTCGGGGTCGTCGTGACGTTCGCCACCGTCGCCGGTGATCAGGCCGCCGCGGTGCCGGAGGTAGGCGGTGTGAACGGCGTCGGCGGTGTCGAAGCCGCGCAGCCGGTAGGTCAGGCTGAGCGTGACCAGATCCCCGGAGGAGGCCGTGACGCTCTCCCGCCAGGAGGCGAAGGGGATCGCGCTGAGCGCGTCGAACCGCTCCTCCTCGCGGGCCAGGAAGCCGACGGAGTCCGGGGCGATCGTCGCCAGGAAGGCGGCTTTGTCCCGGCCGAGCACCGCCCGGGACCTCCGGGCCAGCAGGGCGTCCAGCGCGGCGGGGTCGGCGGCGGGCGCGGCGGCCGGGCGCGGGCGCTCCGCGGCGCAGGCGGCGACGGCCAGCACCGCGGCCGCGGCGAGCAGGCGGCGGCGGGAGAAGGCCGAGTGCCCCGGCGGGTTGGCTGCCATGAGCAGCGATCCTACGACCGCCCGCGCGATGGTCGGCCGCCGCCCGGACCGGCGCAAGCCGGACATGAGGAGGCGAGGCCCCCGCCGGGGGGCAGGCGGGGCCGTCGCGGGTCGGTCTCCGCGGGTCAGGAGGCCTTGTAGTCCGGGTAGCCGTAGCCGACGATCTGGCCGGCGCTGCGGGTCTTGAGCTGCACCCGGTTGCCGGTGTTGCCCTCGATCGTGTTGATCTTGCCGTTCGAGGTGCCGGTCACGATGCCGACGTGCTCGATGGCGTCGAGGCTCTTGGAGCCGCCCCAGTCGAAGAAGACGATGGCGCCGGCCTTGGGGGTCGTGCCCCACTTGCCGTTGGCCTTGAACCACTTGGCGTGGGCGACGGTCCAGGCGTCCTGGCCGACGATGCTCTGGGCGCCGACCTCGCTCGCCGTCCAGGAGACGAACATGTCGCACCAGCTGGCCTTGAGGTAGCCCTTGCGGTCGCCGCCGTCGCGGGCGATGGTCTCGGCGGCGCGGGAGGTCTTGGAGTACCAGTGGGCGAACTTGGTCTCGCCCTTGCCGTCCTCCTTCTGGCCGAGCTGCGACTTCGCCTTGGCGATCATCTGGGCCGCGGTGACCTCGGCGGCCTTCTGCGCGGCGGGGGCGGCGGCCTTGGCGCCGGGCTTCACCACGGTGCCGGCGGGCTTGCCCGCGGTGGTCATGCTGCCGGTCTCGGGGACGGGCATCTGCGGCAGGGCCGCGGCCTTGGCCGCGAGGGCCGGCTGGGCGGGGGTGTCCGCGTGGGCGGACATCGCGAAGGTGCTGGCGAGGGCGGCGCCGGCGACGAGACCGCCGGTGATCTTCAGCGACAGGTGGGCGTGCTTACGGTGACGTCCGGACATGCGTTTGACTCCTGGTTTCCATGCCGCCTACCGGGTTAGCTGACGGATTCGGGCCTGGAAAAGCCCTACGGAGAGGAGGCGGAAGGTTCCGGCCTCGGTCTCCGATTCACCCCGTGTCCTGGACGCCCTGCGTCCGGACGAGTGGGTCCCCGGCTCCGCTTGATGCGGACTCGGCGGGAGGACGGCCCCTGAGGGGTCGCGTCCCGCGGTCAGTTAGAGAAAAGTCGATCGGGGGCGCCGGGCACGGAAATGCCGGAGGGTTGTGGCATTTCCGCGCCCGGAGCCTGCACGGGCGGTCTAGAAGGGGCGGACCGCGCCGTTGAACGAGCGCTTGCGGTACTTGTCGAGCAGCACCTGGCGAACATGGTCACCCGTACGAGGCGAGTGGATCATGTAGACCTTCTTGCCGACGACCTTGGAGACAAGGCCGACGTGGCTGCGGCCGCCGTAGAAGAACACCAGGTCGCCAGGGGCGAGGTTCTTCCACGAGACCTTGTTGTGAACGGCGCGGTAGATGGAACCGGTCGTCCGGGGCAGCTTCACGCCCGCCTTGCGGTAGGCGTAACCGACGAGCCCGGAGCAGTCGAAGGAGTTGGGGCCGGCCGCACCGTAGCGGTAGGGCTTGCCCTTCTTCTTCTTCGCCACGGCGATCGCCTTGAAGGCGGTCTTCTGCCGCTGCGACCAGGACTTCTTCTTCTTGACCTTCTTGACCTTCGTCACCGCGGCGGTCTTTTCGACCGTCGCCGCCTGCGCCTGCGCCGGAACGGCGATGGCGGGCGTGAGCACCGCGGACGCGGCGAGCAGGCCGGTGGCCAGCTTGACGCGACGTGAGCGGTCAGACGAGGGCAGGCGGATGCCAAGGTTGCGAGACAGGGGAATCTCCTTCTTCCTTGCGCCTACCGGGTTAGCTGACGGGTTCGGACCGGAAGTTCGTCCTACGGCCACCCATCGCGGTGAGCGCCGACTCCATGTCGAGTCACGAGCGCTCAGCTGCCGGGCGGCCGATTCACCCCGGGGTTCCGCGGGCATGGCTCACACCGTTTGGGGGCGATGTGGGGTGCTCACGGGGATTGGGTCCCCGGCTCCGCTCCCTTTCGTCAGGGAGTGGACTCGGCGCTGTCGCTTCGACCCGAGGGCGTGATGAGGCCCAGACGGAACCCCTTGTGGTTCCGTCGCAGTCGAGCGACTACGGGTTTTGTTGTGTGATGCCGACCTTCGGGATGTCTGCCCTGCGCCTCCATGCGCGGCCCTGACGTCGTCTACGACATCGGCTCTCGGGACAGTCCTGTCGACCATGCTTGACCGAAGCAAGCTTTTATCACTACGGCGCCTGGAGGACGCCGCTCGTCTGCAACGCTTGGATAACGCTGCGGACGCTTTTGAAGGTACCAAAGAACCGCGGAAAGGCAAACGCGGCGCAAAAACGCGTCTGCGCAGGTGAAGCGGGCTTTGGCCGGAAAGTGATCCAGGTCTCACCCTGTGACCCGTGTAACACGGGGGGTTACGGACGTCCGCCACCGACGAATCGGGACCTGTAGTACCCGGAGGAGATCGAGACCACCGACACGAAGGTCCCGGTGTGCGGGGCGTGGATCATCTTGCCGTTGCCCACGTAGAGGCCCACATGGCCGAGGCCGGAGAAGAAGACCAGGTCGCCCGGCTCGAGGTTGTCGAAGGAGATGCGGTGGTTTGAGGTCACCGAATACTGCGAGGCGGCGTTGTGCGGCAGGGATACACCTGCGGCCTTCCAGGCCATCATGGTCAGACCCGAGCAGTCGAACCGGCTGGGGCCCGACTGGCCGTAGCCGTAGGGCTTGCCCTTCTGGGCGAAGGCGTAGTCGAGGGCCTTGCGGGCGTTGCCGCTGGCGGGGCCGGTGTAGGTGCCGCCGACCGGCGGGAGCTTGCCCGGCGCGGGATCGGGGTCGACACCGAGGCGGCGCAGCAGCTTCTCCTGCTTGACGACCTGCTTGTCGATGTCGGTCTTCTGGTCCTTGATCTCCTTGACCTTGGTCTGGACCGTGTTCAGCGCCTCCTGGGCGTGGCCCTTCTCCCGCTCGCGGCGCTGCGCGGCGTTGAGGAACTCGCGGATCTTGTCGCCGCGGGTGGAGGAGAGCTGGGAGAACAGGGCGACCTGGTCCAGCAGGATCTGCGGGTCGGAGTTGGAGACGAGGGTGGAGACCGAGGTCATGTCGCCGGACTTGTAGGCGTCCTGGGCCATCTGGACGATGCCGACCCGGGCCTTGTCGAAGTTGGCGTTCTCGCGGTCGGCGGCGCGCTTGGCGGCGTCCATCTTGCGGCGGGCGATCTTCAGGTCGCCGTTGGCCTTGTTCAGCTTGTCGACCAGAAGATCGACCTGGTCGTTCAGCTTCTCGAGGTCCTTCTTCGCCTGCGCCTTGGTGGGCTCGGGCGCGGCGTGCGCCGCCTCGCCCATCCCGGGCAGGGACCAGGCCAGCGCGAGGGCAAGGCAGACAGCGGCCCAGCGGCGCGGTTGCTGACGATCGATGACCACGGCTGACGGACGCCCCTTCTCACACTGCTTGTCAGCCGTTGACCTTAGTGAGAAACCTCTCCTGCCTCAACCTAAACGCCGGATTTGTCAAAATCTTCCGAGGCGCTTGAGGAGCAGCGACGCGGTCGCCGGACGTCCCCCCGCACGGCGGGCCGAGGCCGCCACCTCCTGGTCGGAGGAGACCACGACCACGGCGCGGCCCGGCGGCTCGACCTTGAGCAGCTCGCCGATCAGGTCGTCGGCGATCTGGCCGGGCCTGCTGAACAGCACCCGGACGCCCCGCGGCGCCTGGACGGCGATGTGGCCGTCCAGGGAGGCCCCGTCGAAGACGCAGGTGATCTCGGCATGGGTCTGGGCCGCCAGGCCGCCCAGCCCGCTGATCAGCCGGTTGCGCTGGTCGGCCAGCGGCAGCTCGCCGTAGCCCGTCTTGGTGACGTTGTAGCCGTCGACGATCAGGTGGACGTGCGGCAGGGCCAGCACCTGATTGAACAGCTGCGGGTCGTTCTCCGACAGCGAGCGCCCGGCGGCGGGCGCGGCGGAGGGGTCCACTCCCCCGGCCAGGTCGGCCGGGCGCAGGATCACGGCGGGAAGGTTCAGCTCGCTCCGCACGCCCTGCGCGGCCTCCACGAGGGTGTCGAGCAGCAGCCGGAGCCGGATGTCCTCGAGCTTGCGGCCCTCGCGGGCGGCCTTGCGGTTGCTCTCCAGGGCGGCCTCGGCCTGGCCCAGCTTGGCCCGCAGCCCCTTCAGCTCCTTGTCCGCTGCGCCGAGCGCGGTCAGGGTCTCGGCCCGGTCGGTGTTGTGGCGCTTCTCGACGTTCTCGGCCCGCTCCCGGGCGGCCTTGGCGGTCCGCTTCTCGTCATGCAGCCTGCGCCGGAGGTCGGCGATCTCGGTGCGGGCCTCCTTCAGCTCGCTCCGCATCCTCTCCAGCTCCTCGCTGCGGGCCGTCCTGGCCTCCGCGAGCTGATCTCTGAGGGCGGCGACCGTCCGGGCCGTCTCGGCCTCCTGGGCCGCGCCGGCGACCCGCTCCAGCTCCGCCCGGGCCGTCTCGACGTGCTCGGTCCAGCCCCGGGGCCGCAGCAGGTAGGCGAGGGCGGCCAGGCGGACCGGATCGGCGGCCGCGGGGACCTCTCCGGCCTCCAGCGCCGCGCACAGTTCCGGCTGGCCGTCGCGCAGCGGCCTGGCGACCTTGTCGCGGAAGGCGGCGTTGGTCTCCAGCTGCCCGGCGATGGGCACCGCGCCCTGCTTGGCGCGGCTCTGCGGCCGGAACCGGGCGATCTGCCGGAGCGGCACCGGGATCTCGTCCGCCGGGAGGTTCCCGAGCACCTCGGCAGCCGCCTCCACGACGATCAGGCGCACCGCTTCGGGGAGCGGTCGGTGGAGGCGTTCCTCGGCGTCGATGGTCGTGCTCCTTCGAACGATGCGGTGGTTCCCCTAGGTTGCCACGGGTTTTGTCAGAGGGTGGCCCTAGCGTGCCGAACATGCACTCTGTTGAGGGGACATCGGGCGCCGGGAGGCCGTCGGCGGTCCAGGGGACCCTGGCGGACCTGGGCACCCCGCTCGCCGACGTCACCTTCGTCGTCGTCGACCTCGAGACCACCGGCGGCTCACCGGCCGAGTCGGGCATCACCGAGATCGGGGCCGTGAAGGTCACCGGCGGCCGGGTCGTCGGCGAGTTCGGCACCCTCGTCGACTGCGGGCTCGCCATCCCGCCCTTCATCACCGTGCTGACCGGCATCACCCAGCAGATGGTCACGGCCGCGCCCAAGGTCGCCGAGGTGATCCCCAGCTTCCTGGAGTTCGCCTCCGGCTCGGTGCTCGTGGCCCACAACGCGCCCTTCGACATCGGCTTCCTGAAGGCCGCCTGCGCCCAGCTCGGCTACGCCTGGCCCGCCTTCCCCGTCCTCGACACCGCCGATCTCGCCCGCCGGGTGCTGACCAGGGACGAGGTGCCCAACCGGCGGCTCGGCACCCTGGCCCGCTTCTTCGGCGCCTCGACCACCCCCAACCACCGGGCGCTGGCCGACGCCCGCGCCACCGTCGACGTGCTGCACGGGCTGATCGAGCGGCTCGGCTCGTTCGGCGTCACCTCCTTCGAGGAGGCCAAGTCCTTCGCCAAGACCCCGACCCCCGAGCAGCAGGCCAAGCGGTACCTGGCCGACACGGTGCCGAACGGTCCCGGCGTCTACGTCTTCGAGGACCACGAGGGCGAGCCCCTCTACATCGGCAAGAGCGGCGACCTGCGCACCCGGGTCCGCTCCTACTTCACCGCTTCGGAGACCCGCGGCCGGATCAGGGAGATGATCGGGATCGCGGTCCGTGTCCGCACGATCCCGTGCGCGACCGGGCTCGAGGCCGAGGTCAGGGAGCTCCGGCTGATCGCCGAGCACAAGCCGCGCTACAACCGCCGCTCGAAGTTCCCCGAACGGGCGCTCTGGCTGAAGCTGACCGTCGAGCCCTTCCCGCGCCTGTCGGTCGTGCGGGAGTGCAAGGACGACGAGAGCTCCTATCTGGGACCGTTCCCGAACACCCGGATCGCCGAGGAGGCGCGGGCCGCGCTGTACGAGACCAGCCCGATCCGGCAGTGCACCCAGCCGCTGACCCTGCGGAAGATCGAGGCGGGCAAGGCCAAGGTGTGCGCGCTCGCCGACCTCGGCCGGTGCGGCGCCCCCTGCGACGGCCGCGAGTCCGAGGAGGCCTACGCCGCCCATGTCGACCTGGCCAGGACCGTCATCGACCAGGACGTCCGCCCGGTCGTCGAGGCGGCCCGCTCCCGGATCGAGCGGCTCGCCGCCGAACTGCGCTACGAGGAGGCGGCGGTGCAGCGCGACCGGCTCGCCGCGTTCCTGCGCGCCGCCACCCGCACCCAGCGCTACAGCGCGCTGGCGAAGATCCCCCAGCTCGTGGCGGCCAAGCCCGCCTTCGGCGGCGGCTGGGACCTGGCCGTCATCCGCCGCGGCCGGCTCGCGGGCAGCGGCACCATCGCCCCCGACGCCACCCACTACCGCCCCTCCGTCGACGCCTGCATCGCCACCGCCGAGACCGTCCTGCCCTCCGCCGACCGCTACCCGGCCAGCCCCGAGGAGATGGAGTGCCTGCTGCGCTGGCTCGACACCCCGGGCGCCCGCCTGGTCGAGGTCGAGGGCGTCTGGGCCTGCCCGGCCGGCGGCGCCGAGCGCATGCGCGCCTGGATCGAGGGCGCCTACACCGTTCCCGTGCCCCGTCAAGGTCAGGGTCGTTGACACGGCCGGACGGTGCCCAAGCGTTAGGGTGGCGCGTGTGGCGATGCCCCTCTACGACAACCAGCCGACCCGGCGGGCTCCGCTCGTCACCTATGTCCTGATCGCGCTGAACTTCGGGATCTTCCTGCTGACGCCGATGGCGAGCCTCGGGCACCGGGACGACGGACCCCACGCGCTGGCCTGCGACCGGGCGGTGTTCATCCAGGAGTACGGGGCCATCCCCCGGGAGCTGACGAGCAACGACGCACTGCCCGTCCCGGCCGACATCGCCGAGGAGTGCGGCGAGGCCTCCTACGCCAAGTCGCCGTTCCTGTCGGCGCTGACGTCGATGTTCCTGCACAGCGGCTGGCTGCACATGTTCGGCAACATGGTCTACCTGTTCGTCTTCGGGCAGGCCACCGAGGACCGGATGGGGCGCCTGCGCTATCTGCTCTTCTACCTGATCTGCGGCTACGCCGCCGCCTACGGGTTCGCCGCGACCTATCCGCACTCGGAGGTCCCGCTCATCGGCGCCTCCGGCGCGATCGCGGGCGTCCTGGGGTCCCACCTGGTGCTCTTCCCCCGATCCAAGACCATCGCCCTGGTGTCGGGGATCATCCCCTTCCGGCTGCCCGCCTGGGTCATCCTCGGCCAGTTCTTCATCCTGCAGTGGCTCAGCCTGGGCGCCTCCGACGACAACGTCGCCTACGTCGCCCACATCTACGGTTTCCTCGCGGGCGCCGCCCTCGGCCTCCTGGCCCGCACCCCCTGGGCCACCCGCCGCGCAGCCCTCCTCACCGGCCGCCACTGAGGCCGCCGCCACTAAAGTCGGGAAGGTCTGCAACGAAGGAGGCCTTTCCATGATCACTGCCATCGTCCTCATCCAGGCGGAGGTGGACCGCATCCCCGAGGTCGCCGAGGAGATCGTCAAGCTCGACGGCGTCAGCGAGGTCTACTCCATCACCGGCGACAACGACCTGCTGGCCATGGTCCGCGTCACCCGCCACGAGGAGATAGCCGAGGTCGTGCCCGGCCGGATCAACAAGATCAAGGGTGTCCTGCACACCGAGACGCACATCGCCTTCCGCACCTACTCCCGTCACGACCTGGACGCCGTCTTCTCCGTCGGCCTGCCCGAGGCGTAGACGCCGGCGGTCCGCCCGGCCCGCACGCATGACGAAGGCCCGGCCTCCCTCTCGGGTGGCCGGGCCTCGTCGTGTAACAGTGCTGTCGAATAACAGTGCTGTCGTGTGGCAGTGCCGCTCGCGCGGCTAGCGGGTGAGCTCCTCGTGGTGCTCGTGCTCGATCGCCGCGTGCTCGTCCTCGTGGTGGCCCTCGACGACCGGGACGGTGTCCTTGTTCCACCACATGTTGATGCGCGTCCGCAGGTGTCCCATCGGGCCCTTGGCCCGCTTGGCCGGGACGCCGTTGGAGTCCAGGGAGGCCAGCGGCGGGGCGGGCTCCTCCTTGGACAGGAGCTTGGCCTGCTCGGACGGCGGCGCGACCTTGTGGACCTCTTCGAACTTGCCCTCGGGCGACATCGTGATGATGCCCGCCTCGTAGCCGTGGGCCATCGTCGCCGAGTCACTGCGCTGGAGGCCCAGGCAGATGCGCTTGGTGATGATGAAGGCCAGGACCGGGCCGACGAAGATCGCCACGCGGAAGAAGTACGTCGTCGCGTACAGCGAGACGTGGAACTTGTCCGCGACGACGTCGTTGGCGCCGGCGACCCAGAGCAGGCCGTAGAAGGAGACCATCGCCATGCCCGCGCTGGTGCGGGTCGGGGCGTTGCGCGGGCGGTCGTTGACGTGGTGGTACCGGTGGTCGCCGGTCACCCAGCGCTCGATCCACGGCCACAGGCCCGCGCCGGTGAAGATGATGCCCAGCGGCACGAGGGCCGGGATGAGCACGTTCAGCGACAGGGTGTGGCCCAGCGCCGTGATCTCCCAGTTCGGCATGAGCCGCAGCGCGCCCTCGAGGACGCCCATGTAGAAGTCGGGCTGCGAGCCCGCCGAGATGGCCGACGGGTCGTAGGGCCCGAACAGCCAGATCGGGTTGATCTGGGCGAAGGTCGCCAGCAGCGCGATCACCGCGAAGGTGAACAGGAAGTAGGCGCCGGTCTTGGCCATGAACACCGGGTAGAACGGGTAGCCCGTCACCTTGTGCTCGGTGCCGCCGGTGCCCGGCATCTGGGTGTGCTTCTGGTGCCACATGATCATCATGTGCGCCGTCACCAGGGCGAGGATGATGCCCGGGATCAGCAGGATGTGCAGCGTGAACATCCGCGGGATGATCGCCTCGCCGGGGAACTCCCCGCCGAACAGGAACATGTAGATGTAGGTGCCGACCACCGGGATCGACTCCGCCACACCCTGGGTGATCCGCAGGCCCGTGCCGGACAGCAGGTCGTCCGGGAGCGAGTAGCCGAACAGGCCCTCGACCATGCCCAGCGTGAACAGGCCCAGGCCGATCAGCCAGTTGAGCTCACGCGGCTTGCGGTAGGCGCCCGTGAAGAACACGCGCAGCATGTGCACCATCAGGGACGCCATGAACAGGATGGCGGCCCAGTGGTGGATCTGCCGCATGAGCAGTCCGCCGCGGACGTCGAAGGTGATGTCGAGCGTGGAGGCGTAGGCCTCGGACATCTTCACACCCGCGAGCGGGTGGTAGGAGCCGTGGTAGTAGACCTCGGTCATGCTCGGCTTGAACCAGAGCGTCAGGAACGTCCCGGTCAGCAGCAGGATGATGAACGAGTAGAGCGCGATCTCGCCCAGCATGAAGGACCAGTGGTCCGGAAAGACCTTCTTCACGTTCCGCTTGAGGAACCCGACGGTCGAGAGGCGATCGTCGATGAAGTTGATCGGACCGGCCACGGCCTTCGGCAGCTCTTCGTTAGCCATGATCAGCCACGCTCCCAGAAGCTCGGACCGATGGGCTCGGGGAAGTCCGCGGTGGCGATGAGGTAGCCCTCTTCGTCGACCGCGATCGGCAGCTGCGGGAGCGGCCGGTGCGCCGGGCCGAAGATGACCTTCGCGCCGTCGGTGGCGTCGAAGGTGGACTGGTGACACGGGCACAGGATGTGGTGCGTGGTCTGCTCGTACAGGGCCGCGGGGCAGCCGACGTGCGTGCAGATCTTCGAGTACGCGATGATCCCGTTGACGGTCCAGTTCATCCGCTCCGGCTTCAGCTTCAGCTGGTCCGGCGGGATGTTGATGAGGATCGTGGAGGCCTTCGCGATCTGCGTGAGCGCGTCGTGCTCCTCCTCGATGCCCTCGGGCAGGACGGTGATGATGCCGCCGGGCGAGTTGAAGTCGGTCGCCTTCAGCGGCGCGTTCGTGCCGTCGACGACGATCCGGACGCCCTTCTTGCCCTCGGCCTGGGCCTTCTTGACGGCCTCGCCCCAGTAGGTGTGGCGCAGCTTCTTCTCCGGCAGCGGCCCGAGGTCGCGCAGGAGCATCAGCGGGGCCAGGCCCAGCGGCGCGGCGGCCAGCAGCAGCGTGCGGCGCAGCAGCGGACGGCGGCCGAGGCCGCTGTCGAGCGCTCCCTGCTTGACCTCGCGGGCGAAGACCGCCCGGTCGGCGTCGGAGGAGTTGAGGTCGTGCCGCTCCTGCTCGATCGGCGCGCTCGTCATGAGACGCCGGATCCAGAGGGTGACGCCGACGCCCATGGCGAGGAACGACAGGGTCATCATCCCGCCGAGCCACAGGTTCGACTCCCATGCGCGGTCGAGACCGTGCATGCCGCCGTCACGGCCGCTGAAGCCGATGAAGTAGACGATGAAGATGACGCTGGCCGCGAAGGCGATCAGGAAGAACAGCGCGACGACGCGCTCCGCCTTCTTGGCGCTCTTCTCGTCCAGCTCGTAGCCCGGCGTGATCTCGTCGGGCTCGTTGTCGTCCTTGGCGAGCAGCGTGCCGGACTCGGCCGGAGCCGGGGTCCCGATCACGCGCTTCGGCGCGGTGGATTCTTCGTTGGATTCGCTCATGGCTTCTTCAGCTTCTTCGGCTTCTTGGCGGTGATCCACATCGCGGCGACGACCAGCAGACCGATACCGACGAGCCAGCCGGCGAGACCCTCGGAGACCGGGCCGATGCGGCCGAGGCCGTTGCCTCCCGGGTTCTTCTCCTCACGGGTGTTCGTGATGAAGGCGATGATCGCCTCCTTGTCCTTCGGCGTGAGCGTCGTGTCGTTGAAGACCGGCATCGCCTGAGGACCGGTGAGCATGGCCTCGTAGATCTGCGTCGGGTGCGTCTCGAGCAGGTTCGGCGCGAACTTCCCGTAGGTCAGCGCACCGCCCTCGCCCGCGAAGTTGTGGCACTGGGCGCAGTTGGTGCGGAAGAGCTTGCCGCCGAGCGCCAGGTCCTTGCTCTCCGCGACGGCCGGGATGCCCGGTCCGCCGCCGAGGGCCTGGATGTAGGCGGAGACGTCGTCGATGTTCTTCTGGTTGAGCTTGCCGTCCTCGGTCGCGAAGGGCTCGACGACTTCCTTCTTCGGAATCTGAGCGGCGTTGGTCATCGCGGGCATGCGGCCCGTCGAGATCTGGAAGTCGACGGAGGCGGCACCGACGCCGAGCAGGCTCGGAGCGATGTCATTGCCCTTGGCGTCCTTGGTGCCCTGGGCGTTCAGCCCGTGGCAGCTGGCGCAGTTCTGATTGAACAGCTCTTTGCCGTTCGCCAGATCCTGCGCCTGTGCCTGCGTGCCGGACGCCTCCGCGGCAGGTGTGGGCGTGAAGCCCGCGTAGATGACGCCGATCGCTGCGAGGGCGGCCAGCACAACGGCGTAGCCCGCCCACGAGCGACGGCGCCATGCGGTGAACCTAGTCACGGAATGTCCCCGTTATCGGATGAGGTAGATGGTCGCGAACAGGCCGATCCAGACCACGTCCACGAAGTGCCAGTAGTAAGAAACGACGATCGCGCTCGTCGCCTGCTCATGAGTCCAGCGCTTCGCGGCGTACGTGCGTCCCAGAACGAACAGGAACGCGATCAGGCCTCCGGTCACGTGCATGCCGTGGAAGCCGGTGGTCAGGTAGAAGACCGAGCCGTACGCGTCCGAGGAGAGGGTCGTGCCCTCTTCGATCAGGGCGTGGTACTCGACGAGCTGCCCGATGACGAAGTAGAGACCCATCAAGAAGGAGATCACGTACCAGAAGCGCATCTTCCTGAGCGCTTCCGGGCCGGTCTGCCGCTCAACGGCGAACACGCCCATCTGGCAGGTGACGGACGAGAGCACGAGGACCGCCGTGTTGATCGCCGCGAACGGCAGGTTCAACTCGGCGTTCGGCCACTCGCCGCCGGCGCCGTTGGTCACCGACCTGATGGTGAAGTACATCGCGAACAACGCCGCGAAGAACATGAGCTCGGACGACAGCCAGACGATCGTCCCCACATTGACCAAGTTGGGACGATGTTCCCGACCGCCATGCGGTGCTGTCTGAATCGCGGATGCAGTTGCCACGGGCAGCATTATTACGTCCCCTGGTCACTACCCCGTGCAGGACCCCCCGTTAGAGGCCAACTCGCCTCACGATCTGGGAACAAAAACCCCATATGGGCCGTTCGCCTACCCGTGTAAGGCAGATCACAACCCCGCTCTTGTGAAGAATCGGGGAACCGGTAATCTGGCCAGCATGAGCAGCACCGACTCCAACGTCCCGGCGGACTCCCCCGCCGCGCGGGTCCTCGTCTACAGCGACGACGCGCGCACCCGCGAGCAGATCCGCCTGGCCCTCGGGCGCCGTCCCGCGGCCGACCTGCCGCAGGTCGAGTACGTCGAGTGCGCCACCCAGCCCGCGGTCGTCCGCCTCCTGGACGCGGGCGGCCTCGACCTCGCCATCGTGGACGGCGAGGCCCAGCCCGCCGGGGGTCTGGGCGTCGCGCGCCAGGCCAAGGACGAGGTCTACGACTGCCCGCCGATGCTCGCGATCATCGCCCGCGCCGACGACCGCTGGCTGGCCAACTGGTCCCGCGCGGACGCCGTCGTCGCCCAGCCGATCGAGCCGATGGAGCTCGCCCGCGCCGCGGCCGACCTGCTCAGGACCCGCCTGCAGAACCGCCTGCCCGTCCTCTGACGGACCCTTCCACCGGGGGCAGCGCCGTGCCCGAGGGGCGGCGGGCCTTCCCTTGACGTGGAGCATCCCCGCATTTGATCTTGGGCTCGTTCGGAGACCCAATCGTTAGGAAGTCACAAGACGTGAGTGCCCGGACGACCTGGCCCGCACTGCTGAACGCCCTCCTCGACGGGAGTGACCTGTCGGAGGAGGAGTCCTCCTGGGCGATGAATCAGATCATGGCCGGGGCCGCGACCGACGCCCAGATCGCCGGCTTCGCGATCGCGCTGCGGGCCAAGGGCGAGACCGTCTCCGAGGTCGCCGGCATCGCCGCGGGGATGGTCGCCAACGCGACCCCGATCACCGTCGAGGGCGACCTCGTCGACCTGGTCGGGACCGGCGGCGACCGGGCGCACACGGTGAACTTCTCGACCATGGGCGCGATCGTCGCCGCCGCCGCGGGCGCCCGGATGGCCAAGCACGGCAACCGGGCCGCCTCCTCGGCCTGCGGCACCGCCGACGTGCTCGAGGAGCTGGGCGTCGCGATCGACCTGCCGCCGGACAAGACCGTCCGGGTGATCGAGGAGTGCGGGATCGGCTTCCTGTTCGCCCCGATCTACCATCCGGCGACCCGGCACTCCCTGGGGGTACGCCGCGAGCTCGGCACGCCGACGGTCTTCAACTTCCTCGGCCCGCTGACCAACCCGACCCGGCCGCGCGCGCTGGCCGTCGGCGTCTTCAACGAGCGGATGGCCCCGGTCGTGGCCGGGGTGTTCGCCGAGCGGGGCTGCTCGGCGCTGGTCTTCCGGGGCGACGACGGCCTCGACGAGCTGAGCACGACCGGCCCCTCGCACGTCTGGGCCGTCCGGGACGGGGCCGTGTCCCAGACCGTCTTCGACCCGGCCGAGCTGGGCATCCCCCGCTCCACCCATGAGGACCTCAAGGGGGCCGACGCGGCCTTCAACGCCGACGTCGTGCGCCGGGTCCTGGCGGGCGAGCAGGGCCCCGTCCGCGACATGGTCCGCCTCAACGCCGCGGCCGCCCTGGTCGCCGACGAGGGCGCCCCGGACGCCGCGGAGCTCGTCCCGGCCCTCAAGACCGCCTACGAGCGCGCGGGCGAGGCGATCGACTCCGGTGCCGGAGCGGCGCTGCTGACCCGCTGGGCGACCGTCTCACAGGCGCTCAAGACCGCCTGAGCGCGGATCGGGCGCTCCGGCGCCGCGGAACATGACGAAAGGGGCGGAGCCGATCGGCTCCGCCCCTTTCGTCGTCGAGCAGGCGTCAGCTCTTGACGGTCTCCCGCGTCATCGGCTTGACGGGCTGCTTGACCGCCGTGGTCGAGGTCGTCGGCGCGGCGGGCTTGGGGAGCTCGCCGGTCAGCGAGCTGGTGGTGACGGACTTGGCCTTGCTGCCCTTCACCCACTGCTTCCAGTCGAGCTGCCAGTAGCCCCAGCCGTTCTCGGTCTCGAGCTGCCGGCTGGTGCCGGTGATGTTGATCGGGTCGCCCCGGTGGCTGATCTTGTTGAACCAGCGGGCGGCGGACGGCGACATGTTCACGCAGCCGTGGCTGACGTTGGAGTTGCCCTGCGAGCCCGTCGACCAGGGCGCGCTGTGCAGGTACTCGCCGCTGTCGGAGATCCGGACGGTCCAGTAGACGTTCTGGCTGTAGTAGCCGGGGCTGCCGGGCCCGATGCCGGGAGAAGTCATGATCGTCATGTACTCCTTCTCCATGCTCAGGTGGTTGCCGCTCGTCGTGGTGTACTTCCGGCTGCCGCCCATGCCCATGCTGACGGGGAACCTGCGGGCCTTCTGGCCCTCGCGCTTCACCGTGATGTGGTGGGTGCGGGCGCTGCCCTTGGTGACGATCCGGTCGCCGATCCTGAAGTTCAGGTCGACGTTCTTGTCGCCGTACACGTTCTTGGAGAACCGCACGCCGGTGGTGTGCCCGACCACGCGCACCTTCGTGTGCGACGGCCAGTAGTCCTTGGTGCGGAAGACGACGTTCTGGCTGTCGAACCAGTGCCAGGCCCCCTCGACCGGCTTGGTCGAGCGCACCTCCAGCGCCCGCTCGACGCCGGCCCTGTTGGTGACGGCCTTGTCGAAGTGCAGCTTGATCGGCATCCCGACGCCGACGGTCTCCCCCGGCTTGGGGAACAGGACCGTGGTCGGCGTCGTCTTCTTCGGCTTGATCGTCTTGAAGGAGGCGGCCGCGGTCTCGGTCTGCCCGTCCGTGCCGAACGCGGTGGCCGTCACCGAGTAGGAGGTGGCCGGGTCGAGCGGCCAGCGCGACTGCCAGGACGCCCCGTCGGCGGCCAGGACGCCCTCGACGACCCCGTTCTTGGAGACGACCGTGACGTTCTGCAGACGGCCCTTGGAGGCCTTCACGGTGATGGGGGTGTCCGGCTTCACCGAACCCGAGGCGTTCTTGGGCGAGATGAGGACCGCGGCGTCCGGCGGGTCCGTCACCTCGCTGGAGCAGCCCGTGAGAAACGCGGCCGCCAGCACCGGCGCGGCCGTCATCCCGACCGCGATCTTCCTCTTACCGGCGCGGTTGACCTGCACCGTGACCTCCCCCGTGTGTCGTCCCATCCGGGCCCCCGAAGACCCACGGAGAGCTAGATGATCAAGCTCTCCTGGATCCTGGGATCCCCCGCTCGTCTCACCGGGAAACATCAATCGGTGAGCGTCCCGTGACACAGGGACAAGTATGACGAGGGCCGGTGTTCTCCCGCGGGGAGAACACCGGCCCTCGATGAGTCCGTTACCAAGGCCTAGACGAACTGGCCCCGGTAGTACTCGAAGACGAAACCGATCGTGCACAGGATGAGGCACGCGACCGACAGGATCACGAGCCACCAGCCGAACACGAGGCCGAGGCAGACGCCCGCCGCCGAGAGGGCGACGAACAGCGGCCACCAGGAGTGCGGGCTGAAGAAGCCCTGCTCGCCGGCGGCGTCGGCGATGTCGCCCTGCTTGTCGTCCTCCGGCAGGAGCCTGCCGGAGGCGGCCTCCAGCCGGTTGACGGTGAAGTGGATGTAACCGCCGATCATGAACGCGAGACCGATGGCCATGGCCATGGCGGTCGTGCCCGTCCAGTCACCGGAGAAGATCCAGTAGCAGATGTCGGTGATGAGGAAGAAGACGCCGCATCCGTAGAACATCCATGCCTGTACGCGCATCGCCTCAGGCCTCCAGCTTCTTCGTGCTGAGGGTGCCGAGCCCCGGGGCGCTCTGGGCGAGCCCCGTGCCGTCCGGACCGTGGTGCAGGTCGAACGCCGGACGCTCCGAGCGGATCCGCGGGATCGAGTTGAAGTTGTGCCGCGGCGGCGGGCACGAGGTGGCCCACTCCAGCGACATGCCGAAGCCCCACGGGTCGTCGACGCCGACCATGGTGCCCTTCTTCCACGTGATGTAGATGTTGTAGAAGAACGGCAGCAGCGAGGCGCCGAGGATGAACGAGAAGATCGTCGAGAACTCGTTCAGGCCG
Organism: Actinocorallia longicatena; assembly: GCF_039534125.1. Classification (NCBI taxonomy): domain Bacteria; kingdom Bacillati; phylum Actinomycetota; class Actinomycetes; order Streptosporangiales; family Thermomonosporaceae; genus Actinocorallia; species Actinocorallia longicatena. Next base: position 201,611 of record NZ_BAAAUV010000008.1, on the reverse strand, counting down.
GTGAAGACCTTGGCGTAGTCCGCGTACCGGCGGGGCATGCCCTCGGCGCCCAGCCAGTGCTGGACGAGGAACGTGCCGTGGAAGCCGATGAACAGCAGCCAGAAGTGGATCTTGCCCCAGAACTCGTTCAGGCGCTTGCCCGTGAACTTGGGCCACCAGAAGTAGAAGCCGGCGAACATCGCGAACACGACGGTGCCGAAGACCACGTAGTGGAAGTGCGCCACGACGAAGTAGCTGTCGGAGAGCTGGAAGTCCATCGGCGGCGAGGCCAGGATGACGCCCGTCAGGCCACCGAACAGGAAGGTGACCAGGAAGCCGATCGACCAGAGCATCGGCGTCTCGAAGGACAGATGGCCCTTCCAGATCGTGCCGACCCAGTTGAAGAACTTCACGCCCGTGGGAACGGCGATGAGGAACGTCATGAAGGAGAAGAACGGCAGGAGCACCTGGCCCGTCACGAACATGTGGTGCGCCCACACCGTGATGGACAGGCCCGCGATGGTGATGGTCGCGCCGACCAGGCCGATGTAGCCGAAGACCGGCTTGCGGCTGAAGACCGGCAGGATCTCCGTCACGATGCCGAAGAACGGCAGCGCGAGGATGTACACCTCGGGGTGGCCGAAGAACCAGAACAGGTGCTGCCAGAGCAGCGCCCCGCCGTTCTCGGCGTCGAAGACGTGCGCGCCGAACTTGCGGTCGGCCTCGAGCGCCAGCAGCGCGGCGGCGAGGACGGGGAAGGCCAGCAGGACCAGGATCGAGGTCAGCAGGACGTTCCACACGAAGATCGGCATGCGGAACATCGTCATGCCGGGCGCGCGCATGCACAGGATCGTGGTGATGAAGTTGACACCACCGAGGATCGTGCCCAGACCCGAGAGCGTCAGGCCGATGACCCACATGTCGCCGCCGACGCCGGGCGAGTGCACCGAGTCCGACAGCGGGGCGTAGGCGAACCAGCCGAAGCTGGCGGCGCCGTCCGGGGTGAAGAACGCCGCGACGACGATCAGCGAGCCGAACAGGTAGAACCAGTAGGCCAGCATGTTCATGCGCGGGAACGCCACGTCGGGCGAGCCGATCTGGAGCGGCATGATGACGTTGGCGAAGCCCGCGAACAGCGGGGTCGCGAACATCAGCAGCATGATCGTGCCGTGCATGGTGAACAGCTGGTTGAACTGCTCGCGGCTGACCAGGTCGAGACCGGGGTTGTACAGCTCCGCCCGCATGATCAGCGCCATGATGCCGCCGATCAGGAAGAAGCAGAACGAGGTGATCAGGTACAGGTACCCGATGACCTTGTGGTCGGTCGAGGTCATCCAGTTGACGACCAGGCGGCCCTTGCTGGTGCGGGGCGGCGCGGCGTGGTGCGGCGCGGCCGGGATCGCGGTTGCGGTCACTGGACGCCCCCGGTCTTGTTCGCGTTGACGAACTGGTCGAACTCGGCCTGCGGGACGACCTTCACCTGGAACAGCATGCGGGCGTGCGACTCACCGCACAGCTCGGCGCAGCGTCCCTCGTAGAGACCGACCTTGGTCGGCTTCACCTCGAACTGGTTGACGTATCCCGGCATGACGTCCTTCTTGTAGAGGAACGCGGGAACCCAGAACGAGTGGATGACGTTGTTCGACTTGAGGTTGAAGTGCACGACCTTGCCGACCGGGATCACCAGCACGGGCTTCTCACCGTTGCCGGTGCCGCCGGGGGCGTCGGGCTCGGTGGGCGTGCCGACGATGCTGATCGGCTTGCCGTCGGCCTTCTTGAACTGGTCGCCGAGGTAGTCGAACTGCCAGCTCCACTGGTAGGCGATCACGTCCACCGTGACGTCCGCCTTCTCGTTCACGCGCTTCTCGACGTAGGTCTCGTCGCGAGCGGTGTAGAAGAAGAGGACACCGATGATGATGAACGGCACGGCGGTGTAGAGCATCTCGAGCGGCAGGTTGTAACGCACCTGGAGCGGGAGCGACTCGTCGCCCTTGCGCTTGCGGTGGAACAGCACGGCCCAGATGATCAGGCCCCAGACGACGCCGCCGACGATCAGCGCGGCGATCCACGAGCCCTGCCACAGAGTGAGCATGCGCTTGGCCTGCTCGGTGGCGGGCTCGGGGAACCCGATGCGCTTTGCTTCTTCAGCGTCGCAAGCTGTGGCGGACAGCGCCAGCAGCGCCAGCGCGGACGCTCTGGTGAGCGCTCTGCGGCCACGCGATGGCGTACGCCGCTCAGTTGAGCGGGTCGGACTCACGGATTGCCTTCCCCACGGATGAAGCCCGGGAGCTCCCCGGGCGGCTGCAATTCAATATTTCCCACGTGTGGAGCACACATTAGCGCGGGTGTCCCAGGAGTCTCCTCCGGGACCCCCGTTAGTGTCGTGTTGTGCCTTACTTCGACGCCGCCTCTACCGAACCCTTGCATCCAGCCGCCCGTTCGGCGCTGCTTTCGGCCTACGAGAGCGGGTGGGCGGATCCGGCGCGTCTGTACGGATCGGGACGACGGGCCAGGATGCTACTAGATCAGGCACGTGCGCGTATTGCCGGAGTTGTAGGGGTTCGTCCGGATGAGGTGGCGTTCACCACGTCGGGGACCCAGGCCGTCCAGCTGGGGATGCTGGGGGCCCTGAACGCCCGGCGCCGGGTGGGGCGCCATCTGATCGTCTCGGCGGTCGAGCACTCCTCCGTCCTGCACGTGGCCGAGCAGTTCGAGCGGGACGGCGGGCGTGTCACGACCGTCGGCGTCGACCTCTACGGCCGGGTCTCCGCGGAGGAGTTCGCCGCGGCCCTGCGCCCGGACACCGCGCTGGCCTGTCTCCAGTCGGCCAACCACGAGGTCGGCACCGTCCAGCCGGTGGACGAGGCCGCCGCGGCGTGCCGGGCGGCGCGGGTCCCGCTGCTGGTCGACGCCGCCCAGTCCGTCGGCCGGGTCCCGCTGCCCGGCGGCTGGTCGATCCTGACGGCCAGCGCGCACAAGTGGGGCGGGCCGCCCGGGGTGGGGCTCCTGGTCGTCCGCAAGGGGACGCGGTGGAAGACCCCCCTGCCCGAGGACGAGCGGGAGGGGCGCCGGGTACCGGGGTTCGAGAACGTCCCGGCGATCTCGGCGGCCGCCGCGGCGCTCGAGGCGTTCTCCGGTGAGTCGGCGGCCGACGGCCCGCGCCTGTCCGCGCTGATCGACCACATGCGTTCCCGTATCCCGCAGACCATCCTCGACGTCGAGATCGTCGGCGACCCCGTCCGGCGGCTCCCGCATCTGCTGACCTTCTCCTGCCTCTACGTCGAGGGCGAGGCGATCATCACCGAGCTGGACCGGCTGGGTTTCGAGGTTTCCTCGGGAAGCTCCTGCACGGCCGATACGCTACGACCGAGCCACGTACTGGAGGCGATGGGCGTGATTACGCACGGGAACGTCCGGGTATCGCTGCCCCGTGGGACCAACGCCGCCGACCTCGACCGTTTCCTCGCGGTCCTCCCGGACGCGGTCACCCGACTCCGCCGCAGCGCAGGCGTGACGAGCACAGAAGGGACCCCCCGATGAAGGGCTTCCGCCGCCGCCGGCCCGCGGCCCCACCCCAGCCCGAAGCCCCGCAGGCCCCGTCCTTCCCGCCCGCGGCCCTCGTCCTGGACGCCCTCGGCCGCAAGTGCCCCATCCCGATCATCATGCTGGCCGAGCGGATCCGCGAGGTCCCCCTCGGCGCGATCATCGCCGTGCAGGCCGACGACGTGGCCGCCCGCACCGACATCCCCGCCTGGTGCCGCATGAAGTCCCAGACCTTCGTCCGCGAGGAGACCCTCCCCCAGGGCTGGTCCTTCCACATCAAGCGCGACTACTGACCCAGCCGGGCGATCGCCCGCCCGGCGGACGGGCCACCGGGCCCGTCCCTAGCGGTACCGGCTCAGCTCCTGCAGCCCCGGTTCGTCGGACGGCCCGTAGTCCTCGGGCGGATCGAACTCTGCCCTGCACGCCACGAAGATCCCGGCCACGACGAACGCCAGCACCTGCGACGTCACGATCGCCTGAACCATCCGAAAGTCCATCAACATGGCCACGACCACCCCGCCGCAGGCGGCGGCGAGGTCGAACATCAACGCCCCCAGCACGACGCCGACAACTCGCCTGGTTTCCGGCCCGGAACCGCTCTTCAGCGACATACCGCAATCATCCGTCCGGAGCGGGAGCCTGTCCAGCAGAGCCGGTCAGACGCTTTGAGCGCCTTGACGCCCCGCACGGACCCCCCTGGCCAGGCCTCCGAGGGCGCGTCGGCTGAGAGCCAGGCGCGCTCCGTCCGGATGCTTGGAATCCCGGACGGCCACAGCACCGGGCAGTGCCGCGAGCTCGACGCAATCGTCACCGTGCTGGCTGCTGTGACTCGCCTTACGCCAGGTCAGCCCATCCATCGCTCTTCCACAACCTTCCCGATCAAGTCACGAGTGGCGCCCACTGAGAGCGCATGCGCTTGCAGGTCTGTGAACGCTTGCACCGCCCCCAAGATATCGGCCGGTTCGCTCGATGTGTGGCCGCCGGTGAGGTTTGCCAGATAGGCGACGTCCTTGCCCCCGCCCGGTGGTGTCGCGATGACGAAGGACCCCGGGGCGCCGTAGTAGCGATCCTGCGGAACGACCTGGACGATCAGGCGATCATTCCCCACGGTCGTCAGATGCCGGAGTTGCTCACGCATGACACTGCGATCCCCGACCTGCCGGTAGAGGACGGACTCGTCCAGCAGGACATAGAGCTTCGGCGGCAACGGATCCTCGCGGGTGATGATGTGCTGGCGCGTCATCCTCGCCTCGACGGAGGAATCGTTCAGGAGCAGAGCCCTCGCGTAGCCCTCGGTCTGCAGGAGGCCGTAGACGAGCATGCATTGATAGGTGCGGATGATCGCCGCGACATGCTCGGCCTTCGTGAAGTCCACGAAGTACTGCGGGTAGTTGGTACCTCGTAGCAGGTCATTCCACGCGTCGGCCAGAACCGTTCCGGTCCCGAGCGCGAGGTCGAGTCTCTGCGCGAAGTCGTACCTGCATCGGGTCACACCCGTCTCGACGATGCCCACGTAAGAGGTTGTGACGGTGACGAGTGCGGCCAGTTGCGCACGGGAAAGTTCAGCCAGCTTGCGGTGCCGGGCGACCTCCTCACCAAACGCCTGGGTCTCTGGAGTGGGCTTCCGGTTCGGCATGGGATCCTCACGTCGGGGTACGTGACCGTCCTGTGAGCTCTGAATGAGCGCATGAGAGAAATGCGCTCACGAGCCAGCGCTTGTCACCGACCGTACGCGCTCCGTATCTACCTTGGGCGGAAATCCCCAGAAGAACGGATACGCCGAATGGACGTGAGAGACGGCCTCGCCGAGGGGCCCACGCGGACCGTGATGATGCGGGCGGTCGAGGAGGGGTGCCTGACGGCGTCGGCCTGGACGGGCCCCGAGGAGCGCTGGGCCTCCTTCGCGCGGGCCTTCACGGCGACCGTGCTGGGCAAGGACTGCGGAGGCTCGGACGACGCCCGGCTCGTCATGTCCGAGCTGATGGGCAACGCCGCCCGCTACGGCGGGGAGGGTGCCGTCCACCTGGAGATCACGCACAGGGGCGGGATGGTCCTGGGAATGCTGCAGCAGCTCGGAGCGTGTGCCGCCGACCGGGTGGAGACGCCTGAGCCCAACGCGGCCGAGCTGGCGGCGCTGAGGAGCGAGAACCCGCCGGTGACGATGGAGCCGCTGCCGGGCGGGCGCGGCCTGCTCGTGATCGAGGCGCTGACGGTGTTCTGGCGCGCGGCGCCCTGCCGGGCGGGCCTGGCCATGCACTTCGGGATCTTCTGCGGCTGCGGGCTCGGCTCCTGAGCCGGGCGGCGGACACCGGCAGGGGGACGAACCCCTGCCGGTGTCCGGCGCTCGCCCTCTAGGAGAGGTGGGGCTTGAGGTCGGTGGCGGCCTCGTCGCCGTAGGCCTCGGCGAGGCGGGTGAGGAAGGCGGGCTTGTTGAGGGTGTAGTCCTGGCCGCCGGGGGTCTCCAGGGCGTGGGCGGCGATGAGGTTGCCGACCTGGGCGGCGCGCTCGAGGGTGAGACCGAGGGAGACGGCCGCCAGGAAGCCGGCGCGGAAGGCGTCGCCGACACCGGTCGGCTCGACCTTGACGATCTCCGGGGCGGCCGGGATGTGGAGGCCCTCCTGGCCCTTGCGGTCGATGACCGCGCCCTTGGCGCCGAGGGTCGTGACGCGGATGCCGACGTGCTCGAGGATCTCCTGCTCGGACCAGCCGGTCTTCTGCTCGCAGAGGGCCTTCTCGTACTCGTTGCAGAACAGGTAGGCGGCGCCGTCGAGGAGGGTGCGGACGGCGTCGCCCTCCATGCGGGCGAGCTGCTGGGAGGGGTCGGCGGCGAAGGCGATCCCGCGCTGGCGGGCCTCCTCGGTGTGGCGGACCATCGCGTCGGGGTCGTTCGGCGAGACCAGGACCAGGTCGAGGTCGCCGAGCGGGCCGAGCTCGATCTCGCGGGCCTCGGCCATCGCGCCCGCGTAGAACGAGGCGATCTGGTTGTGGTCGGAGTCGGTCGTGCACAGGAAGCGCGCGGTGTGCTTGAACTCCGAGATGTGGACGCCCGAGCAGTCGACGCCGTGGCGCTCCAGCCAGGAGCGGTAGTCGTCGAAGTCCTTGCCGACGGCGCCGACCAGGACGGGGCTCTGGCCGAAGAGCCCGAGGCCGAAGGCGATGTTCGCCGCGCAGCCGCCGCGGCGGATCTCCATCTCGTCCACCAGGAAGGACAGCGATACCTGGTCGAGCTGGTCGGCGATGAGCTGGTCGGCGAACCGGCCCGGGAAGGTCATCAGGTTGTCGGTCGCGATGGAGCCAGTCACGGCGATGCGCACGGCGGGTGATCTCCTAGGAAGACGGCTGAAGTGAGGTCACTCAACAGGCCGGAAATGCAACAGGGCCAGCACAGATTACTCTGCACCGGCCCTGATCGCGTTGTACAGGCCCGAGTGGACCCGTAACGGTCTAGCTGAAGCTGTCGCCGCAGGCGCACGATCCCGTCGCGTTCGGGTTGTCGATCGTGAAGCCCTGCTTCTCGATCGTGTCGACGAAGTCGACCTGGGCGCCGCCGAGGTAGGGCGCGCTCATGCGGTCCGTGACGACGGTCACGCCGCCGAAGTCGAAGGTGACGTCTCCGTCGAGCGAGCGCTCGTCGAAGAACAGCTGGTAGATCAGGCCGGAGCAGCCGCCGGGCTGCACCGCGACGCGCAGGGCGAGATCGTCACGGCCCTCCTGCTCGAGCAGGGCCTTGACCTTCTCCGCAGCGGCGTCAGTCAGGATGATGCCCTGCTGAGTGCTGGTCTCCGTCATGTTAAATCCACTCCCGGATCGGGGCTATGAGTCTGCTAGTTCAGACAACGTACCCGGCCTGCGTGTTCTTCCCCGCAACCGCAGGGTTTTTCCATCGTGCCACACGTCACGCCGGGGGCGGGGTGCTGAGGAGGGTCCGGTATGTGCTTACATGGGAATCGTCAAAGCGACGATAAGTCCCCGTCGCAGGGAAAAGGAGCCCCCCGTGACGACCCAGATAGATCTCCCTCTGCTGTTCCTCGGGCAGGGCACCGACCCCGCCAGCGAGCGCGGTGTGGACTGCCCCGGAGACCTTCCGGCCGCATCCGATCCGGACCTGGTGGCACGTGCCAAGGCCGCCAAGGAGGCGCTCGGCGGCAAGGTCTTCGTGCTCGGCCACCACTACCAGCGCGACGAGGTCATCCAGTTCGCCGATGTGACCGGCGACTCGTTCAAGCTGGCCAAGGACGCCGCCGCCCGCCCCGACGCGCCCTACATCGTGTTCTGCGGCGTCCACTTCATGGCGGAGTCCGCCGACATCCTCACCGGCGCCGACCAGAAGGTGATCCTTCCCGACCTGGCCGCCGGCTGCTCGATGGCCGACATGGCGACGTTCAACCAGGTCGAGGACTGCTGGGACACCCTGGAGGACCTCGGCATCGCCGACCGCGTCGTCCCGGTGACCTACATGAACTCCTCCGCCGACATCAAGGCGTTCGTCGGCCGCCGCGGCGGGGTCGTGTGCACCTCCTCCAACGCCAAGCGGGCGCTGGACTGGGCCTTCGAACAGGGCGAGCAGGTCCTGTTCCTGCCCGACCAGCACCTGGGCCGCAACACGGCCGTCCTGGAGATGGGGTACGGCCTCGAGGACTGCGTCGTCTACAACCCGAACCGGCCGAACGGCGGGCTGACCGACGACCAGCTCAAGAACGCCAAGATGATCCTGTGGAAGGGCCACTGCTCGGTGCACGGCCGCTTCTCGATCGACGCGGTGAACGAGGTCCGCGAGCGGGTCCCCGGCGTCAACGTGCTGGTCCACCCCGAGTGCAGGAACGAGGTCGTGACGGCCGCCGACCACGTCGGGTCGACCGAGTACATCATCAAGAAGCTCGACGCCGCCGAGCCCGGCTCGTCCTGGGCCATCGGCACCGAGCTCAACCTGGTGCAGCGCCTGAAGAACGCGCACCCGGACAAGAACGTGATGTTCCTCGAGAAGACGGTCTGCTTCTGCTCGACCATGAACCGGATCGACCTCCCCCACCTCGTGTGGACCCTGGAGTCGCTGGTCAGGGGCGAGGTCCCGAACCAGATCGTCGTCGACGAGGACACCGCGCACTACGCCCGGGTGGCGCTCGACCAGATGCTGGCCCTGCCGTAGGGCCTCAGGCGAGGGCGTAGACCAGGTGGACGGTCACCCGGGAGACGCCCTCGCCCGGCTCGATCTTGACGGCGTCGGCCGTGATCGCGGCCTTCGGGGCCGCGATGGAGTGGGCCGGGATGGGGTCGACGGTGCGCATCGAGGCCTCGAGGAGCCTGCCGAGCCTGCGGTGGCCCAGCTTCGCGAGCCGCCTGGCCCTGGCCTCGGCCGCCCTGAAGGCGATCGTCTGGGCGGCGGCGGTCTCCTCGGACCAGTCGTCCTTGTCGAAGGAGATCGAATCGATCCGCACGTCGTCGCCGGTCTTCGCGACGGCCTTGAGCACCTCCGAGGCCTTCTTCAGGTCCCGGACGACCGCGTGGACCCCCTCCGACGCCCGGTATCCCTCGATCCGCGGGTAGCCGTCCTTGACGTACTCCGGCTGCACCGACAGTTCCGCGGTCGCGATGTCCTTCCTGGCCACGCCCTGCGCGGTCAGCACGTCGATGATCTCGGTGGCGGCCTCGCCGGCGGCGTCGTAGGCCTCCCCCACGGTCGCGCGCCGCAGCTCCACGCCCGCGTTCAGGTTCATGATGTTCGGCGTGACGGTCACGCTGCCCTCGCCGTCCACGCTGACGGTGTCGTGCTCGGCCTGCGACGGCGCGTGGGCCTGAAGCGAGGCGAGCGCGTGGGCCGGACCGCCGGTCAGCAGGGCCAGTGACGCCGCCGCCGCGACCGTGAGCGTTCTTCCGCGCATGACAAGATCCCCCTCGGAAACAATGATCTTCCGAGGGGGATCTCAGCAGCGCGTTCGACGGACGGCCCGGATGCGGCGGCAAAGGTCTTCCGCAGGCCGTCCAATAGCGGCTCGGTCAGGAGAGTGATCAGTCCGGGATGAGCCCTTCGTCGCCGAGCATGGCCTTGACCTCGTCCATGGCCGCGTCCGCGGGCGGCAGGACCAGGTCGGAGGGCTCCAGGCTGTCGGCGGCCAGCGGCGTGCCCACCGAGCGCACGGATGCGAGCAGCGCGCTCAGGGCGTCGCGGAAGGCCTGCTCGTCGCCCGTCTCGATCGCCGACTCCAGCGAGTCGTCGAGCTTGTTCAGGCCGGGCAGTTCCTCGGGGCCGATCTGGACCTGCCCCTCCCCCATGATCCGGACGATCATCTGTCAGCTCCCCTGCGGGTACTGCTGGTTGTTCGGCTGTGCCTGCGGCTGGGCCTGCCCCTGCGGGGACGCGCCCGGGTCGAGCTGCTTGGGCGCGGGGCCCTGGCCGAGCTCGGCCTTGAGGCGTTCCAGCTCCAGCTCGACGCCCGTGGTGGCGCCCATGCGGTTCAGCTCGGCCTGGATGTCGTCGCGCGGACCGGAGAAGTCCTCGAGCGCGCCGGACTCCAGCAGCTCGTCGATGGCCCCGGCCCTGGCCTGGAGCTGGGCGGTCTTGTCCTCGGCCCGCTGGATCGCCAGGCCGACGTCGCCCATCTCCTCGGAGATGCCGGTGAAGGCCTCGTTGATCCGGGTCTGCGCCTCGGCGGCCGTGTACGTCGCCTTGATCGTCTCCTTGCGGGTGCGGAAGGCGTCGACCTTGGCCTGCAGCCGCTGGGCGGCGAGGGTGAGCTTCTCCTCCTCGCCCTGGAGCTGCTGGTACTGGACGCGCAGGTCACCGAGCTGGGCGTCCAGGCCGGCGCGGCGCTCCAGCGCGGCGCGCGCCAGGTCCTCGCGGCCCACCTGGAGGGCCTGCTTGCCCTGGTTGGTCAGCTTGTTGTGGTCGCCCTCGATCCGGGCGATCTGGAGCTCGAGGCGCTTGCGCGAGGTGGCCACGTCCGCGACTCCGCGGCGGACCTTCTGAAGCATCTCGAGCTGCCGCTGGTAGGAGTAGTCGAGGGTCTCGCGCGGGTCCTCAAGCTTGTCCAGCGCGTTGTTCGCCTTGGACTTGAAGATCATTGACATTCGCTTCATGACGCTCATCGCGGCGCGGACGTCCCTTCCTGATGTCGCTGCTCGAGTTTCAGGCCCCGGGCAGCCAAACGAGCTGCTTTCTCACCCTACGCTCTTGACGCACGGCGGAGCCATGAGGTTCCTGCGACGTTTCAAGTACCCCCTCGCTCGGCGTTTCGAATATCCTTCGCATGTGTTCGGACGCCGCAGCAATGAGAATCCCGCCGAGACCGCCGAAGATGCGGTCACCAAAGAGGGCGGGAAGGGCCGTGCCACGCCCAAGCGCAGCGAGGCTGAGAAGCTCCGGCGCAACCAGCTGGTGACCGCCCCGCGCGACCGCAAAGAGGCCTACAAGCGGGTCCGCGAGCGGCAGGCGCAGCAGCGGGTCAAAGCCCGTGAGGGCATGGCCAAGGGCGACAGTAAATTCCTGCCCAAGCGCGACCAGGGGCCCGTTCGCAAACTGGCCCGCGATTACGTCGACTCGCGCCGCACGGCCGGCCAGTACCTCATGTTCATCATGTTGATCGTGGTGGCGGCGAGTTTCGTGCGCATTCCGATTCTCGCGCTGGCGACCCTGCTCATTCCGCCGGTGCTGCTGGCCGTCGTCCTGACCGAGAGCCTGATCATCGCCCGCAAGGTGAAGAAGCTCGCGGCCGAGCGTTACCCGGACGAGGACCTCAAGGGCGTCGGCCTGTACGCCGCCACGCGCTCCCTCCAGCTCCGCCGCCTGCGCATCCCCACCCCGGTGATGCACATGGGCCAGAAGGACCGGGTCTGACCGTCCGGTCCTAGGATCGGAATCATGGAGTTTCGCTACCTCGGCCGCAGCGGTCTGAAGATCTCTGAGATCGCCTACGGCAACTGGATCACCCATGGTTCCCAGGTCGAGGAGGACGCCGCGCGCGAGTGCGTGCACGCCGCCCTCGACGAGGGCATCACGACCTTCGACACCGCGGACGTCTACGCGGGCACCCGCGCCGAGGAGGTCCTCGGCCGGGCGCTGAAGGGGCGGCGCCGCGAGGGGCTGGAGATCTTCACCAAGGTCTACTGGCCCACCGGCTCCGGCCCGAACGACCGCGGCCTGTCCCGCAAGCACATCATGGAGTCGATCAACGGCTCCCTGCGCCGCCTCGGCACCGACTACGTCGACCTCTACCAGGCGCACCGCTACGACCACGAGACGCCGCTGGAGGAGACCCTCCGGGCCTTCGAGGACGTCGTCCGGCAGGGCAAGGCCCTCTACATCGGCGTCTCGGAGTGGCGGGCCGAGGAGATCTCCGCGGCCCTCAAGATCGCCGAGGAGCGGGGCTTCGACCGGATCATCTCCAGCCAGCCCCAGTACTCGATGCTCTACCGGGTGCCCGAGGCCGAGGTGATCCCCCTCTCGCAGAAGGAGGGGATCAGCCAGATCGTCTGGTCGCCGATCGCCCAGGGCGTCCTGACCGGCAAGTACCTGCCGGGGCAGCCGCCGCCCGCGGGCTCGCGCGCCACCGACGACAAGAGCGGCGCCGACTTCGTCAAGGCCTGGCTCCAGGACGACATCCTCGCCAGGGTGCAGGAGCTGAAGCCGCTCGCCGCCGAGGCGGGCCTGACGATGGCCCAGCTCGCCGTCGCCTGGGTGCTGCAGAACCCGAACGTCGCCGCGGCCATCGTCGGCGCCTCCCGGCCGTCCCAGGTCAAGGACAACGTGAAGGCGTCGGGCGTCAAGCTGGAAGAGGACCTGCTGAAGCGGATCGACGAGATCCTCGGCGACGTGGTCCTGCGCGACCCCGCCGCCACCCAGTCCCCTCGGACCCGGCCCTAGGAGGCCGCCTTCGGGGTCTCCTCCAGCTTGAGCGCGAGGGGGCCGTAGGCCACGCGGTCGTCGTCCAGCAGGAACACCTGGGCGACGCCCGCGTCCGCGAGCCCGCGCCAGTTCTCGCCGACCCAGCTCTCCGCATCGGCCTGGGTGGTCTGGTATTCGGGCTGGTCATACGGGGCCGGCAGGCTCGCGGCCGGGATCACCGTCCCGTCGGCCTTCTCGTACCGCCAGATCCACGCCATGTCAGCCAGACTCCCCTCGACCCGTGCGACGTCTCCGCCCACGAGATCTTGCCATTCACAGAGTTGTGTCCACCATGCATATCGTGATCGAAGGTGATGCGTCACCGCGCGGGTGGCCCGTTTCCGGCTGCCGGTGCGCCTCGTGCGCGTTCCTGCCGCTCCCCCACGCGCCCACCCGGGTCCTTCTGGACGGCGTCCTGCTCGGCGACTGCCCGTCCGGCGAGGTGCCGGGCGGCCTGGACGTGCGCGCGCCGGGCGGCGGCAGGGTCCTCTACGGGCTCCCTGGGACGGCCCCCGAGCCCGCCCCCGGCGCCGTCTACGACGCGGTGGTCTTCGACGTGCTCGCCGATCCCGCCCATCTGGGCCTGTTGCGCAGGTCGGGGGCCGTCGGACCGGCCACGGAGGTGCACGCGGTCCATGTGGACGACCGGGTGCGCTCGGAGGCCGAGCTGGCCCGGCGCCTGGGATTCTGGGGCGCGTCGAGGCCGGGCCCGCACCGGACGCTGCTGCTGGGCGGCTCGCGGTCGGGGAAGTCGGCCGAGGCCGAGCTGCGGCTGCTGGCCGAGCCCGAGGTCACCTATGTGGCGACCGGCCCGGTGCCCTCCGCCGGGGATCCGGAGTGGGCGCGGCGGGTCGGCGAGCACCGGGCGCGGCGTCCGCCGGCCTGGCGGACGATCGAGACCACCGACCTGGCCGGAGTCCTGCGCGGCACGGGCGGGGCCGTGCTCGTCGACGGGCTCGGCACCTGGCTGGCGGCCGTCATGGACGCCCGCGCGGCCTGGGAGGACCCCGCCGCGGTCCGCCCCTGCTTCGACGAGCTCACCGAGGCGTGGCGGCAGGCCGCCGGGACGGTCGTGGCCGTCACCGACGAGGTCGGCATGGCGCTGGTGCCGCGGACCCCGTCCGGACGGCTGTTCCGCGATCTCCTGGGCTCGCTCAACCAGCTCCTGGCCGCGGAGTCGGAGGAGGTCGCCCTGATCGTCGCGGGACGGGTCCACACGCTCTAGGGGGCTGTCCGCACTGCGGACGGGGGCTTGGGCCGGGGTCGCGGCGGCCGTACGATCCCGCTGAGAGACGTTCGAGCAGTGAGGGCCCCTTACTTGGAAGCTGATCTGGCCTTCCGGCTCTTCGGGCCGGTCGAGGTCGCCTCGCTCGGTGACCGCACCACCGCGCTGACCACTCCCAAGCAGCGGGCCGTCCTGACCCTGCTGGCGCTGGAGCCGGGGCAGGTCGTCCCGGTCGACCGGCTCGTCGACGAGCTGTGGGCCGACGAGGCGCCGGCCAGCGCCACCGGCACCCTCCAGGCGTATGTGTCGCAGCTCAGACGGCTGCTGGAGCCGGGCAGGGCGCCGCGGACCCCGCCGTCGGTGCTGGTCACCCGCGATCCCGGCTACCTGCTGGCCGTGGCGCCGGAGCGGGTCGATCTGGTGCGGTTCGCGTCGCTGGCCGAGCAGGGCGCGCACGAGCTGGCGGCCGGGGGCCTGGAGCGGGCCGACCTGGTCCTCGGCGAGGCGCTCGGGCTGTGGCGCGGCGAACCGCTGGCCGAGTTCGCCGGGCAGGCGTTCGCCCAGCCGGTGATCGCCCGGTGCGTGGAGCAGCGGGCCGTCGCGCTGGAACACCGCTACCAGGCGCGGCTGGCGCTCGGCCGGGCCGCGGAGTCGGTCGGCGAGCTGGAGCGGCACGTCGCCGCGCACCCCTACCGCGAACGGCTGTGGGGGCTGCTGGTCCTGGCCCTGTACCGCTCGGGACGCCAGGCGGACGCGCTGGGCGCCCTGCGCCGGGTCCGCGAGCTCCTCGACACGGAGCTGGGCCTGGAGCCGGGGCCCGAGCTGCGGCGGCTGGAAGCTCAGGTGTTCGCCCAGTCCCGCGATCTCGACCTCGGTGATCCGGCCGGGGTTCCCGCCGCCGAGCCCGTGCTCCCGGCGCGGACCCTGGTGGGCCGGGCGGTCCAGCTCGACCGCATCGCCGGGCGGCTGGCGGCCGCCCGGCGCGGCGAGGGCGGGGTCGTCCTGGTGGCGGGCGAGGGCGGGATCGGCAAGTCGCGCCTCGTCCAGGCCGCCGCCGAGGAGGCCGGGGCGGCGGGGACGACCGTGGCGTGGGGCCGGTGCGCCGACGACATCGGCGCTCCCCCGTTCTGGCCGTGGCAGCAGGTCCTGCGCGCCCTCGGGCGCGCCGGGGCGCTGGCGGCCGACCCGGGCGGCTCGCTGTTCGACCTGCACGCCCGCGCGGTCGAGGCGCTGACGGACCGGGACGAACCGCTGCTGGTCGTGCTGGAGGACCTGCACTGGGCGGACGCGGCGTCCCTGCGGCTGCTGGCGTTCGCCGCGGGCGCGCTGGGCCGCGCCCCGGTCGTGCTGCTGGCCACGCTGCGCCGCCCCGAACCGGCGGGCGACCCCGAGCAGCTCGCCGCGACGCTCGGCGTCCTGGCCCGCGAGCACTCGATGGACCGCATCGACCTGCCGCCGTTCACCCGCGAACAGGTCGTCGACTTCCTCGGCGGCCGGGACGCCTCGGCGGCGGGAGAGCTGCACGAGAAGTCCGGCGGCAATCCCTTCTTCCTCGGCGAGCTGGTCCGGCTGCTGCACAGCGAGCACCGGCTGGAGGGCGTCCCGGACGGGGTCAGGGAGGTCATCGACCGGCGGGTGGCCCGGCTGCCCGAGCCGACCCGGCACCTGTTGCGCTGCACGGCCGTCCTGGGCCGGGAGGTGTCCTTCGACACCCTCGCGGGCCTGGGCGGCCTGCCCGGCGAGGAGGTCCTGGAGTGGCTGGAGCCCGCGGTCGCGGCGGGCATGCTGAACGAGCTGTCGGACGGGCTGGCCTACCGCTTCTCCCATCCGCTGGTGCGCGACGCCCTGTACGCCCAGCTCAGCCGGGTCGACAAGGCCCGCACCCATCTGCGGGCCGGGCTCACTCTCGAGGCGATGTCCTCCTTCGAGGGCGCGGGGCGGCTGCCCGCCCTGGCCCGCCACTTCGGGCTGGCCTCCCGGGTCGGCGGCGCGGCCAAGGCCGTCGAGTACGCGGTGCTGGCCGCCCGGCAGGCCGCCGCCCAGCACGCCTACGACGAGGCCGTCGGGTACTGGGAGAAGGCGCTGACGGCGCTCGGCCCCGCCGATCCGGGGCGGCGCTGCGGGCTGCTGGTGGGGCTCGGCGGCGCCCTGCGCGACGCCAGCGACACCCGCCGCGCCCGGACGGTCCTGCGCGAGGCGATCACCGACGCCCGGCGGCTGGGCGACCACGAGACGCTGCTGGAGGCCGTCTCCATCCTCGGCGGGGTCACCACCTGGAACTGGACCCCCTACGGGCAGGTCGACGAGGAGCTGGTGGCGGTCCTGCGCGAGCTGCTGGCCGAGGACCTGCCGCCCGGACGGCGCTGTGTCCTGCTGGGCACGCTGGCGGCCGAGCTGAACTACAGCGACCGTCGCGACGAGGCCGAAAAACTGCTGTTCGAGGCGCAGGCCATCGCCCGCTCCCTGGACGATCCGATGCTGCTCGTGCAGAGCCTGAACGTCTACATCCGGGTGTTCTGGCGGCCGGAGCGGATGGAGCGGCTGATGGCGGCCGTCCGGGAGATGCTGGGCGTCCCGGGGCTGCCGCCGGGACCCGCCGCGATCGCGCACGTCCACCGGATGGGGCTGCGGCTGCGGCTGGGCGACGTGGAGGGGTTCGAACGGGACCTGCTGCGGGCTTCGCAGCTCGCGGCCGAGGCCCGCAGTCCCGAGCTGGCGCTCATGGCCCGGATCTCCGAGGCGCCGATGCGGCTGATGCAGGGCCGCTGGGAGGAGGTCAGGGCGATCGTCAAGGAGACGCGGCGGATCTACGAGCGGGCGTCGCTGCCGGGGCTGTTCCCTGCGATGCTGATGATGCAGTCGCAGATCCCCGGCCACTCCCCCGACCTGATCGAGATGCTGGTCGCCGAGGCCGAGTCCGCCGGTGAGGACCCGCTGCGGCCGGTCACCGTGCTGGCCGTCCTGGAGGCGGGCGACGAGCGGCGCGCCCGCGAACTGATCACCCGCTGGGGCAGCGCGGTGCCCGACGACTGGACCACCGGGATCCGCAGGGTGGTGTGGGGCCGGGTCGCGGCGAGGATCGGGATCCCCGACCCGCGGGCCCTGTACGAGCAGCTGCTGCCGACCGCCGATCTGCTGACGGCGTTCGGCGCGGGGGTGCTGTCCTACGGGTCGACCCGGCTGACCCTGGCCGAGCTGGCCCGGCGGATCGGCGACCTCGACGCCGCCCGCTCCCACGCCGCGGCCGCCCACGAGATCCACACGCGGCTCGGGCTCGCGCACAGCGCCTCCCTGAGCGGGAGACTCCTGTCCGAAGTGGGCGTTACCCTCGACTCGTGAAGATCCCCCCGGGCCTGCGCCTGGCCTTCGGCCTGCTCAGCGTGTTCCCCGTCCGTTTCGAGGACGCCGACCGTCGCACTTTCGCCTCGGCGATGGCCTGGTCGCCCGTCGTCGGCCTGGTCATCGGCGTCTGCCAGGCCCTCACCGGGGCCGGCCTGCGCTGGGCCGGGGCGAGCTGGCTGCTGGCCGCCGCGGTCAGCCTGGCCGCCGGCGCCGTCCTGACCCGGGCCCTGCACCTGGACGGTCTCGCCGACGTCGCCGACGGCCTGGGCAGCGGAAAACCGCCCGAGGAGGCCCAGGCGGTGATGAAGCGCTCCGACATCGGGCCCTTCGGCGTGATCACGCTTCTGTTCACCCTGCTGATCCAGGCCGCGGCGCTGTCCTCGGCCCGTCACCAGGCCCTGGTCGTCATCGTCGCGGCCGTCGCCGGCCGGGTGGCGATCGCCTGGGCGTGCACCCCCGGCAACCGGGCCGCCCGCGCCGACGGGCTGGGCGCCTCGGTCGCCCAGTCGGTCCCCCTGCGGGTGGCCGCCCTGCTGACCGCGGCCCTCCTCGTCCTCACCGCCCTGGTCACGCTCCTGTGGACCCGCGACGCCGAGACCGTCCTCCTGGTCACCCTCGCCCCGGCCGTCGCCCTGCTGTCGGCCGACCTGTTCCGCCGCCATCTCATCCGCCGCTTCGACGGCGTCACCGGCGACGTCCTCGGCGCCCTGTGCGAACTCGCCGTGACCCTCACCCTCGTCGTCGCCGTCCTCGGCTGAACCCGCTCAGCCCGCCTCGAGGGCGCGGCGGGCGTAGGCGCGGACGTCGGCGTCGGGGTCGGTGCGGGCCCGGGTGAGCGCCTCGGTGAGGTCCGGGGTGCGAGGGCGGGCGGACAGGGCGATGACGGTGGCCTTGCGGACGTCCAGGTGGGGGTCGGACAGGGCCTTGACCAGGGCGGTGTCGTCGGTGGTGGCCGCCGCGGCTCCCGCTCGGACCTCCCAGGAGGGGTCGGAGAGGGCCTGCGCCGCCAGGAGGGCCAGGGCCGGGGCGCCGGTCTTGAACGCCGCCGCGCGGACCAGCGGGTCCTGGTCGGCGGCGAGGACGAGCAGGGACGGGCCGTCGGCGCCCGCGGCGGTCGCCACGCGGACCTCACGGGAGGGGTCGGTGATCGCGGCGGCGACCGGGGCGTCGAGGGAGATGAGGCCCCGGACGGCCTGGAGGCGGACGCGGCGGTCGGCGTCGGAGAGGGCCGCCCGGAAGGTCTCCTCGGGGGCCAGCCGCAGGGCGCGCAGGACGTCGAGGACGGCGGCGCGCACCTGGGCGTCGGGGCCAGAGGCAGCGGTGTGGAGGCGGTCGCGCAGATCGTCCGTGGGCGGCAGGACCTCGACGAGCTCGCGCAGCGCCGTGGCGGCGGCGTGCCGGACCGAGGCGTGCGGGTCGGCCAGCGCGGCGGTCAGCGCGGGACCCACGCCCTCGGGGACGACCTCGGTGAGGGTCGCGACGGCCGCCCGCCGGACCTTCGGGTCGGGATCGGCCAGGTAGGAGGCGATGTCGACGGCCGACGGGCTCGTCTCGGCCAGCCGCAGCAGCTCCAGGATGCGCGGCGAGCGGGCCGCCGCCGAGGGTCCGCCGCCCGTCCTGGCCGCCGTGGTCACCGCGTGGTCCATCGACGGCGCCGTCTCCACCAGGCCCCGCTCGACGCCCTCCGGGACCTCGAAGCCCTCGACGTCGACCAGGTAGGGGGCGACCGGGACGCGCAGGAACTCCATGTGCCCGTCGGGATGGCGCCGGACGTTCAGATGGGCGAACCACGAGGCGTCGTCGCGTCCGGGCAGGTCGGCCCGGTCGTGGTAGAGGCCCCAGCGGCTCTCGGTGCGGACCAGG
Organism: Actinocorallia longicatena; assembly: GCF_039534125.1. Classification (NCBI taxonomy): domain Bacteria; kingdom Bacillati; phylum Actinomycetota; class Actinomycetes; order Streptosporangiales; family Thermomonosporaceae; genus Actinocorallia; species Actinocorallia longicatena. The sequence continues at coordinate 182,781 of NZ_BAAAUV010000008.1, read as the reverse complement.
GAGGCGCGGGCGGCGAGCTCGGCGCAGTCGCGGATGAAGGTGACCTCGGCGCAGCGCATCAGCTCGTGCGGGGTCCTGGCGCCCATCTCCGCGATCTCCCCCGACATCCGGACGAAGGACTCCAGCGCGAGCTCGAGCTTCGTCCCGGTCTTGGGCGGGGCGACGTAGTCGTTGACGAAGCGGCGGAGCTTGTACTCGACCTGCGGCTGCGGGGGTCCGTCGGGGTTGCGCAGCGGCCGGTAGATCAGCTCGTGGGCGGCGGCGACCTGCGTCTCGTCGACCTCTCCCGGACGGGCGTGGGCCGCGGCGTGCCCGCCGGCCAGCTCACCGAAGACGAAGGCGCCGATCATGTAGTTGTGGGGCACGCAGGCCAGGTCGCCCGCGGCGTAGAGCCCCGGGACGGTCGTGCGGGCGTGCTCGTCGACCCAGACCCCCGAGGCGGAGTGCCCGCCGCACAGCCCGATCTCCGAGATGTGCATCTCGATGTCGTGGGTGCGGTAGTCGTGCCCCCGCCCGGCGTGGAAGGTGCCCCGGGTGGGCCGCTCGGTGGTGTGGAGGATCCCCTCCAGCGCGCTCAGGGTCTCGTCGGGCAGATGGGTGGTCTTCAGGTAGATCGGGCCGTTCGCGGAGTCGATCTCCCGTTTGACCTCGGCCATCATCTGCCCCGACCAGTAGTCGCAGTCGACGAACCGCTCACCCTTGGCGTTGACCTGGTAGCCACCGAACGGGTTGGCGACGTAGGCGCAGGCGGGGCCGTTGTAGTCCTTGATCAGCGGATTGATCTGGAAGCACTCCAGCCCGCTGAGCTCGGCCCCGGCGTGGTAGGCCATCGCGTAGCCGTCGCCGGCGTTGGTCGGGTTCTCGTACGTCCCGTACAGGTAGCCGGAGGCGGGCAGCCCGAGCCGCCCGCACGGCCCCGTCGCCAGGACCACCGCCCCCGCCCTGACCACGACGAACTCGCCGGTGCGGGTGTTGAACCCGGCGGCGCCCACCGCGCGTCCCTCGTGGGTGAGGACCCGCACCGGCATGACCCGGTTCTCGATCCTGACCCTCTCCCGGATGTGGCGCTGCCGCAGCACCCGGTAGAGGACCTTCTTGACGTCCTTGCCCTCGGGCATCGGCAGCACGTAGGCGCCCGAGCGGTGGACCCGGCGGACCGCGTACTCGCCGTGCTCGTCCTTCTCGAACTTCACGCCGTACCGCTCCAGCCGCTGGACCATGGCGAAGCCGCGGGTGGCGGTCTGCCGGACGGTCCGCTGGTTCACGATCCCGTCGTTGGCGCGGGTGATCTCGGCGACGTAGTCCTCGGGGGTGGCGATGCCGGGGATGACGGCGTTGTTGACGCCGTCCATGCCCATGGCCAGCGCCCCCGAGTGCCGGACGTGCGCCTTCTCCAGCAGCAGGACGTTCGCTCCGGCCTCGGCGGCGGTGATCGCGGCCATGGTCCCGGCGGTGCCGCCGCCGACGACGAGCACGTCGCAGGAGAGTTCGGTCCGCGAGGAGAGCGCGGGGATGTCCATCAGGTGGTCTCCAGGGCAGGGGCGCCGAGCGCGGTCAGCACACGGGCGCGCAGCGAGGGGTCGGCGGAGGTGCGGGGCAGGGGGATCTCGACCAGGTCGGCGAGGCCTCCGCCGCCGAGGACGGCGACCCGGTCGCCGAGCGTCAGGGCCTCCTCGACGTCATGGGTGACGAACACGACGGTCGTCTCGGCGTTCCAGACCTCGACGAGCAGCCGCTGCATCTCGCGGCGGGTCTGGGGGTCGAGGGCGCCGAACGGCTCGTCCATCAGGACGGCCCTCGGCCCCCCGGCCAGGACCCGGGCGAGCTGGACGCGCTGCCGCTGGCCGCCCGACAGGTCGCGGGGCAGCCGCAGCTCCAGACCTGCCAGGCCGACGCGAGCCAACCACTCGTCGGCGCGGGAGGTTCGCTCCGCCCGCGGCATCCCGCGGATGGCCAGCGGAAGCTCCACGTTCCTGCGGGCGGAGCGCCAGGGAAGCAGCGCGTCGTCCTGGAACATCAGCGCCCGATCGGCGGAGGGGCCGCGCACCGGCTCCCCTCGGTCCAGCAGCCGCCCGGACGTGACGGGCAGCAGCCCGGCGAGGGCGCGCAGCAGTGTCGACTTGCCGCAGCCCGAGGCCCCGGCGATGACGAGGATCTCGCCCGTCCTGATCTCCAGATCGACGCCTTCGAGGACGGGACGGTCCCGGTAGGCGAGGGTGACGGCGTCCAGCAGCAGGGTCATGACCGGGCCTCCGAGGGGAGCCAGCGGGTGGCGCGGCGGCCCAGGAGCTCGACCGCGCCGGAGGTGAGGAAGCCGAGCAGCCCGATGGTGATGATCCCGACGATCACCCCGGGGTAGTCGACGATCGTGTACGACGACCAGGTCCGGTAGCCCACCCCGAACTGGCCGGAGATCATCTCGGCGGAGATCAGGCAGATCCAGGCGACGCCCATCCCGACCGACAGCCCGCCGAACACCCCCGGCAGGATCCCGGGCAGCAGCACGCTGCGCAGCACCCGCGGCCGCCCGCCGCCCAGGGTGCGCACCGCGTCCTCCCAGACGGTGGGCAGCGCCCTGACCGCGTGCCGGGTCGACACCAGGATCGGGAAGAACGCGGCGGTGAAGGTGATGAACACGATCCCCTGCTCGTTCCCGGGGAACAGCAGGATCGCGATGGGCACCAGCGCGATCGCCGGGACCGGCCGGGCCAGCTCGAACAGCGGCAGCAGCAGGTGCCCCGCCCACCGGGACCGGGCGACGGCCGCGCCGAGCAGGCCGCCCAGCACCGCGGCCAGGAGGAATCCGGTGAGGATCCGGACCAGGCTCTGGGCGAGGTCCTGCCAGTAGACGCCGGTGGAGACCTGCCGGCCCAGCTCGGAGAGGACCTCGCCGGGGCCGGGGAAACGGTCGAAGCGCAGGAAGAACACCACGTCGTGGGCGGTCAGCAGGTACCACAGGCCGAGCGCGGCCAGCGGGGAGACGACGCGCAGGGCCCTCATGCCCGTTCCACCGCCTCGGCGTAGGTGACCGGTTCCGTGCCGGGGTGGGCGGAGGCGTAGGCGTCGGCGTTCTCCCGCGTGGCGAACGGCCTGAAGGCGCCGCCGTCCTTCAGCCACACGCTGTGGTCGGCGAACCAGCGGGTGCCGGTGAGCGCGTCGGGGACGTAGACCGCGCGGACCCTCTTCCCCCTGACGGCCTTCAGCAGGGCGACCGGGTCGGCGACGGCCTCGGTGGTCTCGGCGCCCTCGAACCAGATCTCCGACGCCAGGGCCGGATCTCCCGGAAGGGCCGCGCCGTTGGAGGTCCTGGCGAGGTCGGTGTCGTAGGCCGTCCCGTAGGCCTTCCTGAGATGCGCGTCGTTGAAGAAGGAGGGGACGTCCAGGGGTTCGTCCAGGACACCGATGGACTTGAGGAAGGGCACGTCCTGCTCGAAGGCGGCCCGCTGCGCCGGTTTGATCGTCACGTCGAAGGTGGAGATGCCGTTGCGGCCGTTGTAGAGGTAGACGGTCTCGGGCGACAGCCCGGTCTCCTTCGCGACGCTCTCCGCCGCCTCGACCGGGTGCTCGTGCAGGTAGGTCGTGGCCTGGATCTGGGCCTTGAGGAAGGCGTCCAGGACGTCGGGGCCGTCCTCGGCGAACTTCTTCCGGACGACGACGCCGTGGAAGGTCGGGACGTCCAGCGCCCCTCCGTCGTAGAGCAGCCGCGCCTGTCCCGCCTGGACGAGCTGGCCCGGCCAGGCCACGAACTGGGCGAGCCCGGCCACGCCGCCCGACTGGAGGGACGAGGCGCCGACCGAGGGCTGCTGGTTCTCCGTCCGCACCGCGCCCGCGTCGAGGCCGATCCTCTTCAGCGCCTGGACGAGCGTGCCGTGCCCGGCGGAGCCGACACTGGCCGAGACGGCCCGGCCCTTGAGGTCCCTGAGCGTCCTGGCCTTGGAGCCGTTGGCGACGACGACGCCGTTGAGGGCACCCTTGAGGTTGTAGCCGGTGATCGACACGAGCTGGGTGGCGGCGTCGCCGCCCTGGGCCTGGGCCCGGGAGCCGTTGATCAGCAGCGGGTAGTCGCCCATCGAGCCGATGTCGATCTTCCCTGCGATCATCTCGGCGGTGATCGGCGCTCCGGACTCGTAGTCCTGCCAGACCACCTGGTACTTCGTGCCGAGGATCTTCTCGAAGTAGCCGAGCGAGCGCAGGAGCGTCCCGGCGGTGACGGTGTTGATCGTCTTGGACTGGTAGCCGACGACGACCTTGGTCCTGCCGTCCTCGGCGCCGCCCGCCACGGTGCAGGCGGCGAGGGCGGGCAGCAGGGCGGCGGTGAGCAGGAGGGTCTTCTTCACAGGGGGTCCTCGGCTAGCGCAGCAGGTAGGGGATGTTGACGGTGACCGCGCCCGCGGGGCACCGGTCGGCGCAGGGGCCGCAGTACCAGCACTCGTCCACGTACATGTGGGCCTTGCCGGTCTCGGGGTCGAGGGCGAGGGAGTCGAGGGGGCAGACGTCGATGCAGAGGGTGCAGCCCTCGATGCAGAGCGAGGCGTCGATGGTGACCGGCACGTCCTGCCGGTGGGGGACGAGGGGCATTCACAGGCTCCGATGCAGGGTGCCGCGCATGGTCAGCCGGTCGCCCCTGAAGCGGATGAACTCCAGGTCGACCGGGCGCCCGTCGGCGAGATGGGTGAGGCGCTCGACCATCAGCAGGGCGGCTCCGCGGGGAGCGGCCAGGACGGCGGCGGAGTGCGGGTCGGCGTTGACGGCCTCGACGGTGAGGTCGGCGGCGCCGAGGGGGCCGCGCAGGCGTTCGATCAGGACGAAGACGTCCTCGTGGACGAGGTCCTGTTCGAGCAGGGCGGCGCCGAGGCCGGGTTCGAGGTAGGTCTGGTCGAGGCTGAGCGGCACCCCGTTGAGCCGCCGGAGCCGTTCCAGGTAGACGACGGGGCTGTCGGCGGGCAGCCCCAGCCGGGAGGTGATCGCGACCGGCGGGGTGATGGTGCCGCTGGCCCGCAGCTCGTTCTCGACCTCTCCGTGCTCGTGCAGGGTCTCGCCCAGGCCGAGCAGCCGCTGGAGGCCGTGCGGGTACTTGGTGGTGGTGACGACGGTGCCCACGCCGGGCAGCCTCTCGATCAGGCCCTCGCCGCGCAGGAGGTCGAGCGCGTCGCGGACGGCGTTGCGGGTGGAGCCGAACTCGGCGACCAGGCGGTCCTCACGGGGCAGGACGCCGGTGGCGAAGGCTCCTCGCAGGATCTGGCAGCGGAGCACGTCGGCCACCTGGCGGGCGCGGTCCGCGCGGAGCCTGCGGGCGTCCGCGGGCTCCATGGAAAGATCAGATGCGAGATCAGGTGCTCGATCAGGTGCGCTGGTCACGGCATAAACCTAGCAATTAGGTAGGGAAACTCCGATAACGGGAAAGTCACGCCACCCCGGGCGGCCGCAGGGCCAGGGAGAACGGTCCGAAATGCCCCAGTAACGCCACCTGACCCCGTTCGGGGCAAGGCTTGATCGGAATAGGGGAAAACACCTTCCGAGGGCGACTAAAGTCGATGGACGTGACGACGAATCTGAGCATCACCCAGAACGACCCCGCCTCGCTTGACGTTGACGCCGTGATCATCGGCACCGTCCCGGGGCTCCAGCTCGCGTCCGGGGCCGCCGGCGTCGACCAGGCACTCGAGGGTCGTCTGGTCGAGGCGCTCAAGGCCGTCGGGGCCACCGGCAAGGCCGGCGAGGTCGTGAAGCTGCCCACTCTGGGAGCCATCACCGCACCCGTGATCGTCGCCGCGGGCCTCGGTGAGGACGCCGACGGTGAGGCGCTGCGCCGGGCTGCCGGTGCCGCGGTGCGGGCGCTGGCCGGGACGGGCAGGGTCGCTTTGGCGCTGCCCGCCGAGAGCGCCGAGGCCGCCGGTGACGTCGCCACCGGCGCCCTGCTGGGCAACTACGGTTTCACCCGCTACCGGACGGGCGAGCAGACCGAGCCCGTCGGTGAGCTGATCCTGGTGACCGGCAGCGACGCGACGGCCGCCGTCGAGCGCGCCGAGACCCTCGCGACCTCGATCACCCTGGTCCGCGACCTGGTCAACACCCCGCCGTCGCACCTTTCGCCCGAGGACCTCGCCGACGTCGCCGAGAAGGTCGCCCACGAGTCCGGGCTCCAGGTGGAGGTCCTCGACGAGAAGGCCCTCGTGGACGCCGGCTACGGCGGCATCGTGGGCGTCGGCCAGGGCTCGGTGAACCCGCCGCGGCTGGTCCGGCTCGCCTACAGCCACCCGCAGGCCACCAAGACGGTCGTGTTCGTCGGCAAGGGCATCACCTTCGACACCGGCGGCCTGTCCCTCAAGCCCGCCGACTCCATGGACTGGATGAAGTCCGACATGGGCGGCGCCGCCGCGGTCCTGGGCTCGCTCCAGTCGATCGCGGCCCTCAAGCCGCGGGTCAACGTCATCGGCTACCTGACCATCGCCGAGAACATGCCCTCCGGCACGGCCCAGCGCCCCTCCGACGTGATCACCATCTACGGCGGCAAGACCGTCGAGGTCCTCAACACCGACGCCGAGGGCCGCCTGGTCATGGCCGACGCCCTCGTGCGCTCCGCCGAGGACGCCCCCGACCTGCTCGTCGACGTCGCGACCCTCACCGGGGCGCAGCTCGTCGCGCTCGGTACCCGCACCACCGGGATCATGGCCAACTCCGACGAGGTCCGCGAGGGCGTCGTCGCCGCCGCCGGGCGCGCGGGCGAGGCCTCCTGGGGCATGCCGCTGCCGGAGGAACTCCGCAAGGGCCTCGACTCCCCCGTCGCCGACATCGCCAACATCAGCAGCGACCGCTGGGGCGGCATGCTCACCGCGGGCGTCTTCCTCAAGGAATTCGTGCCCGACGGCGTGCGCTGGGCCCACCTGGACATCGCCGGCCCGTCCTTCCACAAGGGCGAGCCCTACGGCTACACCCCCAAGGGCGGCACAGGCGCCGCCACCCGCACCCTGGTCCAGATCGCCGAGGACGTGGCCGCGGGCCTGCTGTGAACCTCGGTCATGCCTGCTGTGACGTCAGTCATGCGGCAGTGCGGACCTACTCGTCAGTACAAGTGAAAAGATTGTCCTACCTGGCATTTCTTCCCCGTCGATGTGGGATAGATCAGCGTAGATCACGTTAGGAGCTCCAGTGGCGAACAAGGGCCCGTACGACCTCGTCGTGCTCGGTGGCGGCAGCGGCGGTTACGCCTGTGCCATCCGTGCCGCCGAGCTGGGCAAGCGCGTCGCTCTGATCGAGAAGGACCCGACCCTCGGCGGGACCTGCCTCAACCGCGGCTGCGTCCCGACCAAGGCGCTGCTGCACGCGGCCGAGGTCGCGGACGAGACCAGGGAAGCCGCCTCCGTCGGCATCAAGGCCACGTTCGAGGGCATCGACGGTCCCGGCGTCCTCGCGTACAAGAACAAGATCGTCACCACGACGGTCAAGGGCCTCACCGGGCTCATCAAGGCCCACGGCATCGACATCGTCGAGGGCTTCGGCCGGGTGGCAGGGCCGAACGCCGTCCAGGTCGGCGACGACGTCTACGAGACCGCCAACATCGTGCTGGCGACCGGCTCGGTGCCCAAGTCCCTGCCGGGCCTGGAGATCGACGGCGACCGGGTCATCTCCTCCGACCACGCGCTCGACATGGACCGCGTCCCGGCCTCCGTGGTGATCCTCGGCGGCGGCGTCATCGGCGTCGAGTTCGCGTCCGTCTGGCGCTCCTTCGGCGCCGAGGTCACGATCGTCGAGGGCCTCCCTCACCTGCTGCCGCTGGAGGAGGAGTCCTCCTCCAAGCGCCTCGAGCGGGCCTTCCGCAAGCGCGGCATCAAGTTCGAGCTCGGCGTCTTCTTCCAGGGCGTCAAGACCACCGACTCCGGTGTGTCGGTCGAGCTGGCCAACGGCAAGACCATCGACGCCGAGCTGCTGCTCGTGGCCGTCGGCCGCGGGCCCGTCTCGCAGGGCCTCGGCTTCGAGGAGGCCGGCGTCCAGGTCGACCGCGGCTACGTGATCGTCAACGAGTACTGCCAGACGGCCGTGCCGAACATCTACGCGGTCGGTGACCTCATCCCGACCCTGCAGCTCGCGCACGTCGGATTCGCCGAGGGCATCCTGGTCGCCGAGAAGATCGCGGGTCTCAACCCGACCCCGATCGACTACGACGGTGTCCCTCGCATCACCTACTCCAACCCCGAGGTCGCCTCCGTCGGCATCACCTCCGCCAAGGCGAAGGAGCTCGGGTTCGAGATCACCGAGGTCACCTACGACCTCGCGGGCAACCCCAAGAGCAAGATCCTGGGGACGCAGGGCGAGGTGAAGATGATCGCGCAGAAGGACGGCCCGATCCTGGGCGTCCACATGGTGGGTGCCCGGATCGGCGAACTGGTCACCGAAGGCCAGCTCCTTTACAACTGGGAGGCCCTCCCCTCCGAGGTCGCGCAGCTCATCCACGCGCACCCCACCCAGTCCGAGGCGCTCGGCGAGGCAGCACTCGCCCTCGCCGGCAAGCCCTTGCACGTCCACGGCTAAGACAACAAGGCCACTAACGAGGAGTCGCTGAGAACCATGCCGGTCTCCGTCACCATGCCCCAGCTCGGCGAGAGCGTCACCGAGGGCACCGTCACCCGCTGGCTCAAGAAGGAGGGTGAGCACGTCGAGGTCGACGAGCCGCTTCTCGAGGTATCGACCGACAAGGTCGACACCGAGATTCCTTCGCCCGCCGCGGGCATCCTGACCAGCATCACCGTCGCCGAAGACGAGACCGTCGAGGTCGGCGCGCAGCTTGCGATCATCTCGGAGGAGGGCGAGGCCCCGGCCGCCGCTCCGGCCAAGGCCGCCGAGCCCGAGCCCAAGGCCGAGGCGGCCCCCGAGCCTCAGCCCGAACCCGAGCCTGAGCCCGCTCCCGCGCCGCAGGCCGCCGCGCCCGCTCCCCCGCAGGCACCGGCTCCGCAGGCCTCCGCTCCGGCTCCGATCTCGTGGCCGCCCGCGGCCCCGAGCGCTCCGCCGGCCGCCCCGGCGGCGGCTCCCGCCGCTCCGGCCGCTCCCGCGGCCGAGCCGGACGGCGCCTACGTGACGCCGCTGGTGCGCAAGCTCGCGGCCGAGCACGGTGTCGACCTCGGTGCGGTCGAGGGCACCGGCGTCGGCGGGCGCATCCGGAAGCAGGACGTCCTGGAGGCCGCCAAGGCCAAGCAGGCCGCCCCGGCTCCGGCCCCGCAGGCACCGGCCCCCGCGGCCGCTCCCGCGGCACCCGCCGCCTCGGCCCCCTCGCTCGTCTCGCCGTCGGCGGGCAAGCGCGGTTCCACCGAGAAGATGTCGCGCCTGCGCCAGACGATCGCCCGCCGCATGGTGGAGTCCCTCCAGGTCTCCGCCCAGCTGACGACCGTCGTCGAGGTCGACGTCACCCGGGTGGCGCGCCTGCGCGACCGCGCCAAGGCCGACTTCCACGCCCGTGAGGGCGTCAAGCTGTCGTTCCTTCCGTTCTTCGCCCTCGCCTCCATCGAGGCCCTGAAGGCGCACCCGACGGTCAACGCGGTCATCGACACCGAGCGCAACGAGGTCACCTACCACGAGGCCGAGCACCTGGGCGTCGCGGTGGACACCGAGAAGGGCCTGCTCGTCCCGGTGATCAAGGACGCCGGTGAGCTGAACCTCGCCGGGATCGCCCGCAAGATCAGTGACCTGGCCGAGCGCACCCGCACGAACAAGGTCTCCCCCGACGAGCTGGGCGGCGGCACCTTCACGCTGACCAACACCGGCAGCCGCGGCGCCCTGTTCGACACCCCGATCATCAACCAGCCCCAGGTCGCCATCCTGGGCACCGGTTCGGTCGTCAAGCGCGCGGTCGTCGTCAACGACCCGTCGCTGGGCGAGGTCATCGCCATCCGGTCGATGGTCTACCTGGCCCTGACCTACGACCACCGCCTCGTCGACGGCGCCGACGCCGCCCGCTTCCTGGGCACCGTCAAGGCCCGTCTCGAGGAGGGCAACTTCGAGGCCGAGCTCGGCCTCTAGTTCTCCGCCGAGAGCCCCCGTCCGGATTCCGGGCGGGGGCTTCCGTCTTGCCGGGGGCCCGTGAACTAGGTTGGGGGGATGAGAGCTGTCGTTGCGGGGGCGTCGGGGCTGATCGGGAACGCGCTGGTGGAGTCGCTGCGCGGGGACGGCTGGGAGGTCGTCCGGCTGGTGCGGCGCGAACCGTCGGCGCCCGACGAGGCCCGCTGGAACCCCGCGACCCGCTCGGTCGACCGCAAGGCCCTGGAGGGCGCGGACGCGGTCGTGAACCTCGCCGGGGCCGGGGTCGGGGACCGTCCCTGGACCAGGGCCTACAAGCAGCGCATCCGCGACAGCAGGATCCTCGGGACCGGCGCGCTCGCCGAGGCCATGGCCTCGCTGAAGGAGCCGCCCGGGGTCTTCGTGTGCGGGTCGGCCGTCGGGTTCTACGGCGACACCGGCGCCGCGGAGGCCACCGAGGACTCCGGCCGCGGCACGGGGTTCCTCGCCGAGCTCGTCGAGGACTGGGAGGCGGCCGCCGCCCCCGCGGCCGAGGCCGGGATCCGGGTGGTGTTCTCCCGCACCGGGATCGTGCTGGCGCCGAAGGGCGGGCTGCTCGGCCGGACCCTCCTGCCGTTCAGGTTCGGGCTGGGCGCCCAGCTCGGCGACGGCCACCAGTGGATGAGCTGGATCAGCCTCGACGACGAGGTCAGGGCGCTGCGCTTCCTCATCGACACCGAGGTCTCCGGCGTGTTCAACCTGACCGCCCCGCACCCGGTCACCAACGGTGAGTTCACCAAGGCGCTCGGCCGCGCCCTGCACCGCCCGGCCCCGTGGTTCGTCCCCGCGGCCGTGCTCAAGCTCGTCCTGCGCGACTTCGCCGAGGAGGGCCCCCTGATCAGCCAGCGGGTCCTCCCCCGGCGGCTCCGCGAGGCGGGCTTCATCTTCACCGACCCCACTCTCGATCCCACCCTGCGCGGGCTTCTCTCCTAGGCATGAAGCCGTGCGATCCGGAATGATCGCGGGCATGTGGAGTGAGATGTCCTTCGAGGACGCCGACGACGAGTTCGGGTTGCAGCGGTTCGAGCACTTCGACGCGGAGTTCGACACGGTGTTCGTGCACCGCGGCGAGCTGCGGGCCGAAGGGGACCTGACGGCGGGGGATCTGCTGCGGGGCCGCGGGCTCGACCCCGGGAACGGCGGCACGGGAGAGCTGGTCCTGCACGTCGTCGCCGGGGATCTCGTCGTCGGCGGGGCCCTGCTCCTGGACGAGGAGGCACCCGAGTGCCTGGGACTGCTCGTCACCGGGAACCTGCGCGCGGCGGTCGTCTCCGTGGACGCGACCCTGCTCTACGTGCACGGAGACGCCGCCGTGTCGCGCCTCATCGACTTCACCACCACCGACGGGACGCTCCAGATCTTCGGCGCGACCGGCTGCCCCCTCCTCCTCCACGCCGACGGCGACCTGTGGGCCGACTCCGACGGCGTGGTGCACTCGTGCAGGTCGGGAGAGCCGGCCCCGGTCGTCGCCGAGGTCATGACGGCGACGGGCGTCGACTCGCGCCTGGCCGTCGAGTTCGCCCGCCTCGGCCGTCCCGTGCTCGCCGGGTAGCACCTACTGGAGGCCGGTGCGGGTCGAGGTGATGCGGTGGGTGTTGAAGCCGAGCCAGTGCATCCGGCCCAGGTAGCGGGCGTGCTCGATCTTCAGGCACAGGTCCATGACCACGGTCGTCCCCGCTTCCTCGGCGATGTCGGCGCCCTCCTGGTCGACGACGCCGAACTGGCACCAGAGCGCGGGCGCCCCGATCGCGACGGTGTCGCGGGCGATGCCGGGCAGCGCGTCGGGGGCCCGGAAGACGTTGACGAGATCGACCGGGACGGGGACGTCGAGCAGCGACGGATAGGACGTCTCACCGAGGATCTCCTTCTCGCGCGGGTTCACCGGGATGACGCGGTAGCCGTGCCGTCTGAGGTAGTAGCCGACGAAGTAGCTGGCCCGCAGCTCGTTGCCCGACAGCCCGACGATCGCGATCGTCCTCGTGGTGTGCAGGACGCGCTGGATCGTCAGCGCGTCCTGGTAGCGGCCGAGATCGCTCATTCTTCCGCCCCTCTCTTGGCCGCCGCCTCGGCGACGTGGTCGAAGCCCTGCTGGAGATCCCAGAGCAGATCGGCGACCGACTCGGTGCCGACCGACAGCCGCACGGTCCCGGGCCCGACGCCGGCCGCGCTCAGCTCCTCCTCGCCGAGCTGGCGGTGGGTCGTGCTGGCCGGATGGATGATCAGGCTCTTGGCGTCCCCGACGTTGGCCAGGTGCGACCAGAGCGTGACGCCCTTGATGAGGTCCTGGCCGGCGTCGCGTCCTCCGGCGCAGTCGAAGGAGAACACCGCGCCCGCCCCGAGCGGCAGGTACTTCTCCACCAGTGGCCGGTAGGGGCTGCCGGGCAGTCCCGGATGCGTCACCTTCGCGACCGAGGCGTGCCCCTGGAGGAACTCGGCGACCGCCAGCGCGTTGGAGACGTGCCGGTCCATCCGGAGCGACAGGGTCTCCAGGCCCTGGAGGAAGAGGAAGGCGTTGAACGGTGACAGCGCCGCCCCGAGGTCGCGGAGCGTCTCGGCGCGCAGCTTCATGAGGTAGCCGTACATGCCGAACGTCTCGTGGAACCTCAGCCCGTGGTAGGCGGGTGAGGGCTCGGCGATCACGGGGAAGCGGCCGTTGGACCAGTCGAAGGTCCCGGCCTCGACGACGACGCCGCCGATGCTCGTCCCGTGGCCGCCGATGAACTTGGTCGCCGAGTGGACGACGATGTCGGCGCCCCACTCGATCGGCCGGCACAGGTAGGGGGTGGCGAAGGTGTTGTCGACGATCAGCGGGATCCCGTGCTCGTGGGCGATGCCCGCGACGGTCTCGATGTCGAGCACGTTCCCCGACGGGTTGCCGATCGTCTCACCGAAGAACGCCTTGGTCTCCGGCCGGACGGCTTCGCGCCAGGCGTCCGGGTCGTCGGGATCGACCCAGGTCAGCCCGACGCTCATCTTGCGGAGCAGATGCTTGAGCTGGTTGACCGTGCCGCCGTACAGCGCCGAGGACGACACGACGTGGTCGCCGGGCTCCAGCAGGGTGAACAGGGCGGCGGCCTGGGCGGCGATCCCGCTGGCGAACGCGACGGCGCCGGTGCCCCCTTCGAGGTTGGCGATCCGCTCCTCGAACACCGCCACGGTCGGGTTCATGATCCGGGAGTAGGTGTTCCCGTACTCCTGGAGGTTGAAGTAGGCGGCGGCCGACTCCGGGTCCTCGAAGACGTAGCTGGTCGTCTGGAAGATCGGCACCGCCCTCGCCCCGGTGTTGGGGTCGGGCCGCTGCCCGGCGTGCAGTTGCCGCGTCTCGAACCCGAAGGATCGGGCCTCCTCGGCGCGGGAGGGTGTTTCGCTCACGGGGCTCTCTTCCTTGCGATGCGGACGGTCTGCGGCCTCAGCCCAGGAACCGGCGGATGAGGGGGGTCTGGCGGGCTTCCTCCAGCAGGAAGCAGTCGTGGCCGTAGGGGGCGTCGATGACGTGCGCCTCGACGGGCTTGCCGAGCGCGCGCAGGGCCTCCTCGATCTCCCGCGACGCCGACGGCGGGTACAGCCAGTCGGAGCTGAAGGAGATCAGCAGCGTCCTGGCCGAGACGCCCGAGAGCGCCCGTTCCAGTGAACCTTCTCCATGCTGCCTGGCGAGGTCGAAATAGGTCAGGGCCCGCGAGGTGTAGAGGTAGGTGTTGGCGTCGAACCGGCGGACGAACGCCGCCGCCTGGTGGTTCAGGTAGCTCTCGACCTCGAACTCCGGCTCGGTCAGGGTGTGCCGGATGGCGTCGGAGGACTGGAGGCGGCGGCCGAACTTCTCCTCCAGGGCGGGCGCCGACAGGTAGGTGACGTGGCCGACCATCCTGGCCACTCCCATGCCGGCGTCGGGGGCGCGGCCCGTCCCGTGGTAGCGGCCGTCCTGCCAGTCCGGGTCGCGCATGATGGCCTCGCGGGCGATGGCGTTCCAGGCGACGCCCTGGGGATGCAGGGCGTGGGTGCTGGCGATCGCGATGACGGCGTCCACCCGGCCGGGATGACGGACCGCCCACTCCAGGGCCTGCATCCCGCCGAGCGAGCCGCCCGCGACGGCCGCGAGGCGCTCCACGCCGAGGGCGTCCAGGAAGGCGCGCTGGACGCCGACCATGTCGGCGACCGTGATCACGGGAAAGTCCGGCCCGTAGGGACGCCCGGTGGCCGGGTCGGGCGAGGACGGCCCGGTCGTGCCGCCGCACCCGCCCAGGAAGTTGGTCGAGACGACGAAGTAGCGGTCGGTGTCGAACGCCTTGCCCGGGCCGATCATGCCGTCCCACCAGCCGAGCCCCCGGGGCCGCCCGGCCGCGCCGAAGCCGTCGCGGGCCGGCTCGGCGGCCGGGGTCCTCGCCACGCCCGCCGCGTGGGCGTCGCCGCTGAGGGCGTGGCAGACGAGGATCACGTTGTCGCGCCCGGCGGCGAGCCTCCCGTAGGTCTCGTAGGCCACCCGGACGCCGGACAGCTCGCGCCCGGAGTCGAGCCGGACGGTCCCCGGAAGATCGAGATGACGGGTCTCGACGATGCCCGCGGACCCCGGCGGCGGTGACGGGACTGACTCCTTCATGAGGACTATGTTGCCCGCCCCGCCAGGTGTATTGTCAATTTTCCTAGTAGGAAATCCCGGCTAAGGACATGAGAGGCATCGCGTGACGACGGTAACCAACGGAGTGAACGTGCAGGCGCTGCTGGACGCGCGGGAGGCGCTCAAGGACGCCCCCGAGGCCGCCCGGTTCACCTGGCGGGCCACGTCGAAGTGGCAGCACGGCGTGCACAGCACCACGAAGATCCAGAACTTCTACGGCCTCGGCCAGGAGCAGACCCACAAGTCCGAGTCGGTCTTCGACGCCGACCACCCGGCCGTCTTCGCCGCCGAGGACAACGGCATCACCCCGATCGAGTACCTGCTCGTCGGCCTCGCGAGCTGCCTGACCGCGGGCGTCGCCTCCGTCGCCCAGAACCGCGGCATCCAGCTGCGCTCGGTCGAGGCGGTCGTCGAGGGCGAGCACGACATCCGGGGCATCCTCGGCGACACCGAGGTCCGCAACGGCTACAACGACATCAAGGTCACCTTCACCATCGACGCCGACGCCTCGCCGCAGGACATCGAGGCCCTCGTCGCCCAGTCCCAGAAGCGCTCCGCGGTCTTCGACGCCCTGACCAACCCCACGAACGTCACCGTCGAGGTCGCCTAGTCCATGACGGTCGAGCACTTCACCACGGTCGTCATCGGCGCCGGGCACGCCGGTCTGGCGGCGAGTCACTTCCTCACCGAGAGGTCGATCGACCATGTCGTGCTCGAACGCGGCGAGATCGCGAACTCCTGGCGGCACGAGCGCTGGGACTCGCTGCGGCTGCTCACGCCCAACCGGCTGAGCGGGCTGCCGGGCCTTCCCTACGACGGCCCCGACCCCGACGGGTACATGACCGCCGGCGAGGTCGCCGGCCTCGTCGAGCGGTTCGCCAAGACGTGCGGAGCGCCCGTCCGGACCGGCGTGGAGGTCACGTCGGTCCGGACGGCGGCCGGCGGCGGCTACGAGATCACCACCTCCGCCGGGACCGTCCGGGCCCGCACCGCCGTCATCGCCAGCGGTGCCTGCAACGTGCCGGTCGTGCCGCCTCAGGCCCGCGACCTGCCCTCCGGCATCGCCCAGCTGACCCCCTTCTCCTACCGCGGCCCGGCCGACCTGCCCGAGGGCGGTGTCCTCGTGGTCGGGGCGTCGGCGACCGGGGTGCAGCTCGCCGCCGAGATCCGCCGAACGGGACGCCCGGTGACCCTCGCGGTCGGCGAGCACGTGCGGCTGCCCCGGCTCTACCGCGGCCGCGACGTCCTGTGGTGGATGGACGCCTCCGGAGTCTGGGACCAGGGCCACGACGAGGTCGACGATCTCGCCCGCGCCCGGAGCCTGCCCTCACCTCAGCTCGCCGGCACTCCCGAGCGGGCCACGCTCGATCTCAACGAGCTCACCGCGGCGGGCGTCGAGACCGTCGGGCGGCTGGCCGGGGTCCGCGACGGCCACGCCCTGTTCTCCGGCGGCCTGCGCAACGTCTTCGCCCTGGCCGACCTCAAACTGGCCCGGCTCCTGGACTCCTTCGACGCGTGGGCCCTGGCCACCGGAATCGACCCCGACCTCCCACCGCCCGAGCGTCCGGCCCCGACCCGGGCCCCGGCCTCGCCGCGGCTGCGCGTCGATCTCGCGGAGTTCCGTTCCGTCCTGTGGGCGACCGGCTTCCGCCCCGACTACTCCTGGCTCGACGTCCCCGTCCTCGACGGGCGGGGCCGCCTCCGGCACGAGGGCGGCGTCGTCACCGCGAGCCCCGGCCTGTACGCCCTGGGCCTGCCGGTCCTCCTCCGCCGCCGCTCCACGTTCCTGTGCGGCATCGAACACGACGCCCGCACGGTCGTCACCCGCCTCGCCGAGGGACTCTCCGCTCAAGGGCCTGTCTGATGAAGGGCGGCCGTGGCGAGCGGCGCCCAGGTGCGCGCCTGGGCGTCGCGCAGTAGGCCGGGCATTCGTCAGACAGGCCCTAAGGAGCGCCCCATTTCCTCTCGGCGCGGGTGAAGGTCTCGTCGGTGACGGTCCTCAGTTGCGCGATCTCGCGGGCGTGGGCGCGCAGGAAGACCGTCAGCCGCCGGGTCTGGAGGGATTCCAGGACGTCCACGACGGGGCGGGCGCAGGCGGCGAAGGCCTCGGCGATCACGCGGACGGCCGGCGCGGTGTCCTCGCCCGGCTTCGCTCGCATGATCAGGCCGTCGACCGGGCCGATGAAGTCGCCGAAGGCCCGGGTGGACGAGGTGAGCGCGATCTTCGCGGCGCCGGGGACACCGCGGTCGAGGGCGCACTGCCGGAACGCGGGGAGCAGCTCGAGGACGCGCGGGTCGGCCGGGTTCACCTGGATGTTCTCCTGCCACCACCGGCTCTGGAGCTTCCGGCCGATGGCGTCGATGGGGGCGAACTCCGCGGCGACCAGCTTGAGGCAGGCGTCGCGGGCCCGCCGGGTCCTCGCGTCGAGGGCCGGGGGCTCCGGCGTCCCCTCACCGAC
Organism: Actinocorallia longicatena; assembly: GCF_039534125.1. NCBI lineage: Bacteria > Bacillati > Actinomycetota > Actinomycetes > Streptosporangiales > Thermomonosporaceae > Actinocorallia > Actinocorallia longicatena. Next base: position 165,663 of record NZ_BAAAUV010000008.1, on the reverse strand, counting down.
GAACCGGCCCTCCTTCGCGATGCGGCCGAGGTCGGGCATCTCGGTGTTGTCGGCCCGGTCGGCGGGTGAGGGCGCGGGCCGGGGGTCGGGGGGAAGGGTGACGCCCCTGTCCGCGAGGCACTTGTCCCGCATGTGCCCGGACTGGCGGTCGAGGGCGGCGCCGTACCGGTAGCCGTCGGTGTACTGGGGTCCCGTGGCCGGGAGGTAGTAGTGGATCAGCTCGTCGCCGAAGCGGGGCAGCTTCGCCGCGGGGGTGGGCGGCCCGGCGAGCGGGAGCGGGGCGGGGTCGCCGTCGCCGCCGGTCAGGGCGACGGCGGTGCCCGCGACCGTCACGACGGCCGCGGCCGACGCGGCGGCCAGGAGCCGGGAGCGGCGGCGGGCGGCGCGCCGGATCGCGCGGGGGTCGTAGCCGGGCGGCACCGGGGTGTCGGCGAGGGCGCGGACGGCCGCGCGCAGGTCGGTGTCGAAGTCGTTCATCGTCGGCCTCCGGGGACGGCGTCGGGTGCGAGGGCCTCACGGAGCTTGGCGAGGCCGCGGGAGAGCTGCGAGCGGGCCGTCCCCGCCGAGACGCCGAGGGTCGCGGCGATCTGGGTGTCGGCCATGTCGTGGAAGTAGTGCAGGACGACCGCCGTGCGCTGGCCCATCGGCAGCAGGAGCAGCGCCTGGATCAGCTGCGACCGGCTGTCGACCCGGCCGAAGGCGTCGCCGGGGTCGGCGCGGTCGGGCACCGCCCGGACGAGCTCGAGGCGTTTCAGCCGCCGCCAGCGGTCATTGGCCAGATTGACCAGGATCTTCCGCACGTACGCTTCGGGCGAGTCGGCCGCCGACGCCTTCCGCCAGTGGCGGCAGGCCCGTTCCAGGGCTTCCTGGACGAGGTCGTCGGCGGCGTCACGGCTGCCCGTCAGCACGTAGGCCGTGCGGAAGAGCGAAGCCGACCGTTCTCGGACGAAGGCCGCGAAATCCGTTTCACTCACACCCGTCTAGACCGGAGGGGCGTGCGTTTCGCTGCACGCCCCTCCGATCTTTCTCCGGAGGATCAGGCGGTCGCCTCCTTGGCGTACTCGTCGCGCAGGACGCGCTTGAGGAGCTTGCCGGTGGGGTGGCGCGGGAGCTCGTCGCGGAAGTCGACCGTCCTCGGGCACTTGTAGTGGGCCAGGTTCTCGCGGCAGTACGCGATGAGCTCGGCGGCCAGCTCCTCGCCGGCGTCCGCGGGGTCGGCGGGCTGGACGACGGCCTTCACCTGCTCGCCCATCTCCGGGTCGGGGACGCCGAAGACCGCGACGTCGGCGACCTTCGGGTGGACGGCCAGGAGGTTCTCGGCCTCCTGCGGGTAGATGTTCACCCCACCGCTGATGATCATGTGGGAGAGCCGGTCGGTGAGGAACAGGAAGCCGTTCTCGTTGACGTAGCCGACGTCGCCCAGGGTGGTCCAGCCGCGGCCCCCGGGGTCCTGCGCGGACGCGGTCTTGCCGGGGTCGCCGTGGTAGGAGAACTCCGGGCCGTTGCCGAAGTAGAGGGTGCCGACCTCGCCGGTCGGGAGCTCCTCGCCGTCCGGGCCGAGCACGTGGATCTCGCCGAGGATCGGGCGTCCGACGGTGCCCTCGTTGGCGAGCCAGGACGCGCTGTCGGTGTAGACGAAGCAGTTGCCCTCGGTCCCCGCGTAGTACTCGTGCAGGATCGGGCCCCACCACTCGATCATCTGCTTCTTGACCGGGACGGGGCAGGGCGCCGCGGCGTGGACGGCGTGCAGCATGCTCGACACGTCGTAGGAGGCGCGGACCTCCGCGGGCAGCTTGAGCAGCCTGATGAACATGGTCGGCACCCACTGCGAGTGCGTCACCCGGTGCTCCTGGATCGCGGTGAGCACCTGCTCGGCGTCGAACTTCTCGAACACCACGACGGTCGCCCCGGCCCGCTGGAAGCACATCGAGTACCGCAGCGGGGCCGCGTGGTAGAGCGGCGCGGGCGACAGGTAGACCGAGGAGTCGTTCGGCTGGAAGAGCATCTCCAGGAGCTGCGACAGGATGCCGGGGGTGCCCCACGGGGTCTGCGGCAGCGGCGGCTTCACGCCCTTGGGCCGTCCGGTGGTGCCGGAGGAGTAGAGCATGTCCATGCCCTCGATCTGCTCCTCCAGCGGGACGGCCGGAGCCGCCGCGACCGTCTCCTCGTAGGAGTCGAACCCGGCGACGGCCTCGTCGAGCATCAGCCGGACCACGAGCGCGTCGTTGGTGGCCGCGATCTCCCGGGCCACGTCGCGCACGGCGGCCGAGGCGACGAACGCCTTGGCCTCGCAGTTCTCGACGATGTACCCGGCCTCGTCGAAGGTCAGCCGGGTGCTGACGGCCGTGTAGTACAGGCCGGACCGCTGGGCCGCCCACGCCACGGCGAGGAACTCCCACCGGTTCTCCAGCATGAACGCGATGTGGTCGCCGGGCCGCAGCCCCGCCCCGTAGAAGACCTGGGCCAGCCGGTTGGACGCCTCGTCCAGCTCCCGGAACGAGATCCGCTCCCCCGACTCCGCCATGATCACCGCAGGTCTGTCCGGAGCCCGCTCCGCCACCGCCTGAAGATCCACGCCGCCTCCTCGCGCCTCGATACGTCCCCGCATTCTGTAACACCGCCCCCAAGGTAAGGAACCCCTTACCGAATCCGATTCTGTATCGATCCTCACCCTCTGACCGGCGAGGACTCCGCCGCCCCGTCCGCCTCGCCTTCCGCGCCTCCCCGGGGCGCTTGACCCTCCTGGTCCGGGACCGCGACGATGGCCGCTTCCCCCTGGAGGTCCTCATGCGGAACCCCGTGGCTCCCCTGACGCTGGTCCTGGTTCTGTCCTCGGCCGCCTGCGGCGGGGGCGGCCCGTCCGCTCCCGGAGGGCCGCCGGGACCGCAGGGGAGTGCCGGGCCGAGCGCCTCCGGCAAGGCCGACGCCGGGCTCTGCGCGAGCCGTCACGGGCAGGCGCCGCCCGCCGGTGCGGTGTCGGCCGGGAGCGGGGCGGGGCCGGCGCTGGCGGCCTTCGGCAAGGGCGAGATCACCGTCGACGAGGCGATCCGGTACACGCTGAGCGCGATCAGCGGCGAGACGGTCCCGGCCGCCTACCGGCCGTCCGGGGCCGGTGGCGGCGCCATATCCGCCGCGATGGCCCTGCTGCCCTGGGCCTCCCCCGGGACGTGTGACTGGCTGGCCCGTTTCCTTCCCCGGTGAGCGCCGCTCAGGCGGGGAAGGCGGTGGCGGCGTAGCGCCAGAAGTCGTTGAAGTACTCCGACGGGGCGGGGCTCTCGGCGGCCACCTGGGTCATGAGGACGGTGACGGTGCCGGTGGAGGGGATGACGTAGGCGATGGTGCCGGTGCCGCCCACCCAGCCGTAGCGGCCGGGGACGTTCCAGGGATCGCGCATGGCGATGTCGACGGAGCCGCCGAAGCCCCAGCTCTGGCCGTCGAGGAAGAGGGCGCCCGCACCACGCTGCGCGGGGCCGAGACGATCGGTGGTCATGAGCCGGACCGACTCCGGTGACAGGACGCGGCGGCCGCCGCCGGAGACGCCGCCCGCCAGCAGCATCCGGCAGAAGGCCAGCCAGTCGTCGGCCGTGCCGAGCAGCCCGCCCGCGCCGCTCTCCAGCGGCGGCGCGTCGCTCCACGCCCCGCCGGCGGGATCGGCGAGTTCGAGCTCCCCTTCGGCGGTCCCCCGGTAGTAGCTCGTCATCCGCCCGGCCTGCCCCGGCCTGATCACGAAACCACTGTCCACCATCCCGAGCGGCTCGAAGATCCGCTCCGCCAGGAACTCGCCGAACGACCGCCCCGACGCCCGCGCGACCAGCACCCCCAGCAGGTCATAGGACGTGTTGTACAGGTACCGCTCCCCCGGCTGGTACAGCAGCGGAATCCGGGCCAGCTCCGCGACCCACTCCTCGGCGGGCAGAAACCCCTGCGGCTCCCGGCCGTCCCGCTGCACCCGCTCCGACAGCGCCACGACGGCCGGCTCGGAGAACCCGCTCGAGAACCCGTACCCGCACGTCGAGGTCAGCAGATGTTCCACCGTGACCGGCCGCACCGCGGCCACCACATCGTCGAGCGGCGCCCCCGGCACCCGCACCACCATCGGCTCCGCCAGCTCGGGCAGCCACCGGGCGACCGGCTCCCCGAGCCCCGCCACCCCGTCCTCGACCAGCATCATCGCCGCCGCAGCGGTCACCATCTTCGTGATCGAAGCCACCCGGAAGACCGCGTCCCGCCGCATCACCGCCCCGTCCTCCAGCCGCGCCACTCCCACCGCGGCGACCTCGGCCCGCCCACCCCGGGCCACCAGCCCCACCGCCCCCGGCAGCACCCCGCTCTCGACGTACTTCCCCAGCACCTCGCGAAGGTTCGTCATCCCCCCATCCTGCAACCCCCCACCGACAGAACCACCTCGCCTCCTCCGTCGGTCCCGTTCCGGCCGCACGATCGACAATCTTCATGGAACTTCGGCGTGTTACCTTCCTGAAATCGGGTCTGGGGTGGTCAGAGTGCATCGTTGCGGTGGAGTTCTCGCAGACGGACGGCAATGCAGCAGACGGGCTCGCCAGGATGCGGATTTCTGCTGGCAGCATCGCGCCTCGCCGGGATTCAGGGAAGAGTTCGCCCAGGCACCGGCAGCGGAGAAGGCCCGAATCCTCGCCCACGCCATTGCCGGCAACGGCGGTCCCGGCGGCCTGGACCTCTCCTCCCAGACACTCAGCGATCTGGACCTCTCGAAGAGAACCGTCGCGGACATCGAGCCCGAACATTCCGGTCCGAAAATCTGGTTGACGTCCAGATTCGACAGCACAGGGCTGAACCTCATAGGCGCTGATCTCCATCAGGCCTCATTGGTCCGGACGAATCTGCAGTTCGCCAGAATGCAGCTCGCCAACTGCTCGGGCGCAGATCTCTACGGCGCCGACCTGCATAAGGCAGATCTTTATCGTGCCAATCTACAGGACACCATCTGCTACAAGGCGAATCTAAGCGGAGCGAAGCTCGAACGCGCAGACCTCTCCCGCGCGGACCTCCGCCTGGCCGACCTGAGCGGAGCCAATCTCCTGCGCGCCAAGCTGGACGGGACACTCCTGACGCGCAGTTCGATCGGTTCGCAATTGATCCAGGAGAATCGCAGGTCGTACACCACCTACGTCTACGACGACCGCAGGCTGGGCGACTTCGCACTGGCATGCCGGCCCGCTCCTCCGATTTCGCGTCTGCATCTCTATCCACTCGCCGGAGAGGAGTGGCAGTACGACGATATCGAACTCGAAGTATGCGCCAACCACATTAGAGCGCGTTTCGTCGAGGCGCGTGACGTCTACCTGTCCCTGCAAGCCTGCTTCGCCCAGCAGAGCCTGACAGAGGACGAGAGGTGGGCGCACTACAACGCCCGGAGAATGCAACGGCGTTCGTATTTTCCCACCCAGGCCAGGCATTGCTACCCGCAGAAATGGCCGCAGCGGTCCAGCCTCCTCTCTCCGCGTATCTGGATGTCAACGCTCCGCTTTCTCAGAAAGTGGAGCACCCAGGTCATCTACGAGGCCACCACCGGGTACGGCGAGCGCCCCGGCAGGTCCCTCGTGTGTCTGCTCGCGGGGTTCGCCTGCTTCACCATCCTCATCTTCGCCTTCGCGGACCTCGGACGCGGCACGGGACAGGTGGGGTGGAGAGACGCGACGCTCTTCAGCATCGGATCGATGACGGGCCTCGGGTTCAACGATCTCAACCCGGTCAATTCCGTGGGCAAGTTCCTCGCGGGCATCGAGTCCGCCTTCGGAATCTCTTTCTTCGCGCTCTACATGTTCACGCTCGGAAATCGGATGGGAAAGGGGTGACCGTGGAGATCGGGTTGCGCGCGGCACTGCTGGCTGGACGGACCAGGCTATCGGTCTGGGGTGGTGGCTACATAGGGCTCAGCACCGCCATCAACTACGCGTCGCACGGCGTAAGGTGCCGTGTCCACGACATCGACCCGGCCCGCGTGGAGGAGATACGCGCGGGCCGTTCAGGACTTCCCCTGTTCGAGGAGTGGATCGGAATCCCCCTGGCTCCACTGGTGCGCGCCGGACTGATCGAAGCTACGACGGAGACGGTCGAGGAATCTCGGGCAGTGCACGTCCTGGCCGTTCCGACCGAGCGGGACGGCGCTCCGTGGGCGGAACCTCTCGATACCGTCGCCGCGCATGTCATGCGCACCGATCCCGCGCTGTGCGTCATCGAGAGCACGGCGACTCCGGGCACCTGCGACGCGCTGGCCGACGTCCATCCGGGAATCCCCCTGGTGGTGGCACCGCGCCGGGACTGGTTCCTCGGCGAGGCCCGGCGCACGCGAGAACTGCCTCGTGTCCACGCGGCCCTGCGGGAGGATCTGTCGGACGCGGCCGAAGATGTCCTCTCCATAGTGTCGGACCATCTGCTGCGAGCGTCATCGTGCGGAGTCGCCGAATTGACCAAGTGCCTGGAGAACGGGCTCCATCACATGGCGGCGCTCTACGCGACACAGATCGCGCGCGCTTTTCCCGGTCACGACGTGAACGAGGCCTTCGCCCTGGCCTCGAGCCACTGGCGCGTGCAGAACACCTACTTCGCCTCCGCCGGGACCGGCGGCCACTGCCTTCCGGTGGCGACACGGCATCTGCTCGAGGCCGGCGACGCGACCGTGCTCACCCTCCTGGCCGAGGGCTGGAAGTTCGAGGCGGATCAACGCGATTACGTCGCGGCCCTTCTCTCCGGGGAGGCTTCCGGCGCGGTCGGAATCCTCGGGCTCTCCTACCGCGCCGACATACCGACGACGACCTTGTCGCCATTCCTCGACGTCGCCGACCGGATAGCGGGCCTCGGCAGGGCCGTCCTCGTGCACGATCCCTACTGCGGAGAATCGATAGCGCAGGATCACCCCGCACTCGGCCAAGGCGATTTCCATGAGATTCTGCGCTCTTGCGGACGGATTTTCCTCGGTGCTCCCCACAGGTTGTACCGGAGCCTCACGGCCGAGGATGTAGTAATGTTCATGCGGCCCGGCCAGGTGGTGCTCGACAATGAGGGCGGCTGGAGTCACCTGCGTGCGGCCTTCGAAAGTGCAGGCGTCCTGTACCGGCGCATCGGCGACGCCGGCTGGTCGGAACCCGTGCCGACCAGCCTCTCCTGGAGCCCTTTCCACGATGGAAGATGAAAAGGCGGCCGATCAGCCGCTGCGTTTCCTGTCCTCACGCATCGTCTATCAGAACCCCTGGCTGCGGCTACGTGAGGACCTGGTGCGGCGCGGTGACGCGCAGGAGCCCTATAGCGTCGTCGAACGCGCGGACAGCGCTCTTGTGATCCCCTGGAGCGAACGCGAGAACACGGTGCTGCTCAAGCAGCACAGGTATCCGACCCAGAAGCACTCGTGGGAGTTTCCGGGCGGCGCCGTGGCCTCGGGCGAGACGGCCGGAGAAGCCGCGGCCCGGGAGCTGTGCGAGGAGACCGGCATCATCGCGGACGAGCTCGAGGAGATCGGCGTCTTCCACCCGGTTCCGGCGCTGTCGCACCAGAGCACCACGGTCTTTCTCGCTCGCATCACCGATGATCGTCTGCGTCACTCCGCGAAGACGATGAGGGTGGACGACATCATCGAGATGGCCATCGTCCCGTACGGGGCGGTCCAGGAGATGGTGCGAACGCGCACCATCACCGACGGGCTCACTCTGGCGGGTCTCGCCCTGCTCGAGTCGGTTCGCGGCCTTGCGGCATCTGGAGGACCGGCGGGTCTCAGCTGAGGGCGGAGACCGCCCATGACAGGGTGATCGCCAGCAGGCCGATGCCCGAGAAGCCGCTGGCCATGACCGCGAGCTGGGCCCAGAAGGAGGTTGCGTCGACCCCGCTGCCGAAACTGGCCAGGCTCTTCCAGGACAGGAACAGGTAGTTCCACCACCGGTGCCCGGCCTCTGACCCGAACTCCTCGTCCGCCGTGAGCGTGGTGACCGCGCGGAAGAAGGAGCCGAAGATGAAGATGATCGTGGTGGTCTGGATGGCGAGGGACCACAGCGCGGTGATCCTGTCGGCCACCGTGACCCGTCCGCCCATGATTTCGAAAACGATCCCGATGATCTCGGCCCAGCGGACGACGCACAGCAGCACCAGAAGCACCGAGACGCCCCACACGTCGCCCCAGAAGGTGGCAGCGTAGACGAAGGAGATCAGGCCGAGGCTGGAGAGCATGTAAATCTCCGTGGCGAACCCGCTGGCGCCGCTCTTGATCACCACCCACTCGCCCGGCATCCCCTTGAGCAGCACCTTGTAGACCCTGACGAGATACGGCACGAGCGTGCTGTCATGGCTCCTCGGCATCAGCCCTCCACGCCACCCCGGGAAGGAATTACTGCCCCAAAACCCTACATTTCAGCTTCTCCCCCAGGTGACTCTTCCCTTGCCACGCGAAAGGCCGCCGCGGAACCGGAGAGGTCCCGCGACGGCCCGAGGCCACCCTGGTCAGACGTCGAAGTACAGCTCGAACTCCTGATAGGGGTTCGACGACCTGCGGCTACTCCCCCGATCGGCCTTCTGACCTGGGGCTTTACCTTCACCCATCTTCACCTCTCTTGATGCCGTTTCCCCTCCCTAACGGAACAGAGACAGAACAGGCTCAGTCTTCAGCGGCCCTAGGCCGGCCACCTTTCCGCGCCCGACGCTCCTCGGTCTCGCGTTCGGCCTCCTCGAGGACGGCCAGTTCCTCGTCGGTGCCGTGCTCACGGACGATGGTCCGCATGTGCTCGACGAGATCTTCCGATCTGCTGCGGCCGAAGGTTCGGCGGCAGACCGTTTCATAGGTGGCCCAGAGGCCGTCAGAGGCCCGGAGTCGCCGGATCGGCGTGTGGTCAGCGGTCACGGGAGTACTCCAATCGTGTGGCTACACGGAATCTTCGCACACCCTCTTGCGTGGCTACACGGTTTCTCCTTACTGTGTAGCCACAAGGTATTAAGGCGGAGCAGCAAGCGGCCCCGGTCGGTGCTACCAACACCGGATCCGGGGCCTTGATCGGAAGAGAGTCCGACCCATGAACAACCCTATGACGGGCGACAGAGAAGTCGCTCCCGTTGCACCCCTGACCGCTGAAGAGCGGGAGTGGGCGAAGCGGGCCGCGGCCCGGATGGAACGGATCGTCAGGCTGGGGATCGATCCGCACGGCCCGGAGGGGCGCGGCCTGGTCTACGACCTGATGGATGCCTGGTACGTCGACCTCATCGACTACGCGGCGTTCTGTGACGGCTTGCGGGCGCTGGTCGACGGCCGGTGGCGCGAGGTGGCGGCGGCCCTGGCGGCGGCCGGTTTCGTCCGGGCGGAGGTGGCCCGATGAGCGATCTCCTGGACACGACGATGCGTCTGCTGAAGACGCGGATCCTGCCGCACGGCCCCGAGAACGTCGCGGCGTTCTTCGTGCTGCTCGACGCGATCGCCGAGGGCACGGTGACCGGCGAGGAGGAGATGCGGCGCCACATGCAGTTCCTGGTGGACGGGGACTGGCGGGCGTTCGAGACGTCCCTGGCGGCCCTGGCGGCCGGGGCGGGGGCGGACTGGTGAGCATCGAACGTGACGCCCTGGCGGCGATCCTCGAGGCCCTGGCAATCCCGCACGCGGCGACCTGTGGCGAGGAGGAGAAGCGGGCCGTCATCCTGGCGGAGCGGATCCGGCACGCCACGGTCTTCCTGGAGGACCTGTTGAGCGAGCGGCCGATCGCGCCGGCCGAATGGGCGCTGGAGTACTTCCGGTCCAAGCTCGCCGAGCACCCGGCCGAGGGCTACGTCACCAGCGAGCAGGCGCGCGCCCGGGTCGCCGAGGGCGCCACCTGGATGGAGGCTGTCCGGCCGGTCGAGGCCGAGGAGAACACCTGCCGGAAGGCGTTCACCCCGACCGAGGCCGAGTCCATCGCCAGGGCTCGCGAGGAGTGGCTGGTGCCGCTGGCCGAGCAGGCCAAGGCGCACGGCCAGACCGCGCCGGGCAGGCCGAACGCTTCAGCAAAGTTTGCTGAAGCGTCACCCGCTCCCGTCCGGCCCGCCGCCGACCAGCAGACCCGCAAGCTGGCCGCGAACGGCACCGGCTACTCCCCCACCACCCTGGCCAAGGTCCGGGCGGTCGAGTTCGTCCACCTGATCCTCGTCCCCGTCGACGGCCCTGCCGGTCCGCAGTGCGGCGGCACCGGCCGGGCGGTGATGCGGCGCGAGGAAGTCACGTGCCCGGACTGCCGGGCGATCGTCGGCGGCGCGGTCGAGGGGGTCCGGTCGTGACGAAGGTGGACTGGATCATCCGGGCCATCACCGCGGCGGCCGTCGCCCTGCTCGGCGTCGCCGCGGCGATCGTCAGCTTCCGGCACGCGTTCGCGGTCGTGGTCGCGCACGGCGAGGACGGCCTCACCGCGGTCATCACCCCGCTGACGGTCGACGGCATGGTCTTGGTGGCCGCCCTGGTCATCCTGGACGCTGCGCGCCGCGGCCTTCCGGCGCCTGCTCTGGCGGTCGTCACGCTCGCTGCGGGCATCGCGGCGACGCTGGGCATCAACGCCTTGTACGGCATCTCCCACGGCCTGCTCGGCGCGGTCGTGGCCGCGTGGCCCGCCCTCGCGCTGGTCCTGTCGACCGAGCTCCTGATGGGCCTGATCCGGCGCGGCCACCGTGGGCGCGCGGACGTGGCTGCTCTCCGTTCAGAACCAGCGCTCAAAAGCGCCTCCCCGGGGGCGGGATTGAACGCCGGGGAGCTGCGTGGTGATGAGCACCATGCAGGTTCTGTGGTCTCGGACGCCCTGGTCAAGAACCTGCGTGACGATGAGCGTCATGCAGGTGCAGTGACCAGGCCCGTCTCGGGAGAGACGCGCCGGGCCGGTGTACCTGACCGTGAGGTACGCGTACCCGTGCCGGATCCGCATCAGGTGCGGGCGGTCGCGGAGTTCGCCGAGGAGCTGGCGCGCGGTGAGGTCCCGTCCCTGCGGCAGATCAAGCTGCGGATGCGGATGGGCCAGCCGAGGGCGTCGCAGGTGCGGGACTACCTGGCGCACCTGGTGAGCTCGAACCACGCGGGGGGTGCGCCTGTTCCTGACTGATCCCGTCCGGCATCATCCGGCGGCGGCCCGTCCCAGCCTGACGCGCGCACGGCTGCGCGTGGAAGGCGCGCGACACAGCTTGTGATCTTCCTGCGACGGGTGCAACGGCCCGCTGCGACGAGGGGCGCCACAGCAGGTGCAACGCACCGTGGCGCCCCTTCGTGCTGGGCAGGAACCCCCAGGCCCCCGCACGGGTGCGACGAACGGAATTCACGGGGCGATCGCCCATGCGTCCCGGCCGTCCAGAAGTTTCATGGCGAGGCCGCGAACGCTCCGCGGCGTCCGTGACGATCCACCTGTAGAGGCCTCGGACGAGGTCTTGGGAAATGAGCCAGGACGGGCCGATTACGTCGACCCGAACAGGGGCCCAAATGGACCAGGCAGTCATGATCGTGATCCTTCTCGCCCTCATCGGAGGACTGGTCAACGTCCTCCTCGACCGTGACGCCCGGACCGATCTCGGCAGCAAGGCGATCCTTCTCTTCGCCGTGGGGTTCGCCGGAACCCTCGCGGTTGAGCGCGAGGCGCTGGAGGTCGTCCAGGTGCTGCTCATGATCTGACGCATCCGCCAATGTGCAACGCCCCGCCGGTCACGGGAGGACCGGGCGGGGCGTTGTGGCGTGTGGTGCACGCATGGTCAGGCTACGGCGCGAGCGGTGAAGCGTCCGAGGAGATGCGGAGCGCGAGGGCGTCGGAGTAGGGCGGTTCGGTTCGGAACTCGCCGACCTTCTGCCACCCCCACCGCAGGTACATCGCGTAGGCGGGGCCGTCGAGGACGGCGGCGAGGGTGGCGTACCGTTCGGGCCGCCCGGCGAGCAGCTCGTCGAGGAGCCGCCGGCCGAGTCCCTGCGCGCGGGCGGAGGCGGCGACGACCAGCTCGACCACGGCGAAGACCGGTTCGTCGAGGAGCGGCGCGGGCGGGGCGCCGGTGTTCGCCCACCAGGTCCCGGCCGGGAGCGTGAACCCGAACGCGAAGCCGAGCAGCTCGGCGGGGTCCCGCTCGGCCGCGGCGAGGGCGAAGCCGGGGCTGTTGATCTGGTCCCGGGTGCGGGCCAGGAACCGGGCGCGGCTGAACTTGGGTGCCGAGTTGTACGGCGGTTCGGCGTAGACCTCGGTGTAAAGGTCCGTGAGCGCGGGCAGCAGGCCGAGGGCGTCGGTCCGGGTCTTGCTGCCGACGGTCGTCGCATTGTCCACGGCTACCTCCCTCTCTCGAGGGTGAGGAGCTCGCGGTACTCGAGGGCTACCCCGCTGGTGCTGGCGGCGTCCGGGATGGTCTCCAGAACGGTGTGAGCGCCGCGCATGACGGCATGAGTCCGCTGCTCGAGCGGGAGCCGGGTCACGGCCTGCTCGGCGTGCTGCACTCCCTCGGTCACGTGCCCATCGGCGACGAGCGACGTCGCGCGCAGCAGGTCGATCTGCACGCGCTGTCGTCTCATCGTCCGCGGGTACAGCTCGAGGGCGGCGTCCTGCGCGCGGCCGGCGCCGGTGCTCCCGGTGCGGGTGAGGACGTAGGCCGTGGTGTGTGCGAGGGCGGTTTCGGGCCACACGTTGGTAGCCAGCCGGTCTTCTGCGGTCCCGCCCGGGAGCTGCTCGTACCGGGTCTTCAGGTGGTCCAGCGCGTCCTGAGCGTCTCGCGGGCGGCCTTGTACCGCGAGGGCCTGGGCGCGGGCGGCGAGGGCTTCCATCACGGCAGGGCTCGAGGCGCCCCCGATGGCGATCGCCTCCTCCGCACGGCGCAGGACGACCGCGAGGGGGCGTTGGGCGTACAGGGCGTTCACGGCCTCGTAGCCGCGGACCCACACCCGCAGGTCGAGGTCTGCGGAGGTGTCCGCGGCGTGCCGGGCGGTCGCCCACCAGTCGCGAGCCTGCCGGTTGTCGCCGAGCCCGGACACGGTCATGGCCATGAGGGCGGACAGCTTCCCCGCGGGGGTGGCCAGCCCTCGCTTGACCGCCTCTGTCCGGGCCGTAAGTAGCGCCTCCTGGAGGCCGACCAGATCCGCGGCCAGCTCGGGCAGCAGCTCGGCGGGCGAGCGGGTCAGGAACGCGTGGCCGTGCTCGAAAGCGATCTCTTCCCAGTCCTCGACCGTGTGGTCACGGCCGAGCGACAGCGTGAGGGCGTGCCGGATCGAGGTGAGTGCCTCGCTGTGCAGGGAGTGCTCAACGCCCAGGACGCCGACACAGGCCAGCAGGCGGCGGCGCGTCTCGTCGACGTCCAGGGCGAGCGCGTTCCGGAACAGGTCGTCCTCGTCGATGGCGAGGGCGGCGGCGTACCAGGCGGTCCAGTCCCGGGGGAAGTGCTTGCCGCTCTCCCAGTCCAGCATCTGCCGGACCAGGGAGTCAGTCGGGCCCGGCGGGTGGCCGGCGGCGCGCTGGAGGCGCCGAGCCATCTCGGCCTTGTTCCAGCCGCGGGCCTCGCGCTCGGCCTGGAGGCGGACGGCCCAGGCCGGTCGGTCATGTCTGGTCATCGCGTGCACCTTCGCAGTTGACCCGGACACCCCCGAGACGCATGTCTCCGGGTGCTCTCCGCCAGTATCCGTCTGCCGTGACACACCGCGCAGCCGGTCAACTACTTGTGACCCACTCGCCACTATGCGAACGGAGCCCGTGATGGTGCACGCGGCAGGAGACACAGAGGCGGAAGCCGCGGAGCTGGCGGCCCTTCGGGCTGCGTGGCCGGGCTGGCATGTCCGCAAGTCGGGTGCGTCGGGATGGTGGAAGGCCACCCGACCGACCAGGCCGGGGCCGCTGCGGCGTGAGGGCTGCACGTTGATCTCGGAGACGGCCGCGGGGCTGGGCGCGGAGCTGCTGAAGTACCGGGAGCTCGCGCTGCGCGGCGCGTTCGAGGTCACCTATTAGACGTGGGCGGGCCGGTCACCAGGGCATGGAACAGGCCGGCGCGCTCACCCCGAGACGCGGCGGCGCGGCTGCTGAGGATTTCCCCCGTGATCCCGTTCCGCGCCGCCGCCAGGAGGAGGAGATGGTGATGATGCTCGGCGCCGCTGCGGTGCTCGGGGGCCTGGTCCTGATCGCGGGTGCGATCGTGACGGCCCTGCCGAGGCGGAAGCGCGGAAGGCGGGTGCGACGGTGAGCGAGGACGGGCCGCACACCGCGGTCCAGGCGCTGATGAAGCTCGCACGGGCCGCGGGCGGCGCGTCGGATGTCCCGGAGGGATGGGTGGTTCAGCAGAAGCCGTGGGGCGCTTGGATGGCCTACCGGACGCCGAGCAACCCGCTGACGCTGGAGCAGGCGGCCGCAGGGTGCACGGTGAGCGTGCTCAGCCACGAGGGGCGCGAGGACGTCCTCGCCCAGGTGCGCGAGCAGGTCCGGCTGCTCGAAGGGCTCGCCGAGTAGGGCGGGGCCGTCGCGGGACGGCGACGGGAGTGACCTTCGGGGGGAAGATCCGGCATCGGGGGGAAGGGACGGTACCGATGGAGGACGAGACCAGGGAGACGGTGCTCATCGTGGCCGCGGCGGCGGTCGTCGCAGGGCTGGCGGTGCTCGGCCGAAGGGCGACGGCCGGGCGGTTGCGGCGGGTCGAGGGCGAGCAGTACCGGGATCACCGGCGGATCGAGAACCTGGCCGGGGCCGTGGCCGGCCTCCTCGAGCTGGCCGAGGACGAGGTAGGCGCCTGGCGGAAGGCGCACCGGCGGTAGGTATGGAATCCGGGTGCGGAAGGCTGCCCCCGGTGGGGCGAGATTCCGCACCCGGGCACGGTTCTCCCAGGTCAGAGCAGGGCCCACGGTGCGGTGCTCACTCAATGTGAGGGGTGGGCGGGTGGTCCCGGAAGAGGGCGAGCTCACTGCGGGCGTAGGTCGCGCGGAGGTCGTCGAGGTCGTCCGGGACAGCCTGGCACTCGGCGAAGTGACTCAGCGTGGTGCGCATGGAGTTGACGAGCATGGGGCGCGGGTCGCCCTGGTCGAGGAGCTTCGCCATCTCGACCGCGACCGATCCGAGCACGGCCGAGTGCGGGTTCGTCCGCCAGACACGGCGAGCTACCAGCCTCCTGACCTGGGCTTCTGTGGTCACCGGAGCACGCTCCCCATGACGGCGTCCAGCTCGGTCATGTCCACGCCCTGACCGGGCACCGGCGCGCCCTCGAGTGCGGCGACCGCGTTGCGGAGTTCACGGGCGAATCCGGGCAGCGCGTACAGCGGCGCCTGCTCGCTCTGGCCGTCCATCACCGCGGCGAGACGGCGCGCGGTCGCCGCGTGCACCTCCTGCTCGGGCGAGAGGTCGCCGAGACTGCCGACGAGCCGGTCGACTGCATCACTGATCATGGTGTTCCTTCCTTGGTGCTCTGACCTGGGGAAACGTGAGGGGATGTGGGGGGCGGTTGGTTGACGCGAGCGCCCGGGGGGTGGGTGACCCCTAAACCGCCTCCCATTTTGTGTGGCCCCGGCGGGGGGCTTGCGAGCGCGATCATGACTTTGGTGAATTAGTGGGCGATCTTGGTTCGGTTACTTTCCGTGACACCGTCCCGATCTTTGGGACGGTCACGTTCTGTGACCGCCCGCCATGATCGTTTTCTCACAGCCCTCGGAGAGAGACGTGGTTCATGGGTCTGGGTCACCCACAGTGATGGGCCGTGCGGGATCGGTATGCCCCCCTGCCCCTGCCTGCCCACACCCGGATAGTGTCCGGTTTGGCCCGATTCGACACCCATGATCACTACTCCTGACCGATATCACGCATGGTGATGCGGCCGGGCCCGGGCCTGAGACCCGAACCAAGCCGCTGATGTTGCGCTGTGTCACACGGACGCGGAAGCACTGAACCGGACGTGTCGTTCACTCTCCAATCTCATGATCAGTTGCATGAACGCGCGACGACGTGAGGTGAGGATCGCTCGCGCGTCCTGCTGCGCACGCCACAGCAGGCCAAGCCCGTGCTCGGCCTCGAACCTGGCCAGGTCCGAGCACGCGAGATCCTCGTACGTCTCGGCCGCGGCCAGCCTCTGCCCGACCTCACCGGCCGCGGTGACCGCGGCGAGCTGGAGCCGGGTGCCGTTGCCGGTGTGGACGGTGGCGCCGTCCCGCTGACCCACACGGATCTCGGTGACGCGCATCCCGTAGTGGGCGGCGACGACCGCGTGAGCGGCCTCATGGGTGGCCACCTGGCGCAGGAGGCTGGTCACCGGCGCATCATCCTCTCCGCCTCATCCAGGCCGTACAGGTCGCGCAGGCTGCCGAACAGCCGGTCCCGTCCGGCGACCTCGGTGTCGGCACGGCGGCGCCGTGCCGCGGCCTGCTGGCGCTGCTGCTCGAGGCGCTCGGCCCGGTCCGCGAACGACACCTCGCCCTGCGGGACGGTGCTGCCGTAGCCCCACGCGTCCGGCACCGGCACGGCGACCGGTTCCGGAGGGACGTCCCGCCAGTTCGTCGGGGCCCCGAGCGAGCGCATCGCAGCGTCCAGCCTGCGGCTGCTCTCCGCGCTCACCTTGAGCCGCGCCATGATGGCGTCCCGTTCTTCCCTGCTCATGCGCTTTCTCCGTTCCTGCGCGTGGTGCGCTCGGTGAGTTCCCTGATGACGGTCTGCCAGAGGTCGTCTCGCGGTTCTGCGCTGAGGACGGCCAGGCGGTCGAGGAGATCGAAGATGATGAGGCTGAACGAGCCCGACAGGTCGATCAGGCTGTGGTCCTCCAGCCCCTCGAACACCTCGACCATGGCGGACTCGACCTGCTCGGCGAAGTCGGGTTCGCCCTGGTCATGGGCTTGCTTGCTCGCGAAGAAGCCCGTCACGATGGTGAACGCGTCGGCCAGGTCGAACGAGCCTGTCGTCGGCGCGCTCACCGGGTGCCCACCGGCAGATCGGCGGCGATCCGCCACAGCCCGACCCGGGCCATGGTCTCCCCGCCGGGGCCGAGGAACCGCCGGCCGCCGGGCGCCCCGTCCAGCACCCACCCCGGCGGCCCGACGTAGGACGCGGTGGCGAGCGGCGCGATCCCGCCCTCGACCCACAGCTCGATCTGCTGCGCGCTGACGGTCTTGAGGAACAGCCGGTCCGGCACCCCCAGGACGGCGCACACCGCGGCGTCGAGCTTCTGCGCGGCCCCCGCCAGGGTGACCGCCCGCATCCTCGCCGAGGAGGCGCGCGAGGTCTCCAGAGCCGTGTCTGCGGCTTGCACGGCGAGCTCGTAGGTGGCCTGAGCCTTGGCCTTGGCGGTGGTGTGGCGGTGCTGCTCCTGGGCGGCGAGGGTCTCGGCCTGCGTCGCCGCGGCCTTCACCTCGCGGTCGTAGGCGGCCAGCGCCCGTTCGATCGTCATGGTCCGGATCCTCAATCTCATCGGGTGGTCATCCCGCGGGCGTTCATCGCCGCGGTGAGTCGTCGACGGCGCTCGGCCCGGTCGAGGGCGGCCCGCTCCGCATCGGTCAGGGGATCGATCCCCGCGGAGCGCATGGCCAGTCCGAGCCTGAGCCGGGCGACCCGCAGGGCGCGCTGCTCCTTCGCCTCCTGCTCCTGGCGGTGCCTGGTGAGAACGGCCTCGACGAACTGGGCGCCCTTGTCCCTGTTCCACGCCCCCACGATCCGCATGTGCTCGACGGTCTCGGCGAGCTCCTCACGGCCCGCCCGGTCCGCGGTCGACAGCAGGTGATCGTCCACATAGGCGTTCTCGATGAATCCGCCGCTCATGTGGCCGGCCGCCCGGTGCGCGGCCAACTGCCGCTTGAGCTCGGTCCGCCAGAACGTCGAGGTCTTCGCCTGCGCGAGACGCCCGCGCAGCGAGTTCACCGACGTCATGCCGATGCTCCCGTCGGCAGGACGCCGTACTCGGCGTGCAGGCCGCGCAGGATCCCGACCATGTCGTCGGTGCCGTAGCGGGCCTGGAGCTCCTTGGTTCGGCGCTTGGCGCCCTGCTCCCACTCACGGGGGTAGTCGAACCGGCCCGCGCACAGGCCGGTCACGATCGCGCCCTGGCGCTGGCTCCACACCCGCTCGAACTCCTCGACGGACGGAGCGAGCAGCAGGCCCAGGACGCGAGGGCTGCACACCACCTCCCCATCGAGGACGTTGCCGGGCGCGTGGAGGGCCGACAGGTGCGGGTACAGGTCCTCAGCCCCGGGGACGGGCTTGTTCTTGGTCATTCGCTCTCTCCTCATGTCAGGTGGTAGGCACGGATGCCAGGCGCGGCGCCTGCGTCGGTTCGGAGTTCCAGGTCTTGGGCCTGCACCGGCCAGAGCCTGGTGCAGCTCGGCGACCAGGGCGGCGACGTGCACCAGGGCCAGCGGTCTCGTAGTTCGCCTACTCGGCCTCCCCCTGGCACATCGGGTGCGCCGTGAAGCCCTGGGCAATCCGGGTCAGCGGCAGCCGCTGGTGGCAGTGCTCGCACGACTTCACCGCGCACGCCGAGTGCACCCACGCCCGCATCCCCTGGTACTGCGAGATCCGCTGACCGACGACCAGGGGAGTGCGGCAGAGCGCACATGTCCCGGTCGAGGTGCGGGCCTTACGGGTCCTCAGGGCCTTGATCATTGATCGGCCCCGTCTCGAGCAGTCAGACCTGTCCCCGTCCTAAAGGACGGGGGGTCCGGGACAGGTCCACGGGACAGGTCTGCGGCCCTCGCGTCCCGGTCCCGGCGGTAGGCGATCGTGCGCCAGTCGTAGACCTTCATTTCCATCTCCTGCGCGAGGGGCGGCCACGCTTGGGGCTCTTATAGAGAGCCCCCCAACCGTGGGCGGTGGGGCCGTGGGCGGCCGTGGGCGGTTCCGTGGGCGCTTGACCTGCGGTTCTTGCTTGTCCGTGAGGGGTGCGAGGGCGGTGCGTGGGCGGTTGCTCCAAGAGGGGTGCGTGGGCGCTTTCGTGGGCGGTCATGGGCGCCCCTGCGGGGCCCGGTAGTACTTCGTGGGCGTACCGCCGTTGTCGCCGCCGCCGGATCCGTCGACCTTCACCAGATGGCCGGACTTCCGCAGAGCCTCGAGCTTTCGGCGGGCTCGCTCGACGTCCGCGGGCTTGGGCTTGGCGACGTCGAACAGGGCCCTCGCAGCGTCGGGCGCGGTAATGCCGCGGGCACCGGTCGGGCTCCATTCCTGGGCCATCTGCAAGAGGTCCGCGCGGTGGTAGACGCTGCTGCGTCCGGTGGTGTGGTCGTGCTGGACCTGGAACGGCCCGACGGGCTCGAGCGGTTGCTTGAGGTGCAGGAGCTCGACGACGGGATCGCCGGGTTCGCCCCACAGGAGAATCACCGACCCGGCGCCCGCGGTGAGCCACACGGATCCGTAGACGTCATCCAGCTTGGAGGGCTTCTTGTTCTCGCCGCCGGCCTTGCGCTGGTGGTGGAGCTCGACCACTTGGACACCCTCGACGAGTGCCTTCTGGCGGGCGCGGTTGTAGCCGCTGCCGGACTCGTCGTCGGAGAGCTTGAGCACGGCGTCCTTGAGGGAGTCGACGATCACCGTGTCGGCCCCGGCCTGTTCGCACATCTCGGCGAGCAAGTCGGGGTGACGAGCTAGGTCGTGGGGCGGCGGCCCCTGCCAGACGATGAGACCCTCGTCGAGAACGTCGCGATGATCAGCGCCGAACAGCCGCGCCATCGCGCGGGCGATCTGCGGCGGCCGGTCCATGGCCAGGTAGAGCACACGCTTCCGTCCGGCTTGGACAGCCATTCCGAGCACCTCTTTGGAGATGCCGAGCCGCGCTTCCACGAGCTGCTGCACGAGCGTGGTCTTGCCGACGCCGGGAGGTCCGCACAGCATGAGGGCCTCGCCGTCCGCCCAAGCGATCTGCTCGCCGTCGCCCCACATGACGGGCGGGAGCGCGGGGGCGTCGAGGACGAACCCGCCGCCAGCCTTGAGTCTGGACGTCCAGCTCGGCGCGCTGATGCTCTGAACGTCGCGAGTGCTCTGGTCCTCGATCAACCACGTCTCAACGAGTGCGCGCAAATGATCGGGCGACGCCCCTGCGGCGCTGTCCAGCAGCTCGTCAGCGCGGCGATCGCGATACCGGGCAACCACGATCTCGGCGTAGTGCGCCGCGTTCGCGGTCACTGGGACGGCCGCAATCAGCTCGTGAAGGTACTTGCCGTGGCCGGTGCGTCCCGACCATCCTCGCGTCTGAAGCTCGGCGTTGACGAGGACCGCATCGGGTGCTTGCCCGCGATTCGCTACGGCCATGATCGCGGCATAGATCATCTTGTGTGCTGGCCGGTAAAGCTTGTCGTTCAACCCTGGCTTGCGCGCGCCAGGCTGCCATGGTTCGGCCTCGCCGAGGAGATCGAACACCGGGACGATGACGTTCTCGGCGAGCATCATCGCGCCGAGGGCGACCTGCTCGGCATTGATGTCGTGGGGCGGAATGCGGTCGTCGGTCACGCGCTCGGCCACCATCCCCGGCGGCGCAGGGCATTCACGACGGGCCGGGGCGGGAGCGGCTCGAGGCCGCACGCCCGCAGGTGCCAGCACGCCGAGGCCCAAGCGCGCAGAGCCCCCGGACGAACGTCATCAAGGCGGGTTACCCTGTGGTCGTCGTAGGTCCTGGTGAGGGTCGAGACGTTGGGGCGGGCCCGGATGCTGACGGGCTCGCCCTTCTCGTTGGCGGTCATGATCTAGACCGCCTCCGGGCCGCTCGCATAGCGGCTGTTCTCCCACGCCACGACGTCAGACAGCCTGTAGCGCGGAAGCCTCCCGATCTTCATGAATCGGGGTCCAGACCTCTTGTGATTCCAGGCGTAGATCGTCTGCTCTTTGACCCCGAGCCGATCGGCGAGCTGCTGCACAGACAGATGGACTTCAGCCGGGGGATTGCGCGTCTTCAAGATCAGAACTCCGATCTCATGTGCGATTCTTTGTCTTCAAAACTCATAATCGCATCCCAGATCTAGCTGCGTCAACAGAGGTTGTTTTCAAAGGAGAGTCGTGCAACCGTGTTCTCATGACACAGACGCCTAGTGAGGCCATCGCGATCCGCCTGAAGGAACTGAGGCTGCGCCGGGGCCTGTCGGTGGCGAAGCTGGCAAGCATTTGCGCCGAACTCGGCATGTCACGGCTTAACCGTGCAGTCCTTGCGAACATGGAGGTCGTCGGCCGGCGGCAGGACGTGGGAGTCAACGAGCTGCTCGTGCTTGCCCAGGCACTCGACACGTCGCCACTGATGTTGCTGCTTCCCGAGCCGGGCGAGGAGCTGGCCATCACGCCCGAGTCCGTGATGGACGTGGAGCGAGTAGTTCTGTGGTTCGCCGGTGAGTACGGCCCCACTGGTCCTAAGACGATCCGCTTTGAGAAGGAAACCACTCTGATCAAGTGGCACTACGCGGCCTTCAGCGCCGAGCAGAGGGCCAGGCGTGCGGATCATGCGGCCATATGGGCCCGCAAGGGCGGCGACGAGGACGACGCCGCGCGCCATCGCGCGGAGAGCCGTCGCCACCTTCAGGACCTGGCGGGGATCCTCAATTCGATGATCGAGGCTGGTGTGGAGCCCCCGCGGCTGAATCCTGGCTGGGCCGCCTTGATGGTCAGGGAAGGGTGGGTGAATAACCCAGATGCGCTCAGGGTTTTTGATCTCTCTGACCTCGACGAGGTGTAGGCCGTGGCACGCGTAGATGACCTCTGGTTCACCAAACGAGCACCCCGCCGGAAGACCGCCCGGCACCCGGATAACGGCGGATCGAAGACGGCCAAGCGGTGGCTCGCGGTGTGGCTCGATCCCGCCGGCAAGGAGGTGACCAAGGCGTTCGGCAAGGAGGTCGACGCCAAGCGGCACGGCGCGCGGATGGAGGCGGATGCCGAGCGCGGTCTCTACGTGGATCCGAAGCTGGCCCGGATGACCGTCAAGGTGTGGTGCGAGACGTGGCTGACGGGCTATGGCTCGCGTCGAGAGTCAACGGTCCGGCAGGGACGGGTGCACCTCGAGCGGATCATCTCCGAGTTCGGGCACCTGCCGCTGGCCGCGGTACGGCCGTCGCACGTGAAGGGCTGGACGGCGAAGCTTCGCGCCGAGGGACTGGCCGACAGCTACGTCTACGCCCTGCACAGCCGCCTCGGGCAGGTGATGAGCGACGCTGTCCACGATGGCCTGCTCCCCCGGTCTCCGGTCTCTCATCGCACGTCGCCCGGCGCGGCCAAGCAACGCGCGTACGTCGCAACCACGGATCAGGTGTGGGCGCTGCACGACGCCTTCCCTGCCCGGATGCGCGCGGCGATCCTGCTCGGTGCGTTCGCCGGCCTGCGGGTTGCCGAAGTGTGCGGCCTGCGGGTCGCGGACGTCGACTTCATGCGCGGGGTGATCAACCCGGCGGTGCAGTACCCGGACCAGCCCCTCAAGACCGAGACGTCGAAGACGCCCATCCCGATACCGCAGTCCCTCGCGCTCGAGCTGGCTGCGCACGTCGCCCGGTACGGCGGCGAGACCCTGCTGACGCACGAGAGCGGCGGCCAGCTCGGGCCGTGGATCCTCGAGCGGGAGATGCGAAAAGCCCGCAGGAAGGTTGACGGCCTGCCTGCGGGCTTTCGATACCACGACTTGCGGCACTACTTCGCGTCGCTGTTGATCGCCTCGGGCGCCGATGTGAAGGTCGTGCAGACCCGCCTACGGCACGCGAGCGCGAAGACCACGCTCGACACGTACGCCCATCTCTGGCCCGATCGGGATGAGTCCACGCGCGCCGCAGTCGATGCGGTTCTCGTGGCCCGAACGGAACAGGGACAGAACGCGGTTAGGGGCGCTCAGTGAATCAGCAGCTCAGCGCCCCCAAAATGCCTACACGTCGAAGTACAGCTCGAACTCGTGGGGGTGGGGGCGGAGGCGGATGGGGTCGAGTTCGTTCTCGCGCTTGTAGGCGATCCAGGTGTCGATGAGGTCCTGGGTGAAGACGCCGCCTTCCAGGAGGAAGGCGTGGTCCTCTTCGAGGGCCAGCAGGACGGCCTCGAGCGAGCCGGGGACCTGCGGGATGTCGCGGGCCTCCTCGGGCGGGAGCTCGTAGAGGTCCTTGTCGACCGGGTCGACCGGCTCGATCTTGTTCTTGATGCCGTCGAGGCCGGCCATGAGCTGGGCGGCGAAGGCCAGGTAGGGGTTGCACGAGGGGTCGGGGACCCGGAACTCGATGCGCTTGGCCTTGGGGTTGCTGCCCGTCAGCGGGATGCGGATGCAGGCGCTGCGGTTGCGCTGGCTGTAGACCAGGTTGACCGGGGCCTCGTAGCCGGGGACCAGGCGGTGGTAGCTGTTCACCGTCGGGTTGGTGAAGGCCAGCAGCGCCGGGGCGTGCTTGAGCAGGCCGCCGATGTAGAAGCGCGCCGTGTCCGACAGGCCCGCATAGCCGACCTCGTCGTAGAACAGCGGGCTGCCGTCCTTCCACAGCGACTGGTGGCAGTGCATGCCCGAGCCGTTGTCGCCGAAGATCGGCTTCGGCATGAACGTGACGGCCTTCTTGTTGGCCCGCGCGACGTTCTTCACGACGTACTTGTAGAGCATCAGGTTGTCGGCGGCCTTGAGGAGCTCGTCGAAGCGGATGTCGATCTCCGCCTGACCGGCCGTGCCGACCTCGTGGTGCTGCATCTCGACGTCGATCCCGACGCCCAGCAGCTGCTGGACCATCTCCGAGCGCAGGTCGGTGTAGTGGTCCATCGGGCTGACCGGGAAGTAGCCGCCCTTGTACGGGGGCTTGGCGCCGAGGTTGCCGCCCTCTTCCTGACGGCCGGTGTTCCAGGCGCCCTCGATCGAGTCGAGGTAGTAGTAGCCCTCGTTGGAGCCGGTCTTGAAACGGACGTCGTCGAAGATGTAGAACTCGGCCTCGGGACCGAAGTACACCGTGTCGGCGATGCCGGTGCCGATCAGGTAGTCCTGGGCCTTCTTCGCGATGTTGCGCGGGTCGCGGCTGTAGGGCTCACCGGTCAGCGGGTCGTGCACGAAGAACGTGATGTTGAGCGTCTTGTGCTGGCGGAACGGGTCCAGGACCGCGGTCGAGGGATCGGGGAGCAGGAGCATGTCCGACTCGTGGATCTCCTGGAAACCCCGGATCGAGGAGCCGTCGAACATCAGGCCGTCGGTGAAGACGTTCTCCCCGAAGTTCGACGCGGGGAACGTGAAGTGCTGGACGGTGCCGGGCAGGTCGACGAACCGCACGTCGATGAACTGCACGCCTTCGTCACGGATGTAGGACAGTACTTCCTCGGCGCTGCTGAACAATCCAGCCTCCCTCGGTGCGTTTCTGGCTGCCGTTTAGACGGTATGACGCGGTGGTTTCTCCACCATGTCCCGTTCGTTGCCGATGTGTTACGACCGTGTAACTCAGGCCCCAGCCTACGCTCTGGAGACCGCCCAGGCGGGGTGCGACAGACTGCGCGGCCGGTAGCGGTAGTTTTGCGGTGTGAGTGGTAACGACGAGAAGGGTCCCAGCTGGACCGGGACATGGCTGTCGGGCGCGCGGTCCGCCGGCGCCGATCTGGGCTACGCCGGGCAGCAGCTGGGCCTGCCGGAACGCGGCAAGGGCTCGGTGGCCTCCTACGCCAGGCGCCTGGTCGCCCTGCTGATCGACTGGTTCCTCTGCATGCTGATCGCCAACGGGCTGGCGTCGGTCTTCGGGTGGCACGACGCCGTCCGGACCTGGGCCACCCTCGGGATCTTCGTCCTCCAGGCGTGGCTGCTGGTCTCCTTCGCGGGGACCACCCTCGGCAAGCGCCTGAGCGGCCTCTACGTGACCCGGCTGAACGGCCGGCGGATCGGGCTCGGCTGGGCGCTCGTCAGGGCCCTCCTGATCGCCCTGGTGATCCCCGCGCTCCTGTGGGACCGCGACCACCGCGGCCTCCACGACCGCGCCGCCAACACCGTCGTCCTCGAGATCTGAGACCCGGCCCGCCCGGGACGCACGAGGGCCCCGCCCGTCCTCCTCGGACGGGCGGGGCCCTCGTGCGTCCGGTGCTTCAGCGGGCCTTCGGGGCCTTGGGGACGCGGGCTCCCTTGGGGACCGGGCCGCCGGGCATGGCCGGGCGCTGCGGGATGGCGCGGAGCCGGTCGTTCAGGTCGTCGACCTGGTCCTTGGTGAGGTTGCGCGGGAGCTTGGTGAGGGTGGCCTGCAGCTTCGACAGGGGGGTCTGGCCCTCTTCGTCGCCGACCTGGATGTCGTAGATCGGGACGCTGTGGGCGAGCCGGGAGACCTTCTTCTTCTCCGCGCCGAGCAGCGAGCCGACACGCGACCTGGGGCCCTCGGAGACCAGCACGACGCCGGGACGGCCGACCACGCGGTGGACGACGTCCATGTTGCGGTTGCCCGCGACGGCCGGCGTGACCACCCAGTTGCCGCGCATGGAGTCCAGGACGCCGTAGGCGGCGCCGATCTGGCCCTCCATCATCTTGAACTGGGTGCGCTGGGCGATCTGCCCGAACACGACCATGCCGACGATCACCGCGACCATGATCCCCAGCGGGATCATGAACCACAGCTGGCCGATCAGCACCCCGATGAGCACGAAAAGCACCAAAGTGCCCAGCGCCGAGGCGAACACGATCGGCAGGGCCTTCGGGTTGGCCTTCTGCACCAGACCCGCCACCATGCGGATCTGCTTGAAACGGCCGGGCTTCTCGTTCTCTGCCATGTCGCTCACTCTATTGATCAGTTGGACTGAAGATCTGTCGATCGGGCCTCGATAGCCTGACGGTACAGGCGGCCGGCCCGGTAGCTGGACCTCACCAGGGGGCCGGACATGGCCCCCGCGAAACCGATCTCCTCGGCCTCGGCCTGGAGCTCGACGAACTCCTCGGGCTTTACCCACCGCTCCACCGGGTGATGCCTCGGGGTCGGCCTCAGGTACTGGGTGATCGTGATCAGCTCGCACCCGGCCTCGTGCAGGTCGCGCAGCGCCTCGGAGACCTCCTCGCGGGTCTCGCCCATGCCGAGGATCAGGTTCGACTTGGTGACGAGCCCGGCCGCGCGGGCCCGGGTGATCACGTCGAGGGAGCGGTCGTAGCGGAACGCCGGGCGGATCCGCTTGAAGATCCGCGGGACGGTCTCGAGGTTGTGGGCGAACACCTCGGGCCGGGAGGAGAAGACCTCCTCCAGCAGCTCGGGGACGCCGTTGAAGTCGGGCGCGAGCATCTCGACGCCGCAGCCCGGCACGAATTCGTGGATCTTGCGGATGGTCTCGGCGTACAGCCACGCCCCGCCGTCGGGCAGGTCATCGCGGGCCACACCGGTCACGGTCGCGTACTTCAGGCCCATCTTCTGGACCGATTCGGCGACGCGCACCGGCTCGCCGGTGTCGTAGTCGGCGGGCTTCCCGGTGTCGATCTGGCAGAAGTCGCAGCGGCGGGTGCACTGGTCACCGCCGATGAGGAAGGTCGCCTCGCGGTCCTCCCAGCATTCGAAGATGTTCGGGCAGCCCGCTTCCTGGCACACCGTGTGCAGGCCTTCGCCCTTCACCAGCTGGGTGAGCTCCTTGTACTGGGGGCCCATCTTCAGCCGGGTTTTGATCCACGGCGGCTTCTTCTCGATCGGCACTTCTGCATTGCGGACTTCCAGCCGCAGCAGCTTCCGTCCCTCTGGGGCCACAGCACTCACCCGACTAGGGTACGTCCCGGACGGCCCCAGTTAATCCCAGTGCAGTTGTACTGATCTCCCCGGACGGAGCCCCCTGTGATCGTCAGCACCATGAACGACCTTCCCGGCTACGAGATCACCGAGGTGGTCGGCGACGTCTACGGCCTGACCGTGATGGTCCGCAGCGGCCTGTCCAGCATCGAGGCGGGCCTGAAGACCATCCTGGGCGGGGAGCCGAGGGGCCTGACGCAGGAGCTCCACGACTTCCGCCTGGAGGCCCGCAAGCGCATGATCAAGGCCGCCGAGGACCAGGGAGCGGACGCGGTGCTCGCCGTCCGTTTCTCCTCGAACGATCTCCGTGACCAGGGCACCGAGATCTGCGCGTACGGAACGGCCGTCAAAGTCAGCCGCCTATAACGATTCAGGGGTCTTCCCCCGCGGATTCCCTGGTTTCACCTCAGCCCGGTGACGGATCTCTCTAAGGTTGCACGCTGTTACAGGTGTGCATAAGGAGAGGAACAGCCGTGGCGCTGGCCATGACCTATTTGAGGCTGCCGCTGGAGAGCGGCACCGATCCCGGCCAGGTGGCGCGCCAGGTGTTCGCGGCCGCGGGCTGGCGGGACCGGTACGCCGCACGCGTTCTCGACCTGGGTGTCGACTGGCAGGGCCTCCAGTACATCATCACGGGAGACCCCTGGGAGGGACGCGCTCCCGAGGCCGACATCGTGTGCGGCGGGCGCCTTCTCACCGAGGACGGTGCCGACGAACTGGGTTTCGACGTGATCTACCTGGCCCCCGACCGGGTGAAGACCGCGGCGGACCATCTGCACGCGACACCGTTCCCCTCGCGCCGTTTCGACCTTCTGGTGATGAGCGAGGCGGGGGTGCAGAACGTCTCGGCGTGGGCCGACGACGCCCGTGACGGGCTGTTCAAGCCCGGTTACGACGCCCTCGGCAGGTTCTTCGCCGAGGCGGCTTCGCACGGTGAGTCGATCTTCAAGACGATGGGCTGACAGGACGACAGGCTGGTCACTCGGAGTGATCCGGCTGCTCGAGCTGGGCGAGGGTGCGGTGGAAGGTCTCCATCGCGCCCAGCCGCCCGGCCAGCCGTCCCTCCACCGCGGGGAGCACCTCCCGGACGGTCACCGTCCGGCCCAGTTCCCGGCTCAGGGAGGTCGGGTGCGCGCCGTCGATCGCCTCGTACCAGCCCAGATCGGGGTCGCAGTTCAGGGCGAACCCCTGGGTCGTGACGCCCTGCGCCACCCGGACCCCGATCGTCGCCAGGCCCAGCCCGTCCCCGGTGGTGATCCCGCCGGGAACCGCGGCCGCCCGGACGCCGAGGTCGCCGCAGACCTGCACGAGCGCCTCGGCGACGAGCGCGGTGAACTCCCCCGCGGACCCGGTGAGCCGCACCACCGGATAGCCCGTCAGCTGGCCGGGACCGTGCCAGGTGCTGCCGCCGGCCCGGTCCACCGCCACGATCGGCGCCGGGGCCCCGTCGAGCGAGCGCGGGTCGGCGCCGCGCCCGACGGTGTAGACCGGCGGATGCTCCAGCACCAGGACGGTGTCGCCGATCTCCTCGGCGACCCGCCGCGCGTGCACCCGCCGTTGCAGGTCCCAGCAGCGCTCGAAGCCCAGGCCTCGCCCGCCGAAACCCGCGTGCACGAAGATCACCGCCCCGGCCCTACCTGAGCTGCCGCGGCTCGATCGGGGTCTCCTTGGCGCCGCCGGAACCGTCGGCCTCGACCTTCCAGGCCATCGCGCCGGGGCGGTAGGTGACGGCCTGGACGAACTCGGTGCCCACGTAGTGCAGCGCCACGCCCTCGTCGGCGGCGTAGCCGGTGGGCAGGCGGCCGGAGCCGACGGCCTCGTGCAGCAGCGGACGGCGCCGGGGCTCGCTGTCGTAGTGGACGCCGCAGGAGTAGGGCAGCATGCCCAGGCCGTCCTCCAGGGTCCTCAGCTCGGGGCCGTGGGAGTCGGTGTTGCCGCCGGAGTGCCAGCACAGCGCGCCCGCGCTCTGCCCGGCCAGGACGACGCCCGCCCGCCACACGTCGTGGAAGACCTCGTCGAGCCCGTGGGCGCGCCACAGGGCCAGCAGGTTCACCACGCTGCCGCCCTGGACGTAGACGAGGTCCTGGGACAGCAGGTGCGCCCGCATGTCCGCGACGTTCGGCATCGGGAACAGCGCGAGATGGCTGACCTCGGCGTCCATCCGGCCGAACGCCCCGTAGGCGGAGGCGATGACCGGGGCCGGATCGCCCGTGGCGGTCGCGAGGAAGCACACCCGCGGCCGGTCCTGCCCGGTCAGGTCGAACGCGTACCTGATCAGCGGGCTGGCGTCCACGACGTCCCGGTCGTTGGCGATCATGCCGCCTCCGCCGATCGCCAGGATGTGCGGCTGCCCGTCAGTGCTCACGAAGTACTCCATCTGGATCGATCCGTTGGTCCGTCGCAGTCACCGTACGGCTACGGAGTGCCGCAGGTCGGGATTTCGGGGTTTCTGGCGGGCATCTCCCTCCGCGTTCGGGGAAGATTCCCTCCTTCGTCGATGTTGGTGGCGGACGAGGGATCGAGGAGGCTTCCATGGGATCGGTAAGGGTGGAGCGCACCGAGGACGGCTTCGCGGCCACCAATGAACGCGGCGCCCGGATCGAGATCGGCGGAAAGGACGCCGACGGGGTCTTCTCCCCCGTCGAACTCCTCCTCGCCGCCCTGGGCGGATGCGAGCTGCTCACGGTGGAGCCGCTGACGGCCAAGCGGGGGCACCGGCTGGCGCGCCTGGCGGCGACGGTCGAGGCCGAGAAGTCCGACAAGATCCGGATCGGCCGGGTGACGATCACCTACGACGTCGAGGCGCCCCTAGGGGACGACAAGGCCGACGAGGTCTTCCGTGCCGTGGCCGAACGCGTGCATGAGGGCTACTGCACCGTCGGCCAGGCGCTGAAGAACGAGACCCCGGTGGTACAGAAGCTGCCCTGACCCTGGTCTCCAGGTACGGGGGCCTACTCCAAAAGTCTGAGACGAAGACCATCCGCCACGGTGATCTCAAGCTGGCGACTCTAAGGCAAAGATAAGTCCATGGTCCAGATCGCCCCTGTCAAGAGCGGCCCTCCCCCGGTGAGCGGCCGCCGCGCGGGGAGCGAAACTGACGCCCGATCGGCGCCGCTCGCTCCCCGCGTCCCCCCCGTCTGGCGTGAACTGCTGCTGATCGTCCTGTTCTACTCCGGCTACATGGTCACCCGGATCCTCATCAACGACCCCGGCGGGACCGACAGCGCCTACGCCCACGCGCGGCAGATCTTCGGCTGGGAGCGCGCGACGGGACTGGACGTCGAGCTGGGTCTCAACGAGTTCCTGCTGCGGCACCAGCACCTCGCCTTCGCCGCCAACATCTTCTACCTGAGCGCCCACTTCGTCGTGACGCTCGGCGTGGTCGTGTGGCTCTACCGCCGCAGGCCCCGCCACTACGCCTGGTTCCGCGCGGGCATCCTCGCCGCGACCGCGCTGGCGCTCGTCGGCTTCTGGCTGTACCCGCTGGCCCCGCCGCGGTTCATGGAGGGCTTCGGCTTCGTCGACCCGGTCGTCCACTTCAGCACCCCCGGCCTCTACTCCTCCGGGGCCTCCACCGCGATGGCCAACCAGTACGCCGCGATGCCCTCGATGCACGCGGGCTGGGCGATCTGGTGCGGGATCGCCCTGGTGACGCTCGGCCGCCAGTGGTGGGTGCGGCTCGCCGGGGTGCTCTACCCGGCCACCACGGTGCTGGTGATCATGTCGACCGCGAACCACTACGTCCTGGACGCCGTCGCGGGGGTCGCGCTGATCGTCGTCTCGCTCTGGGCCTCGTGGTGGGCCTACCGGTGGTCCGGGCGCGGGCGGACTGCGGCACAATGACGTCCCGTGCGTCCGCCGTCTTCTCCTGTGCGCCCGAGGTTCGTCCTTCCGGGCCTCGCCTGCCTGCTGGCGCTGTTCACGGCGGGATGCTCGGCTTCGCCGGACCGCACCGGGCCGGCTGAGCCCGGGGCCACCGCCGCCGCGGCCGTCGTGGAGTCCCCGCCGCCGTCGGCTCAGCCGCTCGACTCCGCCGCCGAGAACGCCCTGCCGGGGACCGCGGACTGGAGAATCACCCGGCGCGGCAGGGCCGAGGAGATCGAGGGCTACGCCGACCGGGTGAGCGTCCTGCCCGGCGAGGCCTTCCGGCTCCACGTCTCCACCACGCGGAGGGCGTTCCGGGCGGAGGCGTTCCGGATCGGCTGGTACGGCGGGCTCGGCGCGCGCCGGCTGTGGGAGTCGGCCGAGGTCCCGGCGGGACGGCAGCCCGCGGCCGAGGTCGACCCGGTCACCTCCACCGTCTCGGCGCCCTGGAAGCCGTCCCTGACGGTCCCCACCGACGGCTGGCCCGCCGGCTCCTACCTGGTCAGGCTGACGGCCACGGGAGGCGCGCAGCGGTACGTGCCGGTGACGGTCAGATCGGCCGAGACCACCGGGCGCCTGGTGATCGTCAACGCGACGACGACCTGGCAGGCCTACAACAAGTGGGGCGGCCACGACCTCTACGGCGGGCCGGCGGGCTTCTCCGACCGGTCCAGGGCCGTCAGCTTCGACCGCCCCTACGACACCGACGGGGCGAAGCTGTTCCGCCTCTTCGAGCTCGACGCGATCACCGTGGCCGAGCGTCAGGGCAGGCCCCTGGCCTACCTGACCGACAACGACCTGCACTCCGGCGCGACGCCCCTCACGGGCGCGCGCGGCCTGGTGACCCTCGGCCACGACGAGTACTGGTCGGCCGCGATGTGGAAGAACGTGGAGCGGGCCCGCGACGCCGGGACGAACCTGGCCTTCCTCGGGGCTAACGCCGTCAACCGGCACATCAGGTTCGCCGCGACCGTCCTCGGCGAGGACCGCCTGGTCATCTGCTACAAGTCCGAGGAGGACCCGATCGGCAGGACCGATCCGAGCGAGGTCACCGTCGACTGGCGGATCGGCAGCCCGCCGCGCCCGGAGAGCGCCCTCATCGGCGTCCAGTACACCTGCTTCCCCGCCGAGGGCGCCTTCACCGTCACCCGCCCGCGCAACTGGCTGTTCAAGGGCACGGGCGTGAGGAAGGGCCAGGCCTTCCCCGGCCTGGTCGGCCCCGAGAGCGACTCGATCAACATCGGCGGTCCCACCCCGCGGCCCCTGGAGGTGATCGCCCACTCCCCCATCCGCTGCGGCACCCCCGGCGTCTCCTCCTCCGACGCCGTCTACTCGACGGCCGACAGCGGCGCGGGCGTCTTCGCCTCCGGCACCATGCGCTTCGTCTGCGGCCTGCGCGGCACCCGCTGCGGCCACGGCGTCACCGACGCCGCCATCCCCTTCGTCACCCGCGTCCTGGAGAACCTCTACGCCGCCTTCTCCGACGGCCCCGCCGGCATCCCCCACCCCGCCAGGGACACCCTCGACCAGCCCCTCGGTTAACGGGGCTGGCCGTAGAAGCGGCGTTCGGTGACCTCGCGGGCGTGGCGGGCGTGCTTGCGCCAGTCCTCGAGCATGTCGCCGGTGCCGGGGTAGCCGAGGAGGTGGCTGACGGCGGAGCGTTCGCGGTGGTGGTCGGTGGGGAGCAGGTCGGAGGCGCGGCCCCGGACGAGCATGACGGCGTTCCTTATGCGGGTGGCCAGTTCCCAGGCGGCCTTGAGGGTCTCGGCGTCCTTGGCGTCGAGCAGCGAGTAGTCGACGGCCGCGTCGAGGGCGGCGAGGGTCTGGGTGGTGCGCAGCTCGGGCACCTCGAAGGCGTGCCGGAGCTGGATGAGCTGGGCGACCCACTCGACGTCGGACAGGCCGCCGGGGCCCAGCTTCAGGTGCAGCCTGCGGTCGACGCCGCGCGGCAGCCGCTCGGCCTCCATCCTGGCCTTGAGCCGCCGGATCTCCTGGACGACGGCCTCGTCGACGCCCCCCTCCGGCCAGCGGATCGGGTTGATCACCTCGCCGAAGCGCCCGGCGAGGTCGGCGTCGCCGATGATCGCGTCGGCGCGCAGCAGCGCCTGGCTCTCCCAGGGCGAGGACCAGCGCCGGTAGTAGGCGGCGTAGGAGGCGAGGCTGCGGACCAGCGGACCCGACTTCCCCTCGGGCCGCAGGTTCGGGTCGATGCCCAGCGGCGGCTCGGGGGCGGGCAGGGCCAGCAGCCGCCTGACCTCCTCGGCGAGGGCGTGGGCGGCCTGCTGGGCGGCGCGCTCGTCGGCGCCCTCCAGGGGCTCGTGGACGAACATGACGTCGGCGTCGCTGCCGTAGCCGAGCTCGTGGCCGCCCCACCGGCCCATCGCGATCACGCAGAAGCGCAGCGGCAGCGGGCCCCGCTCGGACTCCAGCCTGTTGCGGGCGGCGGTGAGCGCGGCGTCGATGGTGACGGTCGTGATGTCGGTGAGGGCCTCGCTGACCGTCCGGACGTCGGCCAGGCCGAGCAGGTCGGCGACGGAGACCCGGAACAGCTCGCGGCGGCGGACGGCCCGGATCGCGGCGACGGCCGGTTCGGCCTTGGTCCTGTCGCCGGTGCGGCCGACGATGGCCATGGTCTCGGTCCGCAGCTCGGCGAGGGTGCTGGGCTTCAGCTCGAGGTCGCTGCCGAGGATCATGACGGCGTCGGGGGCGCGCAGCAGGAGGTCGGTGACGTAGGCGCTGGAGGCCAGCAGCCTGGCCATCCGCTCGGCCACGGTGACGTCGTCGCGGAGCAGCCGCAGGTACCAGGGGGTGGTGCCGAGGGCGTCGCTGACGCGGCGGAAGCCGAGCAGGCCGGCGTCGGGGTCGGGGGCGTCGGCGAACCAGCCGAGCATGACCGGCAGCAGGGTCCGCTGGATCGACGCCCGCCGGGACACGCCCTTGGTCAGCGCCTCGATGTGGCGCAGCGCCCCGGCCGGGTCGTTGTAGCCGAGCGCCTGGAGGCGGGCTCGGGCGGCCTCGGGGGTGAGCCTGACCTCCTCGCCGGGCAGGTTGGCGACGGCCCGCAGGAGCGGCCGGTAGAACAGCTTCTCGTGGATCCGCCGGACCCCGCGGGCGTGCCGGCGCCACAGGTCGGTGAACTGGCGCTCGGGGTCGCCGCCCAGGCCCAGGGCCCGGCCGAGGCGCCGCAGCCCGGCCTCGTCGGCGGGGACGAGATGGGTGCGGCGCAGGTACTGGAGCTGGATCAGGTGCTCGGTGCGGCGCAGGAACCGGTAGGCCTCGGCGAGCGCGGCGGCGTCCTCGCGGCCCACGTAGCCGCCCTCCGACAGCGCGTCGAGGGCGTCCAGGGTGGTGCCGCTGCGCAGCAGCTCGTCGGCCCTGCCGTGGACGAGCTGGAGGAGCTGGACGGCGAACTCGACGTCGCGCAGCCCGCCCGGGCCGAGCTTGAGCTGGCGCTCGACCTCGCCGTGCCGCTCCTTCAGATGCTCCTCGACCCGCTTGCGCATCGCCTGGACGTCGGCCACGAAGCTCTCGCCCGCGGCGGCCTTCCAGACCATCGGGGCCATGGTGTCGAGGTAGTCGCGGCCCAGCTCCCGGTCTCCCGCGACGGGACGCGCCTTGAGCAGCGCCTGGAACTCCCAGGTCTTGGCCCACCGCTCGTAGTAGGCGCGGTGGCTGGCCAGGGTCCGCACCAGCGGGCCCGACTTGCCCTCGGGCCGCAGGTTGGCGTCGACCTCCCACAGCGAGCCCTCGGGGGTGGTGGCCGAGCAGGCGCGGATCATCGCGGCGGCGAGCCTGCTCGCGACCCGCAGCGCGGCGTCCTCCGCTCCGTCCGCGGCCTCCGCCACGAAGATCACGTCAACGTCGGAGACGTAGTTGAGCTCCCGGCCGCCCGACTTGCCCATCCCGATGACGGCCAGCCGGCACACGGCGTGCTCGGGCACCTCGGCCCTGGCGATGGCCAGTCCCGCCTCGAGCGCGGCGTCGGCCAGGGCGGCGAGTTCCGCGGCGACCGCTCCGACGTCGGCCGCGCCGGTCAGGTCGCGGCCCGCGAGGTTCAGCAGCCTGCCCCGGTAGGCGACGCGCAGCGCGTCGGCGGCGCCCGTCCCGGACGCCACGGGGGCGGCCGCGTCCGGATCGGCCCCCACGGCGCGCAGGAGACCGGCCCGCAGCTCCGCCGGTCCCGGACTCTCCTCGACGTCCTCCATGAGAACGTTCCACTGCTCCGGATGGCGGACCAGATGATCGCCCAGGGCGGCGCTGACCCCGAGGACGGCCAGCAGCCGGTCCCGGAAGCCGTGATGCTCCTCCAGGCGGCCGCGGAGACCGGGGTCCCGCTCCAGCATCCGCATCAGGCCGGTGAGCGCGAGATCCGGGTCGGCGGTGCCGCCCAGGGCGTCCAGCAGCGGATCGGAGAGCCCGGCCTCGGCCAGGGCCGTCTCCGCTCTGGCGGTGTCGGTGAAACCGGCCCGGGCCAGCCGGGCGGTCAGGGAGGTACGGCGTTCGGCGCGCTCGCTCACGGCTCCAATTTAACCGGCGCGACGCCCGGCGTTAGGGATTGTGTGGATCAAGGTCTCCGGAACGTTACAGACCTCACGCCCGGGTGACCTGGGAGAGCCTTCCGGCTATGCGCAAAGGCCCCTTGCGGGGCGCCGGAACCGGAACCGGGGTGTACCTGCCGCATTCGAGGAGCCAGTCGAGGTGCGCGCGGGGGGCGCCGAGGAGCCCCACGGCGACCTTGCTGACCCCCCGCTGGGCGGCGAGGTCGAGCCCCTTGCGGGTGAACTCGGCGGGCAGGGCGCGGGCCGCCGCCTGGACCTCGATCGCGCGCTCGGTGATCCGGTCGTTGACCCAGTCGACGGCGGCGATCGGATCGAGGCCGAGGCCGCGGGAGGCGACCGTCACGTAGTTGTGGGGGTCGTCGCGCATCGTCTCCTGGGCGTAGGAGGCGACGTCGTTGCACCAGGCGATCAGGTCGTTGGTGCCGTCGACCAGCCGCGCCCACGGCTTGGAGGAGGCCACCGCCTCGGGGACCTCCACTCCCAGGACGGCCTCGGCCAGGTCGAACACGAACGGGCCCGCCGTGCGGCGGCGCAGCAGCGGGTACTCCTCGATCGAGGGGGTCCGGCCGGTGCGGCGGTTGACGGCCTCGTCCATGCAGGCCGACCGGTGCCATT
This sequence comes from Actinocorallia longicatena, assembly GCF_039534125.1. Lineage (NCBI taxonomy): Bacteria > Bacillati > Actinomycetota > Actinomycetes > Streptosporangiales > Thermomonosporaceae > Actinocorallia > Actinocorallia longicatena. The sequence goes on along the minus strand of NZ_BAAAUV010000008.1, from coordinate 130,044 downwards.
CCATGTGGCCGATGAACCTGCGCCGCCACTCCGACGACAGGCCGGGGACCGTCTCGGCCCACAGCTCGGCCAGCGTCACCTCCAGCGGGCCCGCCCCCGGCCGGGGCGCGCCGCGCCTGACCGCGCGGAGCAGCTCGGCGTACAGGGCGTCGATGCCGGTGGCGGAGCGGCCGAGCGGGCCGTCGTCGAGGGTGTCGTCGAAGGAGAACAGCCAGGTCAGCCATTTGGCGAAGCGGACGACCCGGACGGTGCCGGTCTCGGGGAAGACCCGGGCGGCGAGCCGTTCGAACCGGCCCCTGCCCACCCGTGAGCCGTCGGGATCGCCGACGACGAGGCCGTGGGCGCGCGCCCAGCCGGCGGTCTCCTCGCCGATGCGCCACAGGTCCACGTGGGAGCGGCACGGGGCGGCCATCGACGGCACCCGCTCGATGAGCGGCAGCAGCAGGGCGGCGTCCATCTCCAGTCCCTTCCCTTCGCGGTCAGATGCGGCCGAACAGCCAGGAGCCCGCGGCCGTCGGGTCGTCTCCGGTGTAGAACTCGCGGGCGGCGGCGACCAGCTCGGTGACCGAGACCATGCCGTCGCTGTCGGCGTCGAGGGCGCTGAAGGCCATCGCGATGTCGCCTTCGGCGGTGCCGTAGGCGCTCAGCATCGTGCGGAACTCGCCCGGGTCGACCATGCCGTCGCAGTCGGTGTCGCACAGCCGGGCGACGGCCTGCGCCGCGGGCCGGAACGCCGGCTCCCAGTCGGGGCCGTGGATGAAGGCGGCCGCCATGCCGCGGTGGAACTCCTCGCGCGAGATGCGGCTGTCGGCCTCCATGTCGAGGCGGGACAGCAGGGCGGACCACACGGTGTCGAAGTTGTCGAGCAGGGCGCGTCCCCTGATCGAGGTCGGCGGCTCGCCGAAGCCGAGCAGGAACCGCGCGCCGAGCCCGACGAGGTCGTCGCGTTCGATCACGCCGTCACGGTCGACGTCGAGGTGCTCGAACGCGCGGTCCAGCTTGCGGTCCTGGAGTTCGGTGGTCACCATGGGACATCACGTTAGGTGAGCACCCATGACGCGGCGCGGTCCCTGCGGTCAAAGTCCCGTCATGATCGGCCTGACCGCTTCACCGGCCCCCTGGCCGGGGGCCCAGGTGCAGGCCCCGCCGAAGGCGACGACCCGCCCGGAGTCGAGCACCTTCCGGACGGCCCTGGCGACCTTCTTGAGGGACGGGCCGCCCTTGGCCGGGAACAGCAGCCCCGGGACCTGCTCGGGATCGACGACGTCGAAGTCGACGTGCAGGTAGATCGGGCCCTCCGGGACGACCAGATCGCCGATCTCGCAGTGGGTGATCGCCGAGCCCTCCAGATAGGCGGCCTCGGGGTCGTCCAGGTCGCGGGCGTCGACGAGGGTGATCTTCTCCTCGGGGACGGGCCGCAGGCCGAGCAGGACGGCGATCACCTCGGGGCAGGCCCCGGTCAGGAGCCGCAGCGGCATCCCGCCCAGATAGCCCGAGAGCGTGGTCTGGGGCGTGTGGACGTCGCCGTGGGCGTCGAACCAGACGATCGACGGGTCGATCCCGGCCCTCTGGAGCCCGGCCACCGTGCCGAAGGAGGTCGTGCAGTCCCCCGAGTAGACGTAAGGGACCTCTCCGTCCTTGACGGCCGCCGCCACGACGTCGGCGACCGTGTCGTAGAGCACGGCCATCCGCCGCCAGGGCAGGCCCTCGGCCAGCTCGAGGGTGATCGTCTCGTCCGCTTCGACCGGGACGTCCAGCTCCAGGAGCCGCTCGTCCAAGTGATAGGGCACACACAAACTTCTCACGTATATGACGGTAGCCGGTATCTGTGCCATGGTTCGAGCCCGTCCATAAGGGGACGGGTAGGTTTGTAACGCAGAGGAAACACCGGCAGGGCAGGATACGAGGGGATCCCGGTGGGTGGCTGAGCAGCCGAAACACCGGTTATGAGCAAGGGATCGACAGGAGATGGCATTGGACCGTCAGCAGGAGTTCGTGCTCCGGACACTCGAGGAGCGCGACATCCGGTTCATCCGGCTCTGGTTCACCGACGTCCTGGGCTTCCTGAAGTCCGTGGCCGTCGCTCCGGCCGAGCTCGAGGGCGCCTTCGCGGAGGGCATCGGCTTCGACGGCTCGGCGATCCAGGGCTTCGCCCGCGTCCACGAGGCGGACATGCTGGCCAAGCCCGATCCGTCGACCTTCCAGGTGCTGCCGTGGCGGGCCGAGGCGCCGGGCGTCGCGCGGATGTTCTGCGACATCCTCATGCCCGACGGCACCCCGTCGTTCGCCGATCCGCGGTACGTGCTGAAGCGCACCCTGAGCAAGGCCGCCGACCTGGGCTTCACCTTCTACACCCATCCCGAGGTCGAGTTCTTCCTGCTGAAGACGCTGCCGAAGAACGGGGAGCGGCCCGAGCCCGTCGACCAGGGCGGGTACTTCGACCACACGCCGCACTCGACGGCGCACGACTTCCGCCGCAACGCGATCACGATGCTGGAGTCGATGGGCATCTCGGTCGAGTTCAGCCACCACGAGGGCGCCCCCGGCCAGCAGGAGATCGACCTGCGCTACGCCGACGCCCTCACCACGGCCGACAACATCATGACCTTCCGCCTGGTCATGAAGGAGGTCGCGCTGGAGCAGGGCGTCTGGGCCTCGTTCATGCCCAAGCCGTTCACCGAGTACCCCGGTTCCGGCATGCACACCCACATGTCGCTGTTCGAGGGCGACCGCAACGCCTTCTACGAGCCGGGCGCGGAGTACCAGCTCTCCAAGGTCGGCCGGGCGTTCATCGCGGGCCTGCTCAAGCACGCGCCGGAGATCACCGCGGTCTGCAACCAGTGGGTGAACTCCTACAAGCGCCTGTGGGGCGGCCCGGGTGCCGACGCGGGCGCCGGCGGCGAGGCCCCCTCCTACGTCTGCTGGGGTCACAACAACCGCTCGGCCCTGATCCGGGTGCCGATGTACAAGCCCCAGAAGGGCCACGCGACCCGCATCGAGTTCCGGTCGCTGGACAGCGCCTGCAACCCCTACCTGGCCTACGCGGCGATCCTGGGCGCCGGCCTGAAGGGCATCGAGGAGGGCTACGAGCTCCCCGCGGGCGCCGAGGACGACGTCTGGGCCCTGACCCCGGCCGAGCGCCGCGTCCTGGGCATCCAGCCCCTCCCCCAGTCCCTCGACGAGGCCATCAAGACCATGGAACGCTCGGAGCTCCTCGCCGACGTCCTCGGCGAGCACGTCTTCGACTTCTTCCTCCGCAACAAGCGCGCCGAGTGGGAGGACTACCGCCGCCAGGTGACGGAATACGAGCGCAGCCGCTACATCGAGGTTCTGTAGCGGGTCAGCTCGGGGCGAAGACGGCCGGGAGCAGGATCCTGCCCAGGTAGGCCTGGCGGCCGTGGACGCCGAGCAGCGTCGTGCTCAGGGTGGTGACGCGCGGGCGGCGGACGTCGGTGAAGATCCACAGGCGGCCCTCGGGGTTGTCCTCTCCCGAGGAGCCGACGGTGAGGTCGGCGCGGCCGTCGCCGGTGAGGTCGGTGAGGGAGACGGCGGAGCCGAAGCGGTCGCCGCGCTCCGGGGAGCCGGGGACGCCTCCGGTGGCCTGGGTGATCCGGCGGGCGCCGGTGCCGGTGAGGCCCTTCTTCGAGCCGTAGAGGACGGTCACGGTACCGGCGTCGGCGTGGCCGCCGACCTTGTCGGTGGCGGCGCCCGCGGCCACGTCGTCGCGGCCGTCGCCGTTCAGGTCCCCGACGCTGAGGGTCCAGCCGAACAGGTCGCCCTTCCGGGGGGTTCCCGGGACGCCCTTCGCGGCTCTGGTGAGCGTTCTGGGCTTGGCCAGGCCGGTTCGGGTGCCCAGGAAGACGCGGACGCCGCCCACGACCTTCCGGGGGGAGTAGGGGACTCCGGTGACGAGGTCGTCGCGGCCGTCGCCGTTGACGTCGCCCACCGCGCCCGTGACGCCGGGGGCGGGCAGGGTGCGGGCCGGGCCGAGGCCGCCGGGGACGCCCAGGCGGAGCTGGAGGATCCCCGCCTTCTGGTAGCGGTGGGTGAGGGTGGCGAGGTCGTTGCGGCCGTCGCCGTTGAAGTCGCCGATGAGCGGGCCCGAGACGCCGTAGGCCAGGTGGGTGCCGGAGATCCGGGCGGTGAGGCGGCCCCCGGCCAGGCCGTCGTAGATCCGCAGGACGCTCCTGTTCTCCTCCCAGCCCGTCACCACGAGGTCGGGGTCGCCGTCGCCCGTGACGTCGCCCGCGGTCAGGCCCATGAGCGCCTGGAAGGCGGTCGTCTCCCGGTCCGGAACGGCGTAGGCGAGCTCGACCGCGCGGCGGCTCAGGCCGCCGGGCCCGCCGTAGATGATCGAGACGCTCGGCGCGTACGCGATGCCGCCGCCCTGGTCGGGGTCGTCGCAGCGGCTGCCGAGGGCGAGGTCGGCGTAGCCGTCCCGGTCGAAGTCCGCCGAGTCGGCGGGCCAGCCGAACCGGCAGCTGGAGTGACCGGCCTCCCCCGCGACGCCCGGCCAGTCCTGGGTGATGGTCTGGTGGCCCCTGCCGCCGCTCAGCACCACGCTGACGAATCCGCCGCTGCGCCCGCGGATGAGGCCGACGGGGCTCTCGGCGGCCAGGTCGCGCAGGCCGTCGCCGTTGAAGTCGCCCGGGGCTGCGGGCGCCCTGCGCTCGGCGTGGGCGGCGGGCGGGAGGGCCACCGCGCACGCGGCGGCGGACAGGACGGCGAGCGCGGTCTTCACCGGGCCTCCAGGTCGTCGGGGGTGCGGTGTGAGACGACCAGACCGGCCGATTTGTTCGAATGATCCGGAATCGTTTCCACGCGACCACTTATCGTCAAGTTGACGATACCGGGGGGTGCTGTCCTAGGCTGGAGGGGTGGCTGAACTTCGCATGGCGCTCGCCCAGGTGAACCCGACCGTCGGCGACCTCGCCGGGAACGCCGACCTTGTCCTCGCCTGGACCCGCAGGGCGCGGCAGGCCGGGGCGCACCTCGTCGCCTTCCCCGAGATGATGCTGACCGGCTACCCGATCGAGGACCTCGCCCTGCGGACCTCCTTCATCGAGGCCTCCCGGCGGACCCTGGAGTCCCTGGCCGGGCGCCTGGCCGACGAGGGGCTCGGCGATCTTCCCGTGGTCGTGGGGCATCTCGACCGGCGGACCCTGACCGTCGCCCGGCTGGGGCAGCCGGTGGGGGCCCCGCTGAACGCCGTCGCGTGGCTGCACGGCGGCGAGGTGCTGGTCAGCTCCGCCAAGCACCATCTGCCGAACTACGGGGTGTTCGACGAGTTCCGCTACTTCGTTCAGGGCGACCGGCTGCCGGTCGTCCGCGTCGGCGGGGTCGACGTCGCCACCGTGATCTGCGAGGACCTCTGGCAGGACGGCGGGCCCGTGGACGCCACCGCGCGCGCGGGCGCCGGGCTGCTGCTGGTGGTCAACGGCTCGCCCTACGAGCGCAGCAAGGACGACCAGCGGCTGGAGCTGTGCCGGCGGCGGGCCCGCGAGGCCGGATGCGCGCTGGCCTACGTGAACATGGTCGGCGGCCAGGACGAGCTGGTCTTCGACGGGGACTCCCTGATCGTGGACGCCGCCGGGGACCTGGTCGCCCGCGCGCCCCAGTTCGTCGATCATCTGCTCGTCGCCGACCTCGAGCTGCCCTCGGCGGGGCCCGTCCCGGACGGTGAGCAGCACCTGGACGTCGCCGACGGTACGACGATCACCGTCGAGCGCCGGATCGCGAGCACCGGGCACGTCCCGGTCTTCGACCGCTCCCCCGCCGAGATCGCCCTGCCCCTCCCCGACGCCGCCGAGGTCTACGGAGCGCTCGTGACGGGCGTGCGCGACTACGTCCGCAAGAACGGCTTCGCCTCCGTCGTCCTCGGCCTGTCGGGCGGGGTCGACTCCGCCCTGGTCGCGACCATCGCCGCGGACGCCGTCGGCCCGGAAGCCGTCCACACGGTCCTGATGCCGTCGCGGTACTCCAGCGACCACTCGATCACCGACGCCGAGGAGCTCGTCAAGCGCCAGGGCCTGCACAGCCGGACGATCCCGATCAGGGATCTGGTGCTCGCCTACGAGAAGGAGGTCGAGCTCACCGGCCTCGCCGCCGAGAACCTCCAGGCCCGCATCCGCGGCAACCTGCTGATGGGCCTGTCGAACGAGCACGGCCATCTCGTGCTGACCACGGGCAACAAGTCGGAGCTCGCCGTCGGCTACTCCACCCTCTACGGCGACTCGGCCGGCGGCTTCGCCCCGATCAAGGACCTCACCAAGACCCTGGTGTGGGAGCTGTGCCGCTGGCGCAACACCCAGGAGGCCCCGGGCCCGTTCCTGGCCGCCCTCGGCCGCGAGCCGATCCCCTCCGCGATCATCACCAAGGCGCCGAGCGCGGAGCTGAGCCCCGGGCAGAAGGACACCGACTCCCTGCCCGAGTACGACGTCCTCGACGCTCTGCTCGACGACTACGTCGAACGCGACCTCGGCCGCGACGCCCTGATCGCCGCCGGCCACGACCCGGCCCTGGTCGAACGCGTCATCCGGCTGGTCGACGGCGCCGAGTACAAGCGCCGCCAGTACCCGCCGGGCCCCAAGATCACCGGCAAGAACTTCGGCCGCGACCGCCGTCTGCCGATCACGTCCCGCTGGCGCGAGTCCCTCTGATCCCGCTCCCCTGCGGGGCCGTCAGGCCTCGTCGAAGCGGGGCAGGGGGTAGGAGTCGGTGTGGTGGGCCTGGCCCGGCCACTCCTCGGAGACGAGGGTGTCGTCCGGGTCCACACCCGGGATGGGGAGCTCGCACCAGACGGCCTTGCCGAGGGCCGTGCGGCGCGCGCCCCAGCGGCGGGCGTACTCCGAGACCACGAGCAGGCCGCGGCCGCCCTCGTCGTCGTCGGCCGCCCGGCGCAGGCGCGGCAGGGCCGCGGAGCGGTCCATGACCTCGATCACCAGGCCGCGCTCCAGCAGCAGGCGCAGTTCGAGGGTGCCGGGGCTGTAGCGCAGGGCGTTGGTGACGAGCTCGCTGACCAGAAGCTCGGTCGTGTAGCTGAGGTCCTCGAGCCCCCACAGGTCGAGCTGGGTGCGGACCAGCCCGCGGGCGCGCCGGACGGCCGCCGGGTCGTTCGGGAGGGTCCAGCTCTCGCGGGTGTCGTCGGGCAGGCGGCGCAGCCGGGCGATCAGCAGGGCGATGTCGTCGCGGTGGTGGTCGTCATAGACGCCCGCCAGGCACTCCTTCGCCAGATCCTCCATCGGACGGTCCAGGGCGCTGCTGTCGAAGATGCCCGCCAGCCGGGCCAGGCCGTCATCGATGTCGCGGCCGCGCGACTCCACCAGGCCGTCGGTGTAGATCACGAACATGCTGCCGTCCTCGACCTGGAACTCGCGGCTCTCGATCGGGTCGCCGCCGCCGATGCCCAGCGGCGGGGCGGCGGGCAGCTCCAGGTACTCGGTGGTGCCGTCGGCGCGCAGGAGCAGCGGCGGCAGGTGCCCGGCCGAGGCGATCTCCAGGGTGCCGGTCGTGGCGTCGTAGATCCCGTACACGCAGGTGGCGAAGTGCGGTTCCTGCTCGCCCAGCTCCATCATCAGCTCGTGCAGGATGTGCAGGGCGTCGGCGGGCGGGTAGTCGAGGTTGGCGAGGGTGTGCAGCGCGGTGCGCAGCCGTCCCATGGTGACGGCCGCCTTGACGCCGTGCCCCGCGACGTCCCCGACGATCAGGGCGACCCGGCCGCCCGGAAGCGCGATCGACTCGTACCAGTCGCCGCCGACCTCGACGAGCTTGCTGCCCGGCAGGTAGCGGTGGCGGACCTCGACCGAGGTCGGATGGGTGAGCCGGTTGGGCAGCAGGCTGCGCTGGAGGGTGAGGGCGGTGGCGCGCTCGCGGCTGAACCGGCGGGCGTTGTCGATCACGATGGCCGCGCGGGAGGCGAACTCCATGCCGATCTCGACGTCGTAGGCGTCGAAGCGGCGGTATCCGGCGGTGCGCGTGCAGGCCATGAGCCCGAGCAGGACGCCCTGGGAGATCAGCGGCAGGATGACCATCGACACGTCGTCGAGGAGGTCCTTGACCGGGTCGCGGCGCCAGGCGTCGGCGATCTGCTGGGCCGCGCCGGCGTCCATGTGGCGCAGGTGGATCGGCTCGGCGGTGTCGAGGCACTCGCGGTAGGGCGTGTTCGGCGGGTAGACGAGGACCTCGCCGGTCGGGAAGGTCGCCGACCAGTCCATGTCGTGGTTGTCGGTGGCCAGCGCCAGCCGGCGCAGCACGGCCGACCCCGACGCCCCTCCGGGGGTCTCGTCGGCCGCCACCAGCGACTCGAGCACGACGATCGCGGCGACGTTGCAGTAGTGCGGGACGACCACGTCGGCCAGGGCGCGGGCGCACTGGTCGAGGTCGAGGTTGGAGCCGAAGCGCGTCAGCGGGTCGTCGAACAGGGCCCGGCGGACCCGGGCGGGGTCCTGGAAGCGCTCGGCCGACGACAGCGCGATGCGGATGTGGACCAGCGCCGCCAGCCCCGAGCCGACCATCGGCTGGACGGTGACGACCGCGTCGCCCGGTCCGCTGATCTTCCAGACGGCGGTGCGCTCGTGGCCCTGCGCGATCGCCTCGAGGACGCCGTCGATCTGGTCGGCCCCCTCCTCCAGCAGGTCACCGAGGGCGGTGCCGAGCAGGGCACCGGGCTCGACGCCCACCACGCCCGCCGCGTTCTGGCCGGACTGGACGATCAGCCCCGAGGAGTCGATTCCCAGGACCAGGGTCCTGGACGCCGAATCGGGGGTGGACGCATTGGCCTTTCGCGCCATCGCGGTTCTCACGTGTGCCGCTCCTGACAGCCGGTCCGCCTTCCATTTCTCGGCCAAGTATGGAGTACGAAAGGCTTTCGTGCGCGGTTACGGAAGGAAACGGGTCAGCGTGGTGCAAGGCCGAAGAGGAGCGTGTCCACCACTTTCTCGACGAAATCCTCCGCCAGGGGTGGAATATCGCTCATGGAGCGTCCGCGCAGCGTCAGGGCGCCGATCAGCAGGAACCGCGCGACGTCGAGATCGAGGTCGTCCCGGAGCTCGCCCCGCTCGATCCCGCCGGCGAGGACCCGGCGGAAGACCTCCTTGCGGGGGCGCATCACCTGGGCCTCGAACTGCTCCAGCAGCTGGGGGTGCTTCTCGGCGCCGCCCATGACGTTCCACATGCAGCGCGAGTGCTTGCTGTTGTACTCCCCCACCATCGCCTGGCCCAGGGCGATGAGGTCGGCCCGCACCGACAGCCCCTCGACCTCGGGAAGCGGCGCCTTGAGGCTGGCCAGGGCGTCGATGATCAGCGCTTCCTTGTTGGGCCAGCGCCGGTAGATCGTGGTCTTGCCGACGCCGGCGCGCGCGGCGACGGCCTCGATCGACACGCCGGCCACCCCGGGCTCCTCCGCGAGGAGGTCCAGGGTGGCTTCGATGATGGCCTTCTCGGCCCGCTCCGAGCGGGGCCGGCCGGGACGCCTCAGGTGGGTTTCCGCAGTCATTTGCCGTTCACGTTCTCATACTCCGGCCTTCTCGCGGATCTCGGGCTCCGCCGTTTTCGCGTTAGCGGGCTTTCCCGGCATGAAGCGCAGGGCCGCCGCGGCGCCGATCAGGGCGACCGTGACGGAGATCCACGCGGCCACGTGCATCCCGTTGATGAAGGCGTCGTACGCGGGCTGGACCAGCCCGGTGTTCCCGGTGGCCCGGGCCGCGGCCAGGGTGCCCTCCAGCGACTCGCCCGCCGCGTGCCGCATCGGCTCGGGGACGGTGGCGAGCTGCTCCTTGAGATCGCCCCGGTAGACCGAGGAGACGATCGAGCCGAGGATCGCCACGCCCATCGCCACGGCGACCTGGCGGGCGGTGTTGCTGAGCGCGGAACCGGCGCCGGCCTTCTCCTGCGGCAGCGCCTGCATCATCGAGACGGTCGCGGGCGGCATGACGTTGGCCATGCCCGAGCCCTGGATGAAGAAGGCGATGCCGACCACCCACAGCGGGGTCGAGGCGGTGAAGAACGGCCAGAACAGCAGGGCGCCCGCCACGGCGAGCAGGCCGACCGACGACACGCGCTTGGCGCCGAACCTGGCGACCATCCGTGCGCTCAGCGGCGAGAACAGCAGCTGGGCCGCGGCGAACGGCAGCATCATGGCCCCCGCCTCGAACGGCGACAGGCCGCGGACGGACTGCATGTAGAAGGAGCTGAAGAAGAACAGCCCCGAGGCGGCGAAGAACGTCAGCGTGATCGAGCCGACCGCGGCCGACAGGCGCGGGTCGCGGAACAGCTTGACGTCGAAGGCCGGGTGGTCGATGCGCCCCTCGTACCAGACGAACGCGGCCAGGACCGCGATGCCCCCGATGATCGGCGCGAGCACCGTCGGCTCCAGCCAGGAGCCCTTCTGGCCGCCCTCGATGATGCCCCACGACAGGACCACGAGGCCGACGATCGACAGCACCACGCCGACCGGGTCGAGCCCGCCCGGGCTGGGGTTCTTCGACTCCGGGACGAGCAGGACCATGCCGATCAGGCCCCCGATGATGATCGGCACGTTGATGAGGAAGACCGAGCCCCACCAGAAGTGGTCGAGCAGCAGGCCGCCGGTCATCGGCCCGATCGCGACGGCGAGGCCGACGGCACCGGCCCAGATGCCGATCGCCTTGGCCCGCTCGGCGGGCGGGAAGACGTTGGTGATGATCGAGAGGGTCTGCGGCATGAGCGCCGCGCCGCCGAGGCCCATCAGTGCCCGCGCCCAGATCAGCTGGTCGGGGGTCTGCGCGTAGGCCGAGGCCAGCGAGGCGACACCGAAGATCACCATGCCGAGCATGATGGTCCGCTTGCGCCCGTAGCGGTCGCCGAGGACGCCGAAGGTGAACAGCAGCCCGGCGAAGACGAGGGTGTAGGAGTTGATGGCCCATTCGAGCTGGCCCTGGGTGGCGCCCAGTCCCTCATGGGGGTCGGCGATGGTCTTGACCGCGACGTTCAGGACGGTGTTGTCCAGAACGACGACGAGAAGGCTGACGACCAGGACGCCGAGGATCGGCCAGCGTCGCGGATGTCCCGCCTGCTCCGGTGGGGGTGCCTGTTGCACGGTGCTCCAAACGATACGATTGCGTTTCGTAACACGCTAACCCGGCCGTTTCCGATACGCAACCGTCTCGTTTCGATTCCCCGTGTGGCATCGGTTACATCGGGGAATCCCCGGTCTTCCCCTTCCGTTGTCGAAGTGGCACCATTCGAGGGGTCCGGGTACGCCATTCGGGGCGATTCGAGACTTTGCTTGGAGGATTCGCATGTCTTCACAGGACCGGTCGACCATGCTCTACGGCGGCCAGGGAACGAAGCGCGTGACGGTTCGCGACATCGCGGCGGCCAAGGCGCGCGGCGAGAAGTGGCCGATGCTGACGGCCTACGACGCGCTCACCGCGCGGATCTTCGACGAGGCCGGGATCCCGGTACTGCTCGTCGGCGACTCCGCCGCGATGGTCGTCTACGGCTACGACTCCACCATCCCCGTGACGGTCGACGACCTCATCCCGCTCACCGCCGCCGTCGTGCGCGGTTCGAAGCGGGCGATGGTCGTCGCCGACCTGCCCTTCGGCTCCTACCAGGCCTCCGCCGAGCAGGCCCTGACCACCGCCACCCGCTTCCTCAAGGAGACCGGGGCGCACGCCGTCAAGCTCGAGGGCGGGCGCCGGGTGCTCCCCCAGGCCGAGGCGATGATCGCGGCCGGGATCCCGGTCATGGGCCACCTCGGCCTCACCCCGCAGTCGGTCAACGTCTTCGGCGGCTACCGGGTCCAGGGCCGCGGCGAGTCCGGTGAGCAGCTCCTCCAGGACGCCAAGGCCCTCGAGGCCGCCGGCGCCTTCGCGGTGGTCCTCGAATGCGTCCCCGAGGACCTCGCCGAGCGCGTCACCGCCTCACTGTCGATCCCCACGATCGGGATCGGCGCGGGCCCCGTCACCGACGCCCAGGTCCTCGTCTGGCAGGACATGGCCGGGATGGTCCCCCACACCGCCAAGTTCGTGAAGAAGTACGCCCAGATCGGCGAGGTCCTCACCGACGCCGCCAAGTCCTTCGCCGACGAGGTGGTCGGAGGCGTCTTCCCCGCGCCCGAACACGCCTACCACTAGGGCTTCGCGCCCTGCCGGCGGTTGTTGCTGACCACCACGATCAGGCGGTCCCCGGCCCGTAGTTCGGCGCAGGCAGCCGCGTCGTAGGGCAGGAGCCCGCCGTCTCGTACCAGCGAGACGGCGGGCTCGTCCGCCTCCCGGATGGAACGGCCGATCTCGTGCGGGCGGACGTCCCGCTCCTCCAGGTCCAGGTTGGTGCCCTGGATGAGCAGGTCCTCGATCACCTCGCTGACGTTCGGCTGGTGGGCCGCGACGCCCAGCAGCCGTCCCGCGGCCTCGGAGGAGGTCACGACGTGGTCGGCGCCGCTCTGGCGCAGCAGCGGGACGTTCTCGGCCTCACGGACCGAGGCCTGGATCGAGGCCGACGGGTTGAGCTCACGGGCCGTCAGCGTGATCAGGACGGCCGTGTCGTCGCGCTGAGCCGAGATCACGATCACCTTGGCCCGGTGGACGGCCGCCTGCCGCAGCACCCAGGACCTGGTGGCGTCGCCGATCACCGCGACCAGGCCGTCCGAGGCGGCCTCGGCGACGGCGGCCCGGTCGGAGTCGACGACCACGATCCGCTCGGACTCGACGCCCGAGTCGCGCAGCGAGGCGATGGCGCTGCGGCCCTTGGTCCCGTAGCCGATGACGACGTAGTGATCGCGCACGCGATGCCTCCAGCGGTTGCGGCGGAAGTCCTCGCGAGTGCGCTCGGCGAGCACCTCGAGAGTGGTGCCGACCAGGATGATCAGGAAGAGGATCCGCAGCGGGGTGATGACGACGATGTTCACCAGCCGCGCGGTGTCGCTGACGGGGGTGATGTCGCCGTAGCCCGTCGTGGAGATCGTGACGGTGGCGTAGTAGACGCAGTCGAGCAGGTCGAGGGAGCCGTCGGAGGTGTCGTTGTAGCCGCCGCGGTCGACGTAGACCAGCAGCACCACGGCCAGCAGCAGCAGGGCCGCGAGCGCCACCCGCCGCATCACCGACTCCAGCGGCCCCACCTTCGGGGACGGCAGCACGACGCGGGGCGGATTTCTCACGCATCAAGGGATACCCGAAAAAGGCCCCGTCATGATCGTGACGGGGCCAGATGTGACCTCGGTCCTACCGCGCGTGCCGCCGCGCGTGCTGCACGCCGGTCCCTACACGTCGGTGAGGCGGATGCCCGCGTGGGCCTTGTAGCGCCGGTTGATCGAGATGAGGTTCGCGACGAACGCCTCGACCTGGTGGGCGTTGCGCAGCCGGCCGCCGAAGATCCCGCGGACGCCGGGGATCCGCTCGGCCAGCGCCTGGACGGTGTCGGTGGCCTCGCGGTCCTCGCCGAGCACCAGGACGTCGAGGTCGATCTCGGCGACGTCCGGGTCGAGCAGCAGGACGGCCGAGACATGGTGGAAGGCGCCGACGACACGGCTCTCGGTGAGGATCGCGGCGGCCTGCTGGGCGGCGCTGCCCTCCTCGACGGGCAGCGCGTAGGCGCCCTGCTTGTCGAAGCCGAGGGGGTTCACGCAGTCCACGACGATCTTGCCGGCGAGGTCGTCCTTGAGGGACTCGCAGGTGGCCTTGTGGCCGTCCCACGGCACCGCGATGATCACGATGTCGGAGCCCGTGGCGCACGCGGAGTTGTCCAGGCCGCGCACTCCGTTGCCGAGCTCGTCGGCGGCGGCCTGCGCACGGTCGGCGTTCCGCGACCCGATGATCACCTTCTGGCCCGCGATGGCGAACCGCCGGGCCAGGCCTTTGCCCTGGTCACCGGTGCCGCCGAGGATGCCGATGGTCAGGCCGCTCACGTCAGGGAGATCGCTCATCCCTGTATGGTGCCAGGCCGTACCGAACGCCGTTCCGGCGGCCCTGCCGAAAACGGCAAGTCGGCGTGTCAGCCCGAGAATTCCGTCAGGATGACGCCATGGACTCAGGTCAGGTGGCGATCCTGCGGGAACTGCTGTCCTCCACGGACTGGCCGGCCGACACGCGCCGGTTCGCCCGCACCCTGCGCAGGTCGGCCCGGGACGAGCTGCTGCTGTTCGGGACCCCCGAGGAGGAGCCGTGGCACCTCGCGGCCCACCTCGACGACGAGGCGAAGTTCGTGCCCGCCCTGCGGCCGACGCTGGTGCGCTGGAATCCCCCCGCGGGGGCTCCGGCGCATCTGGCGGTCGGGCTGGACCGGCTGAAGGACACCCGGCGCGGCGAGGCCCTGTTCGTGGTCGCCGACGGCCCCGCCCCCGAACCGCTGCTGGACCGGGTCGACGACGCCCGCCGCTCGGGTGCGGTGATTCTCACACTCGACGGCGGCGACCGCGAGCTGACCGGCCTCGCCCACGACGCGCTGACCGTCAAGCCCGGCGGCCTCGTGACGTTCGAGCAGGCCCAGCACCTGGTGAGCACGGCCGCGGGCGAGGAGCCGCAGAAGAACAAGGGCTTCCGCGACCGCCTCGCCCGCTTCCTCGACGTGGTCTCAGGCCCGCAGTCAGGCCAGGCCTGAGCGGTGGCTCAGTCGTCCTTCTCCCAGGTCTCGTTGCGCTCTCTGGCCTTCTCGATGGCCAGTTTGGCCTCGGCCTCGGTGGCGTACGGGCCCATGCGCACCTTGTCGGGGCACCCGGCGCCGTGTTCCACGCGCATGTGCTTCAAGCAGAAAAACCACTGACCTTCATCAGCCATGATCGACCTCCGCTCTCTTCCTCCCCACCGCGGGGGAACTAAACTCCTCAGGCATGACGACGACGTACCTCAAGCCCGGCCGGGTCTCGCCCCTCCGCAAGGTTCCCGCGAACATCGTCCGGCCCGAGTACGTCGGCAGGAAGACGCCCAGGACCGGTGAGTCCGACGTCAAGACGCCCGAGATCATCGAGGCGATGCGCGTCGCGGGGAGGATCGCCGGGCAGGCGCTGGCCGAGGTCGGCAGGGCCGTCCGGCCGGGCGTCACGACCGACGAGCTCGACCGGATCGGCCACGAGTTCCTCCTGGACCACGGCGCCTACCCCTCGACCCTGGGCTACCGCGGCTTCCCCAAGTCGCTGTGCACCTCGATCAACGAGGTGATCTGCCACGGGATCCCCGACGACACCGTGGTCCGCGACGGCGACATCATCAACGTCGACATCACGGCCTACATCGGCGGCGTGCACGGCGACACCGACGCGACCTTCCTGGCCGGGGACGTCGACGAGGAGTCGCGGCTGCTGGTGGAGCGGACCCAGGAGGCGATGATGCGCGGGATCAAGGCCGTGCGCCCCGGCCGCGCGATCAACGTGATCGGCCGGGTCATCGAGGCCTACGCCAAGCGGTTCGGCTACGGGGTGGTCAGGGACTTCACCGGCCACGGCATCGGCACGACGTTCCACTCCGGCCTGGTGATCCCGCACTACGACGACCCGGGCTCCACCCGGCTCATCGAGCCCGGCATGACCTTCACGATCGAGCCGATGCTCACCCTCGGCAGTCACGACTACGACATGTGGGCCGACGGCTGGACGGTCGTCACCAAGGACCGCAAGCGCACCGCCCAGTTCGAGCACACCCTGCTCGTCACCGACACGGGCGCGGAGATCCTCACCCTCCCCTGACGCGAAGAGCGCGGGTTCCCCCGCGCTCGTTCGGGTGTCCCGTCAGCGGTCAGTCGTCGGGCGGTGTGGTGCACCCGCAGTTCGAGGTGCAGTTCTCGGTTCCCATCATGCGTCCAAGTTAGCTTCGGGACCGGGGATCCGACATGGCCGGAACGGTAGGTGTTCCTGCCAGTACGAAACCGGACGTAAAAGGACTTCCAAGATCGCTCGATCGGGCCGTTGAAGCACTGATCAGGGGGAAGTACCGGCCTTGTGAAGATTCGTGTGATGGCCGCGACCGGCCTCGTCGCCCTCCTGGCCGGCTGCGGCAGCAGCTCCAGGGACGTCACGAGCGTCGCCGCCACCCTCGGCGGTGACGCGGCGAGCACGGTGACCGGCATGGAGGACGCCAACGTGCAGGTCGTGCAGGCCGTCCTCCCGTCGGTGGTGCAGATCGACACCGACCTCGGCGAGGGTTCGGGCATCGTCTACGACACCGACGGGAACATCGTCACCAACGCGCACGTCGTGGCGGGGGCGAAGGAGTTCCAGGTCCGGCCCTCCAGCGGCGGCAAGCCGCTGAAGGCGACCCTGGTCGGCCAGTTCCAGGCGGGCGACCTCGCGGTCGTCAAGGTCGACCCGGCCGCCAAGCTGCCGCCCGCCAGGTTCGGCGACTCCGCCCAGCTCAAGGTCGGCCAGCTCGTCCTGGCGATGGGCTCGCCGCTCGGATTGTCGGGCAGCGTCACCAACGGCATCGTCTCGGCGATCGGCCGGACGGTCTCCTCCCAGCGCGAGGGCGCCTTCCCCGGAGCGACGATCGCCAGCGCGGTGCAGACCAGCGCGGCCATCAACCCCGGCAACTCCGGCGGGGCGCTGGTCCGGATGAACGGCGAGATCGTCGGCATACCGACCCTCGCGGCGGGGACCCGCGCGGGCTCCCTCGCCGACGGCATCGGCTTCGCGATCCCCTCCGACACCGTCAAGAACATCGCACCCCAGCTCATCGCCGACGGCAAGGTCACCAACTCCGGCCGCGCCGCGCTCGGGGCGACCATCGCCCAGACCTTCGTGTCCAACGGGGAGTCCAACGGGGTGGCCGTCGTCTCGGTCGTCCCGGGCGGCGCCGCGGCCAAGGCGGGGATGAAGGACGGCGACGTCGTCACCGCGGTCAACGGCGAGCCCACCCCGACGACGACGGCACTGGCCGAGGCCCTCGCCCCGCTGAAGCCGGGCCAGACCATCAAGGTCGACATCCTCAGGAACGGCAGGAAGCAGACCCTGGAGATCACGCTCGGCGAGCTGCCGGGAAGCTAGGAAGCCAGGAAGGTGCACAGTCAGGAAGCTCAGGCCTACCGGTCGCGCAGGACGAGGCGCTTTCCGGCGAAGTCGATGCGGATCGCGCCGAAGCGGCGCAGTTCGTCGGCGCCGAGCAGGCCGCTGCCCGAACCCGCCAGGTCGATGACGGGCAGGGCGTCGGCGTGCAGGGTGTGGCCTGCGAGGGTCCACTTCGGAATGCTGACGAGCGGGAGTTCCGCCGCCCCCGTCACCCCGGTGACCTGGGCGGTCTCGCCCGTCTCGGCCAGGCCCAGCTTGGCGACGAGGCGCTTGTCGAGGGCGGAGATGGACGCTCCGGTGTCGAGGATGAACTCGTAGGGGCCGCGGCCGCCGATCCGCACCGGGACCTTGACCACGGTGCCGCCGCCGCGCGTGACCACCTTCACCGGGATCGAGGTCTCGCCTCGCCGGGTCTGCTGCGGGGCGGGGGCCGGATCCGCCGCGGGATCGACCGACTCGACCATCGTGCATCCGCTCAGGGCGACGGCCAGCACCGCCGCGATCACCGCCCGTCTCATCACGTTTAGGCCCATTCCCCGGAGTTGGCCCCAGTAACGGCAGAACCATGTGCGAAACCGGCGCGTCAGTGAATAATGCGCACGTTGATCGGCATGAGGGGAACGAGATGTTCGGGGTGGTTAGACCCTGTCGGCACGGACTGTGCTCGACGCTTTTCAAGGACTGGATGGCCCACCTCTGCGGGCTGTGCCTCACCCTTCGGGACGAGCACGGCCAGCGGGCCCGGCTCGTCACCAACTACGACGGGCTGATCGTCTCGGTGCTGACCGAGGCCCAGTCGGCGGTCCTGTCCCCCCGGCGGCAGGCGGGAGCCTGCGCCCTGCGGGGATTCAAGAAGGCCGACGTGGTCACCGCGCAGGCCGAGGGCGCACGGCTGGCCGCGGCGGTGTCGCTGCTGCTCGCGGCGGGCAAGACCCGCGACCACATCGCCGACGGCGACGGGCCCTACCGGCGGAGGGCCGTGGCGGTGGCCGCCTCCAGGATCGCCCGGGGCTGGGACAGGGCGGGCGAGGCGACCAGCGACGGCATCGGCTTCGACGCCTCGGTGCTGCGCGAGGCCGTCGACCGCCAGACGGCCCTGGAGATGACACCGGGGCTGACGCTCCTGGAGCTGACCGAGCCCACCGAGACGGCGGTGGCGGCGGCCTTCGCGCACACCGCGGTGCTGGCCCGGCGGCCGGAGAACGCCGAGCCGCTGGCCGAGGCCGGCCGCTTCTTCGGCCGGCTGGCCCATCTCATCGACGCCGTCGAGGACCTGCCCGACGACCACGCCGACGGCGCCTACAACCCGCTGCTCGCCACCGGCACCGATCTCGCCGAGGCCCGGCGCCTGGCCTCCGACGCCCTGCACGGGCTGCGGCTGGCGCTCGCGGAGACCGCGTTCGAGAACCCCCGCCTGGTCAGGGCGCTGCTGGAGAAGGAACTCGGCAAGTCCGTGGACCGGGCGTTCGAGGGCCACCCCTACGCGGGCGTCGCGGTCGAGCGCGGTGGGATGCCGCTGCTGCCGGTGATCGGCCAGTACCCCCCGCCGGGTCAGTACCCGCCCGGCCAGTACCCGCCGCCCCCGCCGGGCGAGCCGGGCAGGAAGAAGCGGAAGCGTCCCCGGCACCGGCCGCCGCGCCCGGGTTTCGGACCGGAGCTGTGCCTGTCCGGGGCGCTGGTCGGCTGCACGTGCGGGCTGTGGCGGCCGGACTGGAGCGAGTGGAAGGACGCGAGCTGCGACGACCGCTGCGCGTGCAGCCGCAACTGCGACGGATGCGACTGCTCGGGCTGCTGCGACTGCTGCGGCATGTGCGGTGACGGCGGCTGCTGTGACGGGTGCGACTGCTGCGACTGCGGGTGCGACTGCTGACATCCTCCGCAAGCAAGCGTACGCTTGGTCGAGTGGAGACCTTCGCGAAGCTCTTGCTGGCCCGGGCCGACGACGACCGGCCCGGGCTGCTGTTCGAGGACGAGTCCTGCACCTGGGCCGAGGTCGTGCGGAAGGCACGCGAACGGGCCCCGCTGATCCGCTCGCTGTCCGGCGGCCCCGCGCGGCCGGGGAACCGCGCCGCCCACATCGGGGTGCTGCTCGACAACGTCCCCGAGTACGTGTTCTGGCTCGCGGCGGCGGCGCTGGAGGGCGCCGTGATCGTCGGGATCAACCCGACCCGCCGGGGCGCCGAGCTGGCGGCCGACATCCGGCACACCGACTGCGACCTGGTCGTCACCGACGCCGCGCTGGAACCGCTCCTGGCCGAGGCGGACGTCCCCCGGCTGATCGTCGGCACCGACGGCTACGCCGAGGCCCTGCGGGACGCCCCGCGCGGCACCGGGACCGTCCCCTCCCCCGCCGACCGTCTCCTGCTGCTGTTCACCTCGGGCTCGACCGGGGCGCCGAAGGCCGTCAGCTGCTCCCAGGGACGGCTGGCCGTGATCGCGGAGATGGGCGGGACCTTCGGGATCACCCGGGACTCGGTGACCTACGTCGCGATGCCCCTCTGCCACGGCAACTCGATCATGGCGAACCTGGCGATGGCCGTCCGGGCGGGGGCCACGGTCGTGCTGCGGCGCAGGTTCAGCGCCTCGGAGTTCGCCGCCGACGTCCGCCGCCACGGCGTCACCTACTTCAACTACGTCGGCCGGGCCCTGGCCTACATCCTGGCCGCCGGGCACGCCGACCCCGGCTGCACCCTGGAGGCGGCGTTCGGAACCGAGGCGAGCGCGCAGGACCGGCGGGCGTTCGGGGAGCGGTTCGGCTGCTCGGTCGTCGAGGGCTACGGTTCCAGCGAGGGCTCGATCGCGATCCGCCGCACCCCGCAGACCCCGCCGGACGCCCTGGGCGTGGCCCAGCACGGCGTCGAGATCCTCGTGATCGACCCCGAGACCGGCCGGGAGTGCCCGCGTGCGGTCTTCGACGAGGGCGGCCGCATGCTGAACCCGTCGGCGATCGGCGAGCTGGTCGGCCTGAACAGCTCCTTCGAGGGCTACTACAACAACCCGGCGGCCGACGCCGAACGGCTCCAGGACGGCAATTACCACTCCGGCGACCTCGGCTACCGGGACGAGGCCGGGTTCTACTACTTCGCCGGGCGCGGCGGGGACTGGCTGCGGGTGGACTCGGAGAACTTCGCCGCGGCGCCCGTCGAGCGGATCCTGTCGCGGTGGGAGCCGGTGGTGATGTGCGCGGTCCATCCCGTCCCCGACGCCCGCACCGGCGACCAGGTGATGGCCGCCCTCGAGCTCGGCGGCCCCTTCGACCCGGACGCCTTCGCCGCGTTCCTGTCCGCCCAGCGCGATCTCGGCACCAAGTGGGCGCCCCGCTTCGTCCGGATCATCGGGCGGATGCCGCTCACGGCCACCAACAAGGTCGACAAGAAGCCCCTGCGCGCCGCCGGGTGGACCACCGGCGACCCCGTCTGGTGGCGGCCGGGACGTGAGCTCCGCTACATCCCCTTCGAAGATCACCACAGGCTCCGCGCCGAGTTCCGGGAGCACGGCAGGGAGAACCTGCTGCCCTGAAATGCCCGGCCGCGAACAGATCACGGCCCGGGGTCAATAAGGTTGTTGGGTCACCCGGCCCCGACGCGTAAGAAGACCCATGACTGCACGACGGTTCGCCCTGCCCCTCGCCGTGGCGTTCGCGCCGCTCCTCCTCGCCGCCCCCGCCTCGGCGCACACCGAGCTGACCGGCAGCACCCCGGGGAACGGGGCGACCCTCGCCTCGGCGCCCGCCCGGATCGCCCTGACCTTCAACGAGAACCTCCGCGCGGGGCTCGTGAAGATCAAGATCATGGGCGCCAACGACGAGACCTGGCAGCGGGGCAAGCCCGCCGTCCAGGGCAACAAGGTCGACCAGCCCGTCATGCCCGATCTTCCCAACGGGGCCTACACCGTCGGCTACCGGGTCGTCTCCGAGGACGGCCACCCGGTCACCGGGACCCTCGAGTTCACGGTGAACAAGACCTCCACCGCCCCCGCCGGGACGGCCGACGCCCCCGAGGCGTCCGCGACGCCCGTGGCGAGCGCCTCCTCCGAGGGCGGGGCGATGCGCTGGCTGATGGTCGGGGCGGGCATCGCCGCCGGCATCGGCATCGGCATCGTCTTCTCGATGCGGCGCAGGCGTGGCTAGGGCGTACAGGGCGGCCGCGGCCGTCGCGCTGGCGGCCCTCGCGGGACTGCTGGCGGCGCTGTGGGCCGGCGGGGCGGCCAGTGAGAAGGTCATCCCGGGGATCTCCGACGCCGGCCGGCTCGTCCGCTGGGGCCTGCCGCTGAGCCGGACCCTGATGGACCTCGGCGCGGCCGTCACCCTCGGCTGCCTGGTCATGGCCGTGCTGCTGCTCCCCCTGGTCAAGGGCGGGCTGAGCGCGGCGAGCGAGAAGTACCTGCACGCCGCCTCCTGGGCCGCGGCGGTCTGGGCGGCGGGCGCGGCCGGCACCCTGGTCCTGACGGTCGCCGACATCCTCGGCGTCCCGATCCTGACCGTCCTGCAGGGCAACGAGCTGTCGAGCTACGTGGGCCAGCTCCCGCAGGGCACCGGCCTGCTGATCGTCATCCTGCTGGTCGTGGTCGTGGCCCTGCTGTCCAGGACCATCACCTCCCCCGCCTCGGCGATCGGCGTCCTGGTCCTGGCCTTCGCGGCGCTGCTGCCGCCCGCCCTGACCGGCCATTCGGCGGCCTCGGCCAACCACAACGTCGCGGTGATCGGCCTGGCGCTGCACCTGGCGGCCGTCGTGCCGTGGGTCGGCGGGCTGGCCGTCCTCACCTGGCACGCCCTGACCAAGGAGCGCCTGCTCGACACCGCCGCCGAGCGCTTCAGCCGGCTGGCGGTGTGGTGCTTCGCGGTCACCGGGCTCAGCGGGCTGGCCAACACGATCTCCCGGATCCCCGACCCGCTCCAGCTCTTCGACTCCGACTACGGGCGGCTGATCCTGGCGAAGATCGTCGCGTTCGCCGTCCTCGGCTGGTTCGGCTGGCAGCATCGGGAGCGGACCATCCCGCTGATCCGGGCGAAGAAGCCGCTGGCCTTCACGCGTCTCGCGGTCGTCGAGGCCGCGATCATGGCCGCGACGATGGGCGTCGCGGTGGCGCTGTCGCGGACCGCCGCCCCCGCGCCCTCACTGCCCGAGTCCAGCATCAAGGCGCTGATCGGCTACGAGATGCCGCCGCCCGTGACCGCGCTGCGGCTGGTGTCGCTGTGGCGGCTCGACCTGTTCTTCCTGGCGCTCGTGCTGGCCCTGGGCGGCTTCTACGTCGCGGGCGTCGTGCGGCTGCGCCGCCGGGGCGACAAGTGGCCCTGGGGCAGGCTCGCCGCCTGGATCGCCGGGCTGCTGTCGATCGTCGCGGTGACGATGACAGGCGTCGCGACCTATGCTCCGCTGCTGTTCAGCGTGCACATGAGCCAGCACATGACCCTGGCGATGATGTCGCCGATCTTCCTGGTGCTGGGCGCCCCCATGACGCTCGCGCTCCGGGCGCTCAGGCCCGCGGCCGTCAAGGGCGACAACGGGCCGCGCGAGTGGCTCGTCATGGCCCTGCACAGCCGGTTCGTCAAGGTCGTCTCGCACCCGCTGGTCGCCACGGCGCTGTTCATCGGCAGCACCTACGCCCTGTACTTCAGCCCGGCCTTCGAGTGGATGATGCGCAACCACCTGGGCCACATCTTCATGCTGATGCACTTCCTGGTGACGGGCTTCCTCTACTACTGGGTGATCATCGGCGTCGATCCGGCGCCCCGGCAGCTCCCCTACGTGGCCAAACTGCTCCTGCTGTTCGTCACGATGCCCTTCCACGCCTTCTTCGGCATCGCGCTGATGAACATGGGCGAGCCGATCGCGCCCGGCTGGTACGACGCCGTCCATCCGCCGTGGGCGGTCGGCCAGGTCCACGACCTGCAGACCGGCGGCGCGATCGCCTGGGGCTTCGGCGAGATCCCGACCTTCGTCGTGCTCCTGGCGATCGTCTTCCAGTGGGCGATGGCCGACACGCGCCGGTCCCGCCGCGAGGACCGCAAGGCCGTCCTGGACGACGACAAGGAGCTCGCGGCCTACAACGCCATGCTCGCCAAGCTCGGCAGGAAGCCCGGCGAGGCTACTTCGGCTGAATGAAGCCCGACTCGTAGGCGAAGATCACGGCCTGGGTGCGGTCGCGGGCGCCCAGCTTGGCCAGGAGGTTGCCCACGTGGGTCTTGACCGTCTGGAGGCTGACGAACAGGGTCTCGCCGATCTCGGCGTTGGACAGGCCCGTCGACATCAGGCGCAGGACCTCGGCCTCGCGGTCGGTGAGCTGGCCGTGCCACCGCGGGGCCCGGCCCGCGCTCGCCACCTGGTCCTGGCGGGCGGCGGCCAGCGCCCTGATCGCGGCCGGGAACAGCAGGATGTCGCCCTGGACGACCATCCGGATGGCCTGGAGGATCTCCTCGGGGCGTGAGCGCTTCAGCAGGAACCCGCTGGCGCCCGCGCGCAGCGCGTCGTAGACGTAGTCGTCGTTCTCGAAGGTCGTCACCACGAGGATCTTGGGCGGCTCGGGCTGGCGCTCCAGGATGTTGCGGGTGGCCTGGATGCCGTCGACGCCGGGCATCCGGACGTCCATGAGGACCACGTCGGGACGGAGCCGGGCGATCTCCGACTGGGCCTGCGCGCCGTCGGCGGCCTCTCCGACGACGTCCAGGTCGGGTTCGGCAGCGACGATGGCCCGCAGGCCCGCCCGGATCAGCTGCTCGTCGTCGACGATCATCACGGTGGTCATCAGGTGGTTCCTCTAGTGATCGGGATGGTGACGCTGACGCGCCAGAGGTCGGCTTCGGGCCCCGCCCACATCCGGCCGCGCAGCACCGAGACGCGTTCCTGCAGGCCGTTGAGGCCGCGGCCGCCCAGCCCCCGGGAGCCCGGCAGCGCGGGACCGCGCGGATTGGTGAGGTCGAGTTCCAGCTCGGCGGTCCTGGCCGCCAGCCGCAGGCTCACCGGGACGTGCCCGGCGTGCTTGGCCACGTTGGTGAGGCCCTCCTGGACGATCCGGTAGGCCTCGCGGGAGACCGCCGCGGGGATGCGTTCCAGGTCGCCCTCGCAGTCGACCGTGATCGGCAGCCCGGTGTTGCCGAGCAGCTCGTCCAGGTCCTTGAGGGTCCGCTGCGGGGTCCTGCGGCTCCGCTCCTCCTCCCGGAGGAGGCCGAGGACGTGGTCGAGGTCCTCCAGGGCCGTCCGCGCCGACTCCTCGATCGCGCCGAGCGCCTGCTTGGCGAACTGCGGGTCCTGGTCGAGGACGCGGGCCGCGGCGCTGGCCTGGACGGTCACGATGCTCAGGGCGTGGCCGACGGAGTCGTGCAGCTCGCGGGCCAGCCTGTTGCGCTCGGCGAGGGCGTCGGCGCGGCGCTCGACGGCCTCGATGCGCTCCTGGGCGGAGGGCCCGAGGGCGTGCGGGGCCAGCCGGGCGGCGATCTTGCCGAGCAGCACGGTCCCGTACAGGAAGCCCAGCGTCAGCAGGACGCCGCCCACGGGCAGCAGCCAGACCCAGTGGCTGTTGGTGATCGGCGCGAGATCGCCCCGCTCGGCCGCCGGACGCTCGTGGAACGGCACCACGAAGGTCCAGATGGCCACGCTGGGCGCGCCGATGCAGGCGATCCCGTAGGCGGCGCCGGTGATCACATGGGCGGCGAACCAGGCGGCGGCCTTGGCCCTGGCCGGCCACGACCGGTCCTCGCCCAGCACCTCGGGGGCCCCGACGAGCTCCTTGGTGAAGGCGCCCTCCAGCGCCCTGACGACCGGGAACAGCCCGGCGAGCACGAGCATCACCACGAAGCCGGCGATCCCCAGCATGATCAGGAGCGCGAGGGTCCAGCCGTGGTGGGCGCCGTTGTTGCCGAACAGGCTCAGGAAGGCCACGTACAGGACCAGGAACGGGATGAAGATCGCTCCGCCGACCACCAGGAAGGAGAAGCGACGCCAGGTCGTCCCCGAGATGAGCGGTCGAAGCAGTCGTTTCACGCTTCAATCCTGACATCCAGGATGAAGATCTTTGTCCCCCGCAGGTACTGATCGACCTCCCGAAACTCCTCCTCCCGTGGGAGTGACCTAAGAGACAGGAACCTGTTCTATAAAGGAGGACGTCGCAGGCGTAACGTCCGAGTCAAGGGAAGGACGTGATCGCCCATGGGACAGCCGGAAATGTCAGTGCCCATCGCTAATCTGGACACTATGAACGGTTGGGCGGTTTCCCCGGGTCTGTACCCCCTCATCCCCGCATCCTCCTGCCAAGCCGTCTGTCAGTGGCTCGCAAGCGGTCTGTCAGCGCGACAGGCGAAAGTCAAGGACATGAAGACGACCGAGACCCCCGGCCCCATCGCCTCCTTCATCCGTTTCGTGGTGTGCGGCGGCGGCGTGACCGTGCTGTCGAGCATCGTCCTCGTCCAGCTCGAGGCGAGGATGAGCCTCCTGCTCGCCAACGCCCTCATCACCGTCGTCGGCACCCTGCTCGCCAACGAGCTGCACAGCCGGATCAGCTTCGGCAGCGACCGCCGCGGCTGGCGGATGCATCTCGAGTCGACCGCCACCGCGTTCGCGGCCTGGCTGGTCACCTCGGTGGCGATGCTGACCCTGCACCATCTGTCCGCCCACCCGGCCGTGCTCCTCGAGCAGGCGGTCTACCTGACCGCTTCGGGCGTCGCGGGACTCGGCCGCTTCCTCACCCTCCGCCTGGTCGTGTTCGCCAAGAAGAGCAGCCCGCTGGAGCCCCCGGTCCGCGAAGAGGTCGTCCTCGCGGCCTGATCCCCGGCAGGACCCCCGGCCCCGTCCGATGACGGGGCCGTCGTGCTGTCCGGGTCCGGGCGCGCCGTGACCGGTCAGAGGCCGACGCAGACCAGGGCGCGGCGGTAGGCGTCGCGGCGGTGCTCCTCGTCGCCGGTCTCGCCCATCAGCTCGGCCAGGTCGAACCAGGCCTGGGCGGCGTCGCGGGTGGCCTCCATGTCCTCCAGGCAGGTCGCCGCCCGGGACAGGACCTCGATGGCCTCTCCGCGGGCACCGAGCCTGACGTAGGCCTCGCCGAGGACCGTCAGGGCCCAGGCGGAGGTGCGGCGGGGAGCGTCCCCCAGCAGGGTGAGGGCCTGGTTGGCGAGGTTCACGGCCTCGCCGGGGTTGCCGAGCATGGTCTCGGCGCGGGCCAGCTCGGTCAGGCACCAGGCGGTGTCGACCTCCCCCGCGGCGTTGCTGGCGATCTCCGACTTGGCCTTGAGCAGGATGTCGCGGGCGCGGACGGCCTCGCCCGGGCGGGCTCGCAGCAGCAGCGAGGCGTAGGCCAGCTTGAGCCGGGACAGGTTGCGCGGGTCCTCGTCCTCGCCCAGCAGCGACAGGGCGCGCTCGGCGAGCGCGACGCCGCGCTCGTACTCCCCGCGCATCTCCGCCACGTAGGCGGCCTCCCAGTAGGCGGCGATCCTGGCCTGGACGGTGCCGATCCGCTCGGCCCGCGAGACCAGGTCGTCGGCGAGCTGACCCGCCCTGACCAGGTCGCCGCGCTCGATGCAGCAGCCCAGCAGGGTGGCGCCCAGATGGACCGCCGCCTCCGACAGCTCGCCGCCGGCGATCGACAGCCGGCGCAGCGCGTCCTCGGCGACCTGGACGCCCGCGCTGGTGTCGCCGCGCTCGCGCAGGCACCGGCTCAGCGCGACATGGGCGCGCGTCCAGTGGTCGCGGTCGTATTCGAGGCTGGCGCCGCCGGCGATGTCGCGCAGCTCGGCGATGGCCTCCTCCAGGCTGCCGCTGGCCTCCAGGGCCAGGGCGTGGCCCCAGCGGGCCTGCCGCAGCATGTCGGGCAGCGCGATCGCGTCGGAGTGCTCCAGCACCTCGGCGAAACGGGCGCGGGCCTCGGTCGCCGCGCCGTTCTGCAGGGCGATCTCGGCGTACTCCAGGGTGACGCGCAGCTCGTCGACGATGTCCTCGCTGACGCCGCTGACGAGGTAGGTCGGCGAGCAGTTCAGCTTGCGGGCGAGCAGGTCGATGACCGACGGGGCGGGAACGCGCTTGTCGGACTCGATCAGTGAGATGTAGCTGTCGGAGAGCTCGGGGAAGGCGAGCTGGGCCTGGCTGATGCCCTGTTTGATGCGGAGGTTCCTGATGCGGTCTCCGAGAGTCTCTTGACTCATCTCCACTCGTCCCTCTTAACTATGTGTCATGCCCCGAATGCACAAGGTCATTGCTTTTCTGGCGATGGCCGGAGTCCTCCTCCTCGCACCACCGTCCGCCCACGCCGAACCGGCAGGAATCGGGCCACGCGTGCACTGCTGCTGATTCTCGCCGATCAGGGGCCTACAGCGCGCGGAGAGCGAGGAAAAAGTCGACCCGGTCTTCGAGAGTCGACAGGTCGCGCCCCGTCAGCTCCTCGATCCTGCGGATCCGGTAGCGCAACGTGTTGACGTGGAGGTGGAGCTGGGCCGCGCAGCGGTTCCACGAGCCGGAGTTCTCCAGGAACGCCGAGAGCGTCCGGACCAGGTCCGAGTGGTGCTCGAGGTCGTAGTCCTGGAGCGGGCCCAGCAGACGGTCCCGGAAGGACCTGCGGACGCCGTCGGGCACGGTCGCCAGCAGCAGCGCGTGGGAGTGGATCTCGTCACTCGTCACGACGTGGGCGCGGCCGCCCCGGCGCGCCCCGGCCAGCCTGCGGGTGTGCCGGGCCTCCTCGACCGCCCCGAACAGCAGGGACGGACCGACCGCGGGCGCGCTCACCCCGACCGTCAGCCGCTCCTTGGTCAGGGCCGGTTCGAGCAGGACGGCCGCGTCGCGCAGGCCCCCTACCAGGGCGGCGACGTCCTCCGCCGCCACCACCGTGACGGCCTCCCCCTCCGGCCCCGCGACGGCCGCAGCGCCGGGCAGCATCTCCTCCAGCACCTCGACGCCGTCGCTGCCCGCGAGCTGGAGCGCCACCGCCACGTACGGCTTGGCGGGCTCGAGCCCGCAGGTCCGCATCCGCGCCGCGACCTCGGCGGGCTCGGTGACGACCTGGTCCAGCAGCTCGGCGACCAGCCGCCGCTCGACCTTGCGGCCCTCCTCCAGCCGCGCCCGCTCCAGCGCCGCGAGCGCCGCCAGCTCGTAGGCCGACTCCCTGACCTCCTCCGGGACGTCCACGAGCTCTCCCGCGCAGACCAGGAACCAGCCCGCGACCCGGTGCCCGGCCCGGGTGTTGATCGGCAGCAGCGTGTACGGCCCGTCGACGACCGCGGGCAGGCGTTCGGCGGTCAGGTAGTCGGCGGCCAGCCGCCGCGCCTCGGGCAGGCCCTCGCCGGGGCCGACCACGATCCGCCCGGTCGGCGACAGCACCCAGCAGCCCCGGCCCAGCTCGGCCCGGGTCAGGGCGAACACCTCGGCGAGCCCCGACCCCTCGGCCACCGAGGAGATCAGCCGCCGGTGCCGTCCGAGGACGGTCGCGAGCCCGGCCGCCCGCTCGGCCGTGAGCCTCCGGGTGACGATCTCACTGATCGTCCCGAAGGAGACGTCCCCGGCGACCTCGATGAGCGGCAGCCCCCGCCGGCGGCACGCCTCCAATACCGCCTCGGGGATCTCGTCGTGGATCGACAGCCCCACTCCCAGGGCGGCGGCCCCGGCGTTCACCAGATCATCGACCAGCGCCTCGGGATCCTGCCGCAGCCCCGGCCCGATCAGCCCGGTGAGCACCAGCTCGTTGCCCGACAGGTACCGCCCCGTCTCCACCAGCTCGGTCAGGTACACCCACCGGATCGGCCGGTCGAGCGCCTGCTCCCCCGTCCGCAGCCGCAGCCGCAACTCCCCGATGTCCAGAAGCTCCCGTAGTCGCACCCCCCAACGGTATCCCCAACCGTTTGGAGAATCATCCAAGGGATAATCGGATCCCATGAACATCACCACCCGCATCATCGACACCACCACCGGGCGCGGCGCGGCCGGGATGCCCGTCCGCCTCGACCGGTACGACGGGACGGCCTGGGAGCCCGTGAACGAGGGGGAAACGGACGCCGACGGACGCTTCGAGGGCGCCGAGACCGTGTCCGGAACCCACCGCCTCCGGTTCGGGACGGGCCCCTACTTCACCGCGGGAACCTGCTTCCCCGAGCTTCAAGTGATCTTTCAGCTGGCCGTAGGACCTGCCGAAATGCGGGTGGATGTGGCCCCGTACGCCTATTCCGCCCGGCTGGAGGGACGATAATTTTGGGGAGCTTAATTTCGGGGAGACCTAAAACATGTCCAGAGTGGATGAGTACTTCGAGCTGTCCGGGCGCCGGACGACCGTGGCGCGCGAGGTACGGGGCGGGCTGACCACGTTCGTGGCGATGGCCTACATCCTCCTGCTGAACCCGATCATCCTCGGCGGGGCCGCCGACGTGACCGGCGCGAAGCTGTCGATCCCGCAGCTGACGACCATGACGGCGCTGTCGGCGGCCGTCTCGACCATCCTCATGGGCCTGGTCGGGAACGCCCCGCTGGCCGTCGCGGCGGGCCTGGGCATCAACGCGGTGGTCGCCTACCAGGCGGCGCCGCACATGACGTGGCCGCAGGCGATGGGGCTCGTCGTCCTCGAGGGCCTGATCATCATCCTGCTGTCGCTGACGGGCGTCCGGGAGCGGATCATGGCGGCGATCCCGCAGCCGCTGAAGTACGCGATCACCGCGGGCATCGGCTGCTTCATCGCCCTCATCGGCCTGGTCGACGCGGGCTTCGTCAGCAAGGGCGGCGGCACGGTCCTCACCCTCGGCACCGACGGGCGTCTCACGGGCTGGCCGATCGTGGTGTTCGTGGCGACCCTGCTGCTGATGTTCGTGCTCTACGTGCGCCGGGTGCCCGGGGCGATCCTCATCAGCATCATCGCGGGCACCGTGTTCGCGGTGATCCTGGACAACGCCGCGACGATCCCGGCCAAGAGCTGGGGCGTGATCGTGCCGACCGTCCCGGACACGTTCGTGTCCACCCCGGACTTCGGCCTGTTCGGCGAGGTCGACCTGTTCGGCGGGTTCGCCCGAGCGGGCGCCGTCACGGCCCTGGTGATCCTGTTCACCCTGGTCCTGTCCGGCTTCTTCGACGCCATGGGCACCATCGTCGGGCTGTCGGAGGAGGCGGGCATCGTCCGCGAGGACGGTTCGATCCCCCGCCTCGGCCGCATCCTGTCCATGGACGGCCTGTGCGCGGCCCTGGGCGGCGTCACCAGTTCCTCGGCCAACACGGTCTTCGTCGAGTCCGCCGCGGGCATCGGCGAGGGCGCCCGCACCGGCCTCGCCAACATCGTGACCGGCCTGCTCTTCTCCGCCACCCTCTTCTTCGCCCCGCTGGCCGGCATGGTCCCCTCCCAGGCCGCGGCCCCCGCCCTCATCATCGTCGGCGCCCTCATGATGAGCCAGGTAGCCAAGATCGACTGGTCCGACCCCGAACTCACCATCCCGGTCTTCGTCACCATCGTCACGATGCCGTTCACCTACTCCATCACCGCCGGGATCGGCAGCGGCATCATCTCCTATGTGGTCGTCGTGCTGGCCCTGGGCCGTGCGCGCAAGCTGAATCCCGCCGTCTGGGTCATCGTCGCCCTCTTCGTCGTCTACTTCTGCATCGATCCCATCGAGCAGCTCTTCGGCATCTCCTAGGACCGTGTTTAGTGCCTTCACCTAAAGCGGGACCGAACGTCACCGGTGGTGTCGGGGCGGGGTCAGAACGGCGGTGATGGTCTTGGCAGGGCGGGGCGGGCGGGGGGCTTCGTCCGTGTCGTGGCTGTTCGAGGGGGTCTTTCCGTTGCCCGGGCGGGCAGGGGGCCGGGATCGGGGAGGGCGGGGCGGGTGCGTTTCTTTGGGCGCGACCAGGGGGAAACGTGTTCGTTTTGATGGGGAATGTGGGGCTGGGGCTGTTGTGGGCGCTATCTTGTGCACGTAAAGCAGGGCATGCGGATGGGACGGGCGCCTTCCATGTCATTTGATGACTCGACGTCTCATGAGGACTCGACGCGGTTGTCGTTCGCCGGGCGGTACCGGCTGGAGCGGCCCGTCGGCAGCGGGCGCGCGTCGACGGTGTGGCGGGCGTGGGACCAGACACTCGACCGGATCGTCGCGGTCAAGGTGGTGAGCGTCGCGCAGCTGCCCGACGCGCGGTCGCAGGCGCGGCTGCTGGAGCAGGCGCGGGTGGCGGCCTCGCTGGCGCATCCGGGGCTTCCGGCGATCTTCGACTTCGGCGAGGCCTCGGTGCCCGGTGGCGCCGACACGCCGTTCGTCGTCATGGAGTACCTCGAGGGTGAGAGCCTGGCCGAACGGCTGGCGCGCGGCCCGCTGGACCGCGAGCAGGCGGCGCGCGTCTGCGGCGACGTGGCCAACGCGCTGGCGATCGCGCACGACGCCGGCCTCGTCCACGAGCGGGTGTCCCCTTCGAAGATCTTCCTGGCCGGGGACGGTGTCCGCCTGCTCGGCCTGGGCACCGGCCTGCCGCACGACGAGGACCGCTCGCCGGCGTCGTCCGTCTACTCCGCGGCGGAGCAGATCGCGGGCCGGGAGGTCACCGGGGCCGCCGACGTTTTCGCCTTGGGCGTCATCCTGGCGGAGGCCCTCACGGGACGGCTGCCGGGCGAGGACCCGGCCCACGCCGATCTTCCGGACGGCGTCCGGCAGCTGTGCGCCCGGTGCTGGGCGGAGGACCCGCGCGACCGCCCGGGCGCCGCGGAGATGGCCACGATCCTCTCGGCACCCGACGCCACTCCCCTGCCCGCCTTCGGGACGGTCCCCGAGCCGCCCCAGCAGCAGGTGGAACTGGCCAAGGCCGTCCCGCGCCGGTCGCGGCGCAGGCCCGCGCCGCGCGGGCAGCGGCTGCGCCGGGCCGCGATGGCCGCGCTTCCCGTCGCCCTCATCATCCTGCTCGTCGGCGCCAGCCAGTTCGTCATCGACGGCTCCGGCGCGACGACCGAGCGTCCCTTCGCCGCCCCGACCGAGGGCCCCGACGCCTTCAGTCCCGACCCCGATCCGCTGCCCACCAAGCGGCCCTCCCCTTCGGCCACCTCCGCCGGGCCGAAACCGGAACCGGCGGCTCCCGGCCAGATCACCGTCTCCCCCACTCCGACGAAGACGGCGACCCCCACGCCCACCCCGACCCCGACGCCCACCCCGACGCAGATCCCGCCGCCACCGTCCCGGCTCACCCCCGACCAGGCGCTGGGCCTGTCCCTGCAGTCCATCGCCGACGGCCGGGCGAACGGCGAGATCCGGCCCGACGTCGCCCGCGACCTCGAGAACGTCATCTGGAACCTGCAGCGCGACCTGTCCAGGGACGAGCGGGTCCATCTGTCGCGCCGCATCCGGGAGATCCTCTACAAGGTCTACCAGCGCGCCGAGGAGGGCTCCCTCTCCCAGGCCCGCGCCCAGCACCTGAACGCCCTGCTCGGTCCCTTCGTGCGCCGCAGGAACTGAGAACGCCCGAAGGCCGGGTGGACCGGGAGCCGGATCTCCCGGCCTTCCCGGCCGTCGCTGGTGGTGCGGGATCAGCTCGCCGCCCGCCGGACGAGCTCGGTGATCCTCGCCTCGGTGGCGGGGGTGAGCTCGGTGAGGGCGAAGGCGGTCGGCCACATCGTGCCGTCGTCGAGGGCGGCGGGGTCGTTGAAGCCGAGGGTGGCGTACCTGGCCTTGAACTTCTGGGCGCTCTGGAAGAAGCAGAGGACCTTGCCGTCCCTGGCGTAGGCGGGCATGCCGTACCAGAGCTTCGGGACGAGGTGCGGGGCGGCGGCCCGGATGATCTCGTGGAGGCGGGCGCCGATCGCCCGGTCCTCCTCGGTCATCTCGGCGAGCTTCGCCTGGATGTCCTGTTCCCCGTCGGCCTTGGCCCTGGCGGGGGTCCGGCGCGCGGCGGTCCTGAGCTCCCTGGCGTGCTCCTTCATGGCGGCGCGCTCGTCGTCGCTGAAGCCGTCGAACTTCGTGGCGGTCTCGCTGGCTGCGGTCATGGCTGCTCTCCTCGGTGTCGTTCTCGGCGGCCGGGCGGGGAGGTTCAGCCCCAGGCCCCGGCGATCTGGCGGGTGGTGGCGTTGAGGCGGTTGAACATGTTGGTGACGCCGATCATCAGGACGATCGCTGCGAGCTGCTTCTCGTCGAAGTAGGTGGCGGCGGTGTCCCAGATCTCGTCGCTCACGGCGTCGGGACGGTCGGCGAGGCGCGTCGCGGCCTCGGCCAGGGCCAGGGCGGCCCGCTCCTCGTCGGAGAAGTAGGGCGCCTCGCGCCAGGCGACGACCGTGGCCAGCCGCTCGTCGCTCACGCCGGCCTTGCGGGCGGTCTTGGCGCCGCCGTCGACGCAGGCGCTGCATCCGTTGATCTGGCTGACGCGCAGGTGCACCAGTTCGAGGATCTCCCCCGACGCGCCGCCGCTGTGCACGGCCTTGAAGATCTCCTGGATGGGCTGCATGGCGCCGGACAGGACGACGGCGGGGTTCTGCATACGAGCCTGCATTGTGGTTTCTCCCTCTTTGTTCCGTTTCCCCCGTTCCTCCGGGGGTGTGACTCCATAACAGCCCGAAGAGGCCTAACATGACGACGGCGATGGGACGCTCTGGGACAGATGAGACGGCCCTGAGCTGCGGCGGAGCGGCACGAAGAACTTCCGCCGCGACGGGACAGGAGACGGGGGCGGTCATCGTGAAGCAGGCGGCGGGAGATCCTCAGGACGAGCTGGCGGCGCGGCTGCGGCTGCTGCACGAGCTGTCCGGGCTGGGGGTCAGGGCACTGGCGCGCGACACCGGGCTCAGCTCGTCGTCGCTGTCGCGCTATCTCAGCGGCCAGACCGTCCCGCCGTGGCCGGCCGTGATCGCGCTCTGCCGTCTGGTCAAGCGCGACCCTCGCCCGCTGCGCCCGCTGTGGGAACGCTCCTCCTGCCAGCTTCCCGCGCCGCCGAAGACCAGCCGCCAGGTCCAGCCGCCCGTGCCGCCCGCGGGGGCGCCCCGGCCGCCGCGCAACGACCTGCCGCGCGACGTCCCCGACTTCACCGGGCGCGAGGAACAGCTCGCCGCCGTGCTCGCCGCCGTGGAGGGCGGCCGCGTCGTCACCATCGACGGCATGGCGGGCGTCGGGAAGACCTGCCTGGCCGTGCACGCCGCGCACCGGCTGACCGACGCCTACCCCGACGCCCAGCTCTACGTCGACCTGCACGGCTTCACCGCGGGACGCGACCCGCTCGGCGCCGATCCCGCGCTGCGCACCCTGCTCGCCGCCCTCGACGTGCCGTCGGAGAAGATCCCGCAGGAGGGCGGCATCGAGCCGCTGGCCGCGTGCTGGCGTTCGGAACTGGCCGCCAGGAGGGCCGTCGTGGTCCTCGACAACGCCGCGGACGCCGAGCAGGTCCGCCCGCTGCTCCCCGGCGCCGGGGAGTCCGTCGCCCTCATCACCAGCCGCAACCGGCTGATGGGCCTGGACGAGGTCCCGCCGGTCTCGCTCGAGGTGCTGACCCCGCGGGAGAGCGCCGACCTGCTGGCCCGCGCCAGCGGCGACCCTGCGGACGGCGGCAGGCTCGCCCGCGACCCGGAGGCGGCGGCCGAGGTGCTGCGGCTCTGCGGCCACTTGCCGCTGGCGCTGCGGCTGGCCGGGGCTCGGCTGCGGCACCGTCCGGGCTGGACGGCCGGCATCCTCGTCGAGCGGCTGGCCGAGGGCGCCACCGAGTTCGACACGGCGTTCGCCATGTCGGTGCGGCAGCTCGACCGGGCGCGGCACCGCTTCTTCCGGTTGCTGGGCCTGCTGCCCGGCTCGACCTTCGACGAGTACGTGGCGGCGGCGCTGGCCGACGTCCCGCTGCGCGGCGCCCGGGCGATGCTGGAGGACCTGCTGGACGCCCATCTCGTCCAGCAGCCCGCGGCGGGCCGCTACCGGCTGCACGACCTGGTGCACCAGCACGCGCGCAGGACCGCCACCGAGCAGGACCCGCCGGCGGAGCTGGAGCAGGCCGTGCGCCGGGTCCTCGACTACTACCTGCACACCGCGGCGGCGGCCGACGCGGCGATGTCCTACCTGGCGCCGGTCCGGCCGGTCTCCGCGGGACGCCGGCCGGCCGACCTGCCGGGCTTCCCCGGCAAGCACCAGGCCCTCTTCTGGTTCGTCACCGAGTACGCCAACCTGATGGCCGTGTTCGAGACCGCGGTCGCGACCGGCGCCGACGCCCACGTGTGCGAGCTGCCGCGGTTCATGCGGGCCTTCTTCGCCCGGCGCTGCGGCACGACGCACCTCAACGTCCTGTTCGAGCGCTCGCTGGTCGCCGCGCAGCGCCTGGACGATCCGCTCCAGCTCGCCGAGGCCCACAGCGATCTGGGCTTCGCCCGCTACAACGCGGGACGGATGGCCGAGGCGGGAGCCGCCTACGAGGCGGCCGCCCCGCTGGTGTCCCGGTCGGGCGACGCCAGGTCCGCGGCGGAGCTGACGATGCGCCGCGGCTACCTGCGCTGGGACGAGGGCCATGTCGAGGAGCCGCTCGACCTCTTCCGGCGGGCGGGCCGGCTCTACGCCGACGCCGGCTGCCCGGCGGGGACCGCGCACGCGACGGCCTACGAGGCCTGGGCGATGCTCCAGCTCGGGCACCACGAGGAGGCGGCGCGGCTGGCCCGGGAGGCCCTGGCCCTCCCGCACGCCGACCCGGCCTGGCCGCCGACGCTGACGGCCCGCATCACCCTGGGCGTGGCGATCGCCCACGAGGCTCCCGACGAGGCGATCGGGCATCTGGAACGGGCGCTGGAGCTGGCCCGCGAGGACGGTCACCGGCACAACGAGGCGTGGGGCCTCAACTGCCTGGGCGTCGCGCTGCGGCGGATCGGCCGGCACGAGGAGGCGCTCGACAGCCACCGCCGGGCGTTCGCCCTGCTGGACGAGCTGTTCGAGGAGCACTGGAAGATCCACTTCCTGGACGGCTACGCCGAGACCTGCCGGCTGGCGGGCCTGCCGGACGAGGCGCTGCGGCTGCACCGGCAGGCGCTGGAGCTGGCCCCGAAGCTGGGCTTCCGGTACGCCGAGGCCCTGGCGCACGAGGGGATCGCGGCCGTCCTGGAGGACGGCGACCCGGCCGCCGCCGAGGAGCACCGCGCGTCCGGCCGGGCCATCCTGAGCGAGCTCACCCCGGCCGGATGACGGACCGGGACCCGGCCGGGGCGACCGGATACGACGGGCTCTCCTCCCGCGAGGTGCCGGAGGCGGACCTCGAGGCGTTCCTGCGGGACTGCTTCCCCACGGCGGGGAACCGCCTGCTCGTCGCCCGCGACGACCGCCTCCGGGAGCGGCTGAGCGGGGTTCCGGACGAGGCGGTGTTCTCCGTCTTCTGCACCTGCCGCCGGGTCGGCGGCGACTTCGCGCTCTCCTTCGACGTCGGCGTCGAGGGGCGCCTGCACGCCCTGCTCGGCCGGGCGGAGTTCGCCCGGCGCTTCGCCGCCCGGTTCGGCGCCGTCGTCCTGTACGGCGACGACGAGCCGCCCGGCCTGTGGAGCGTCGTCCTCCCCGACGGCACCCGCCTGCTGCGCGGGCTCGACCAGGACGGCGACCGTTTCACCCTGACCGGCGGCCCGCTCCCCTGACCGGCGGTTCACAGGGCGCGTTCATCGCATTCTCAGGACGGTGGCCCACCCTGGAGGCCGGAGACGGACACCTACACGGAGGCGACGGTGCGGGAGCAGCGGGACGAGCACGACCGGGGACTGGCCTACGACCTGGGCACGGTGATGGGGCGGCGCGGGATGCTGGGCCTGGTCGGCGGCGCCCTGCTCGCGGGGGCCGTCGGCTGCGGCGGAGACCGGGACGCGCCCGCCTCCCGCGCCACGGCGGGCACGGGCACCGCGGGCACGGCCTCTCCGGCCGCCGCCGCGGCCGGAGAGATCCCCGACGAGACCGCGGGCCCCTATCCCGGCGACGGCTCCAACGGCCCGAACGTGCTCACGCAGAGCGGGATCGTGCGCAGTGACATCCGCAGGAGCTTCGGATCGGCCTCCGGGACGGCCGGAGGAGTCCCCCTGACGATCGAGCTGACCCTGGCCGACGGCGGAGAACCCCTCGCGGGAGCGGCCGTCTACCTGTGGCACTGCGACCGTGAGGGCCGCTACTCCCTCTACTCCGAGGGCGTGACCGGCGAGAACTACCTGCGCGGCGTCCAGGAGGCCGACGCGCGGGGCGTGGTCACCTTCACCAGCGTCTTCCCCGCCGCCTATTCGGGTCGCTGGCCGCACGTCCACTTCGAGATCTACTCCGGTCTCGCCGACGCGACCAAGGCCGCGACGCCCGTCAAGACCACGCAGCTCGCCTTCCCCGAGGCCCCCTGCGAGGCCGTCTACGCCACCGCGGGCTACGAGCGGAGCGTCGGCAACCTCGCGGCCACCTCCCTGGAGTCCGACATGGTCTTCAGCGACGGCCACGACGCCCAGCTCGCGACCGTCACGGGCGATGTCTCCGCGGGCTACAAGGCCGCGCTGGCCGTCGCCCTCTGATCTCGGGACGGGTCGCCGGAGATTTCCGGCGACCCGACCAATCCACCTGGTGGACCGCTCCGAATACCAGGTGTCAGCAACACGAGGAGCAAGATCATGAATACTCAGGGTATGAAGATCAATGGCATCACCGCGGGAATGATCGCCGGTGGCCTCCTGTTCGGGCTGGCCGCGTGCGGGAACTCCGATTCCAGTGACGCCGCGACCTCGGCCGCACCGGCCGCGACCACCTCCGCCGGCCCGGACGCCACCATGTCCGGCGCGGCGGCCCAGCCCTTCGGCGACGGATGCGCCGCCGTGCCCAAGACCGGCCCCGGCAGCTTCGACGGCATGGCCGCCGACCCCGTCGCCACGGCCGCCTCGCACAATCCGGCGCTGTCGACCCTCGTCACGGCCGTCACCAAGGCCGGTCTGGGCGACACGCTGAACACGGCCCAGGACATCACGGTGTTCGCGCCCACCAACGACGCCTTCGCGAAGATCCCGAAGGCGACGCTGGCGAAGGTCCTGGCCGACAAGGAACAGCTCACCGACATCCTGACCTACCACGTGGTCCAGGGGAAGAAGACCCCCGCCGACCTGGCGTCCGGGTCGTTCAAGACCCTCCAGGGCGGCACGGTCACCACGATGGGCGGCGGCTCGGACTACACCGTCAACGGAGCGAAGGTCGTGTGCGGAAACGTCCCCACGGGGAACGCCACGGTGTACATCATCGACTCCGTCCTCATGCCGAAGGGCTGATGCCCCTCGGACGGGGTCGCGGCCGGGAGCGCCGCGGCCCCTCCCGCTCTTTCCGTGCCGCCTCCGGGCGGCGTCCGATCCAGGAGCTTGTGCAGTGAGTGAACCGCGCGGCGGCCTTTCGTGGTTCCGAGCGCGTCCGGCGGTGGTGCTGCCGGAGGCCGAGGGCGATCCGGCGTCGGCCGGGCTCGCCGACCTGCTGTCGCGTGTGGCGCGCGGCGACCGGGAGGCGTTCGAGGAGGTGTACGACCGGATCTCCGGCCCCGCCTACGGGACGGTCCTGCGCGTGATGCGGGATCCGGCCCAGGCGGAGGAGGTCGTTCAGGAGGTGCTGGTGCAGGTCTGGCAGCAGGCCTCCCGCTACGACCCGGCCAAGGGGAGCCCGATGGGCTGGGCGATGACCCTGGCGCACCGGCGCGCGGTGGACCGCGTGCGGTCCGCGCAGGCCGCCACCGACCGCGAGCTGCGGTCGGCGCGGTTCGACCGCGAGCGCGACGAGGTCGCCGAGGACGTCGAGGACCGCATGGAGCGGGAGCGGGTGAGACGCTGCATGGGCGGCCTGACCGACCTGCAACGCGAGTCGATCGGCCTGGCCTACTACTCCGGCTACACCTACCGTGAGGTGGCCGACCTGCTGCAGGTGTCGCTCGGCACGGTGAAGACACGGATGCGCGACGGGCTCATCCGGATGCGAGACTGCCTGGGGGTGGAACGATGAACGCGCACGACACCCACGGGCTGCTGGGCGCCTACGTGATGGACGCCGTCGACGATCTGGAGCGCCGGCGGTTCGAGGAGCACCTCGCCGGCTGCGAGATGTGCGCCGAGGAGCTGATCGGGCTGCGCGAGACGGCCGCCAGGCTGGCCGTCGCCGGGGCGCAGACCCCGCCGCCGGAGCTGAAGGACCGGGTCATGGCCGAGATCACCCGGACCAGGCAGCTTCCGCCGGTCCCGCGGCAGGGCTCCGTGCGCGCCCGGCGGCTGCCGCGGCCGCAGCTCCTCGTCGCGGTGGCGGCCTGCCTGGTCGCCGCGCTCGTCTTCGCGGTCGCCGGGATCCGCGGCGGAGGCTCGGACGACGGCGTCCCCGGCGACCCGATCTCCGAGATCCTCGCCGCCCCCGACGCCAGGACCAGCACAGGGACGGTCACCGGTGGGGGAACGGTCAAAGTCGTGGCCTCGCGCTCGCACGACCAGGCGGTGGTCTTCGTGGCGGGCGTCGGACCGGCGCCCGCGGCCAGGACCTACCAGCTCTGGCTGATGGGCCCGGAGGCCCCGCGCTCGGCCGGGCTGATGAAGCAGGCCACCGCCCCCGTCGTCGTCGGCGGGCTGGGCAGCGCCGACCAGGTCGGCATGACGGTCGAGAAGCGCGGCGGATCCGCGGGGCCTACCGGCCCTCCGCTGTTCGCCGTCGCCCTCCCGCCCGCCTGATCAGTCGCGGAAGAGCCAGTCCCGCATCCGGATCAGCCCGTCGCGGACGTCGAGCCTGGCCCGCCGGACCGAGACTCCGAGCAGAGGCGCGGAGTCCTCGGCCGAGCAGCCGTGCAGCGCGAGAAAGAGCGCCAGCCTCTGCCGGGCCGTGAGCCGGTCGAAATAGGCGCGAGTGCGCCGTGTCTCCGCCATTTCCCCGCGAAATGCCGGAGCGCGGCGCCTTTCCCTTTCCCGCGGATCTCCGGCGTGCCCGCGGGCGTGCCGATCGGCCACCGTGAAGACCCAGACGAGCGGATCGTCGGTTCCGGGACGGAATCCGCCGGCCGAGCGCCACACCTCCACGAGCACGTCGGAGCCGACCCGCTCGGCGGCCCCCCGGTCGCCGAGGAGCTCGACCAGCAGGCCGTGCACGGGGCCGGAGACCTGGTCGTAGAGGGCCTCGAAGGAGGTCCGGTCGCCCCTGCCGACCCGGCCGAGCAGGTCCGCCAGTTCCGCCGGGTCCGGCCGGACCGGGCCCGCCGCCGCCTCGTCCATTCAGCACCCGCCCTCCTCCGCCCCCGCGAGGCACGCACCTGGACAGCGCTCGCCACGGACGCCGAATCTGAAACAGACCCTAGGGGAAGGGACACCAATCCCGCAGGCGCCCTCCGACGAATGAGTGACGGCCCCCTTACGAAAGGGAGGTCTTCATCCGGAATACGTTCCCAAAGAAATGCGGTTCGATGCGACAGAAAGCACTAAACCGGCGCGCGGTCATCGCCGCGGCCGGAGCGGGACTCGTGGGCGCGGCGGGCCTGGTGATCGTCCTGCAGCCCGGCGCGAGCCAGGCTTCCAGCCACCGCGAGGCGCCGCTCATCGCCAACGACCCCCAGGCGGACAACACCGACCTGTACGCCTTCACGAGCCCGGACAGGCCGGACACCGTGACGCTGCTGGGGAACTGGCTCCCGTTCCAGGAGCCGAACGGAGGTCCGAACTTCTACCCCTTCGCGACCGACACCCGCTACAACATCAAGATCGACAACAACGGTGACGCGAAGGCCGACATCGTCTACCGGTGGACGTTCCGCAACGAGGACCGCCGCGGGAACGCCACGTTCCTGTACAACAACGGCCCGGTCACCTCGCTGAAGGACAAGACGCTGCTGTTCCGGCAGCACTACAGGCTCGAGCAGGTCACGGCCAGGGGCACGAAGGTCCTCGTCAGGGACGCCGTCGCCGCCCCGTCGCACACCGGCGCGGCCTCGATGCCGGACTACGCGGCGCTGCGGGCGCAGGCCGTCATCGGGATCAAGGGCGGTGCGAGGACCTTCGCCGGCCAGGCCGACGACCCGTTCTTCGCCGACCTGCGCGTGTTCGACCTGCTCTACGGGGCGAACCTGAAGGAGACCGGCCAGGACACCCTGCGCGGCTACAACGTCAACACCATCGGCCTGCAGGTGCCCAAGTCCGCGCTGGCCCTCAAGGGCAGCCCCGCACGCAACCCGGTCATCGGCGTCTGGTCGACGACCGAGCGGCGCGGCGCGGGCAAGACGGCTCCCTTCCGCCAGGTGTCGCGGCTGGGCAACCCGCTGGTCAACGAGGCCGTCGCCCCGGCCGGCCTGAAGGACGCCTTCAACCGGCTCGACCCGTCGCAGGACCACAAGGTCAAGCCGCTCGTGGCCAGGGTCACCAGCCCCGAGGTGCCGAAGCTGATCGAGAAGATCTACGGCCTCGAGGCCCCCGCCACGCCGCGGGCCGACCTGGTCGAGATCTTCCTGACCGGCATCTCCACCAAGTCAGGCCCGATCAAGGCCGACCTGAACTCCCTGCTCCTCAACAAGGACGTGAACGCCAAGACGTTCACGCCCGCGGAGATGCTGCGGCTGAACCTCGCCGTCCCGGTCACCGCGCAGCCGAAACGGCTCGGTGTCCTGGCGGGCGACCTTCAGGGCTTCCCGAACGGCCGCCGCCTGGGCGACGACGCCATCGACATCGCCGTCCAGGCGCTGGAGGGGGCCGCCCAGACCGGCAAGCTCGTCGATGCGCTGGCCGCCGGTGACGGCGTCAACGCCAACGAGTCGCCGTTCGGCGCCTCCTTCCCCTATGTGGCGCTGCCGCACAGCACCTCGGTCAACCAGGCCGGCTGAACAACGGCCTGATCCCGGGCGGGACCGGGCGATCCCGGTTCCGCCCGGTTCGGAAGGAGAAGACATGAAGGCCCTCGCCCGACGGGGAGTCCTGCTGGGGATATCGGCGGCTGTCCTGGCCGTGGGGGCCAGCGCCGTCGGCGGCGTGATCTCCGGTGTGCCGGGGTCCGGCGCCGAGCGGGCCGCCCCCACCCCGCTGACCGCGATCGACCGCTACCAGGCGACCCTGCGCGAGTCCCCCGCCGACAGCCGCACGTGGACCAGCCTGGGCTTCGCCTACCTCGAACGCGCCCGCGCCTCCCACGAACCCGGCTTCTACCCCAGGTCCGAGGGGGCGTTCGGCACCGCTCTGCGCCTGGACCCCGAGGCGTTCAACGCGATGATCGGCATGGGCGCCCTGGCCAACGCCCGCCACGAGTTCGCCCGGGCCGTCGGCTGGGCCCGGCGGGCGCAGCGGATCAGCTCCGAGACCCCGGCCCTGTACGGCGTCCTCGCCGACGCCCACACCCAGCTCGGCGACGCGGCCGCGGCCGGGGCGGCCGCGCGGCGGATGGCGGAGCTGGAGCCGGGGGTGTCGTCCTTCACCCGGCTGTCCTACGACGCCGAGCGGCGCGGTGACCGGGCCGGGGCACGCGAGCTGCTCCAGCAGGCGCTCGGCGCCGCCTACACCCCGGCCGAGCGCGCGTTCTGCCGCTACTACCTCGGCGAGCTCGCCTTCCACGCCGGGGACCTCGGCGAGGCGGGCCGCCAGTACGACCTCGGCCTCGACGCCGATCCCACCGCCGTCGCGCCCCTGCAGGGCCGCGCCAAGACCGCCGCGCTGCGCGGTGATCTCACCGGCGCGCTCCGGGCCTACCGGACGCTCACCGGGCGGGTCCCGGTCCCGCAGTACCTGCTGGAGTACGCCGAGCTGCTCACCGCCTCCGGCGACGGGGCCGGAGCGGACGCCCAGCTGGGCGTCCTGGCCGCGCTCCGCAAAGTCCAGAGCGCCAACGGGGTGGCCGACGACCTGACCTGGTCGGAGCTGGCGGCCGCCACCGGCGACCCGGCCGGCGCCCTCAGGTACGCGCGCGCCGAGTGGGACCGCCGGCGCGGCCCGATCGTGGCCGACGCCCTCGCCTGGGCGCTGCATCTCAACGGCCGCGACTCCGAGGCGCTGCCCTACGCCCGGATCGCCACGGCGTCCGGCTGGCACAACGCGCTCTTCCGCTACCACCGCTCCCGGGTGGAGGCCGCGCTCGGCGACGACGGCGCGGCCCGCCGGAGCCTGGCCCGCGCGAAGGCCGACAACCCCCGTTTCGACCCACGACTCTCCGCACTGGGCAGGATCGCATGAACCCCTTCCGCCTGGCCGCCGCCGCGCTCGTCCTGCTCGCCGGGCTCGGCGGCGCGCTCGCCACCGCGACGCCCGCCGCCGCCCATCCGCTGGGCGACTTCACCGTCAACCGCTACGACGGCCTGCGCCTGTTCCCCGACCGGCTCGAGGTCGTCTCCGTCGTCGACGAGGCCGAGATCCCGGCCCTGCAGTCCGCCCCCGGCATCGGCCCCGACCTCGGCGCCCACGCCCGCGAAGCCTGCCCGCGGATCGCCGCCGGCCTGCGCGCCACGGTCGCCGGACGGCCGCTGACCTGGACGGTCCGCGCGGCGTCGTTCCTCTACGAGAAGGGCCGGGCGGGGCTGCGGACCAGCAGGCTCACCTGCGCCCTCAGCGCCCCCGCCGATCTGACCTCGCCCGCGGAGGTCGGATTCGAGGACCGGAACGGGACCGACCGGATCGGCTGGCGTGAGATCACCGCCGTGGGCGACGGGGTCGGGATCGACCGTTCTCCCGTACCGGCCCGCTCGGTCAGCGACGAGCTGCGCTCCTACCCCTCCGATCTGCTGACGTCGCCGCTCGACCTGCGGTCCGCGCGGCTGTCGGTGGTCCCCGGTGGCGGGTTCGGCGCGGGCGCCGTGCCCGCGCTGCCCGGCGCGGGCCCCGTCACGGCCGCGGTCGGGAAGGTGACCGGGGTGTTCAACCGGCTCGCCGCCTCACCCGACCTGACGGTCAGGGTCGGGGTCGCGGCGTTCCTGCTGTCGCTCGTGCTCGGCGCGACGCACGCCGCGATGCCGGGTCACGGCAAGACGGTCATGGCCGCCTACATCGCCGGGAGGCGGGGACGTCCCCGGGACGCGCTCCTGGTGGGGGCGACCGTCACCCTCACCCACACCGCCGGGGTCCTGGTGATCGGGCTGCTGCTGTCGGTGTCGGCGGCGTTCACCGGGGAGAGCGTCCTCGGGTGGCTCGGCGTGCTGAGCGGGCTGCTGATCACCGCGGTGGGCGTCGGCCTGCTGCGCTC
This sequence comes from Actinocorallia longicatena, assembly GCF_039534125.1. Lineage (NCBI taxonomy): Bacteria > Bacillati > Actinomycetota > Actinomycetes > Streptosporangiales > Thermomonosporaceae > Actinocorallia > Actinocorallia longicatena. Next base: position 86,029 of record NZ_BAAAUV010000008.1, on the reverse strand, counting down.
CGCCCGCCGGCACACCGCGCCGATCGAGGAGCCCGCCCTCGTTTCGGTGTCCGCCGGGCACGGCCATGGTCACGGTCACGGCCATGGGCATGGCCATGGGCATGGCCATGGGCACGGTCACGGGCACGGTCACGGGCACGGGCACGGGCACGGCGGTGACCGGAAGCGGTACCTGGTCGGGCTGGGGGTCGCGGGCGGTCTCGTGCCCAGCCCGTCGGCGCTGGTGGTGCTGCTCGGCGCGGTCGCCCTCGGCCGGACGGTCTTCGGCGTCGCCCTGGTCTTCGGCTACGGCCTCGGCATGGCGGCGACGCTCGTCGCGGCGGGCCTGCTGCTCCTGCGGGCCGGCGGGTCGCCCCGGCTGCGCCGCCTGGCCGCGCCGCTGGGCCGCCTGTCGGTCCGCACCCCGCTGCTCACCGCGGGCCTCGTCATCCTCGTCGGCCTGGGCCTGGCCCTGCGCAGCGCCGCCGGCACCCTCTGAGACCACGGAGTTCTCTTGACCAAGCTCGTCCTGACGCTCGTCCTCGCGGCCGCGGCCGTCACCGCCTGCTCGGCCCCCGACCCGCGCCTGAACACCCAGGGCGGCGCCTACCCGCTGGGCTGCCTGGAGCACCAGAGATCCTCCCCCGGACGCTCCTATGCCGCCGGCGCCTCCACCGGAAGGAGCCTGGAGCTCCTGCGCTACTACACCGCCAACAGGGGCGTCCGGTACTGCGACGGAGAACCGGCCACCGGCTCCGACCGCGCGTGGGCGGAGCGCTATGTCGCCCTCGGCGCCGACCCCGCCAACGTCGCGGGCATCCTGAACCAGTCCATCCAGGACGCCCGGTCCACCTAGAGCCCGCCTCGGGACGGGCTCTGGCCCTCGGCCTCGGCGAGGCGGGCGTGGAGGCGGTCGCGGATCTCGTCGGGGGTGTAGGCGCGGCGTTTGCGTTCCGAGCGGACGATCACCGCTCCGGTCGCGGCCACTCCGGCGAGGCCGGCCAGGCCCGCGAGCTTCCACCAGCTGATTCGTCTCATTCGCCTAGAGTACGGAAGATGACGGAGATCAGCCTGGCGGACGCCGCCGAGATCACCCGGACCGGGGACGTCTGGATCTTCCGGGGGCACTCGCCCGCCGACCGCGCGATCCAGACGATGACGAACAGCCCCGTCAACCATGTGGGCATGGCCATCGTGCTCGACGACCTGCCGCCGCTGATGTGGCACGCCGAGCTCGGCAAGTCGCTGCGCGACCACTGGACGGGCGGGTTCCACCGCGGGGTGCAGCTGCACGATCTGAAGGACGCGGTCGCCCTGTGGAGCTCCCGGTACGGGCAGCGGGCCTGGCTGCGCCAGCTCGGCAAGCCCGTCACCCGGGACATGGAGGACGCGGTGCTGAAGACCGTCGCGCGGCTCGACGGCACCCCGTTCCCCTCGACGTCCCGGCTGGCCTCGCGCTGGATCAGGGGCCGGATCCCGCTGCCGGGGCGGAGCGGCGGTGACATCGAGAGCGTGTACTGCGCCGAGGTCGTCGCGCTCACCTACGGGGCGATGGGGCTGCTGCCCAGGCGGCGCAAGCCGAACTGGTACGACCCCGGACGCTTCTGGAGCGGCGACGACCTCGATCTCGCCGACGGCTACGCGCTCGGCGAGGAGATCTCCGTCCGCTCCTGACCGCGCCGCCCCGGCCGCGGCAGCAGCCGCAGCGCGCCCACCGTGAGCCCGGTGACGAGCACCACGTGCACGGCCAGATGAACGGCCATGAAGTAGACGGCGAACGCCGTGCCGCGCCGCCGCCGCACGGACCGCACGAGCCCGGGATCGGCGGCGAGGAATCCCGCCACCAGGACGGCGGGAACGGCCAGGAGCAGCGGGTCGAGCAGCCCCAGCGGCAGCGTCGCGAGGGCGAGCGCGCAGGCGAGGATCCCGGCGGGCCGGTTGGCGTGCTCGGGCTTCGCCGCCCCGCGCCGCCCGGTCTCCAGGGCGAGCGGGATCAGCGGGAGCGCCCGCCGCCACTGCTCCGCGAGGACCGGCCAGAACGCGCTGCCGTCGTCGTGCCGCCCGGCCACCCGGTCGCTCAGCAGGATCCGGGTGCGGACCGCCAGGCGGCTGCTGTACTCCACGTCCTCGCAGTCGCGCAGCCGCTCGTCGAACCGGCCCGCCGCGAGCAGGGTCTCGCGGCGGACGGCGGCCAGCGCGAACACGACGCTGTTCACCGGGCCGAGATGGCGGCCGCGCCAGTGGACGGCGTGCAGGATCCGGTACCACTCCACCGGCCCGTCGTCGATGAGCGGCTCGGGCTCGTAGACGCCGTGCACGCAGCCGCATCCGGGGTCCTCCGCGAGGATCTCCAGGGCGTTCGCGACGGCGTCCTCGCGCAGGGCGACGTCGGAGTCGAGGAAGAACAGGACGTCCCCCGTCGTGGCGTCGGTCCCGGCGTTCCTGGCCGCCGACACCCCCCGGTTCTCCGGCAGCCGGACGACCCGGCAGCCCAGCCGCTCGGCGATCTCGGCGGAACCGTCGGTGCCCGCGTCGTCGACCACGACGATCTCGTCGGGGACCCTGCTCTGGCGCAGCACCGAGGTCAGGCAGAGTTCCAGCGTGCGCGCGGCGTTGTAGCACGGGACCACCAGCGACACCCGGGTCACGGCCGCTCCCCGGCGAGCGCGGCGCGGTAGGCCTCGGTGGTCAGCGCGGCGGCCCGCGCCCAGCTCAGCCGCTCGCCGACCAGGCGTTCGCCCCGGGCTCCCAGCTCGGCTCGCAGCCCGGGGTCGGCCAGCGCCCGCGTCAGGACGTCCGCGATGTCGCCGGGATCGGAGCCCCGGACGTACAGCGCGGCGGGCTCGTCCGGGTCGCCCTCGAAGATCCGGGAGAACCCGTCACCCAGCACCACGGGACGTCCGAGCGCCATGGCCTCGGTCGCGACCAGCCCGAACGGCTCGAACAGCGAGGGGAAGACGCACAAATCGGCCATCGCGTAATGGGCCCTCAGCTCCGGCCCGCCGACGAAGGCGCCGGAGGCCAGCACGTTCTCCGCGACCCCGTGCCCGGCCGCGATCCGGGCGACGCCCTCCGCGTCCCCCTCCCCCACGATCACCAGCCGCAGCCCCGGATGCGCCGCGACGATCTTCGGCAGGGCGTCCAGGAGCTGGTAGACGCCCTTCTGCCGCTCGATCCGCCCGACGAACAGCAGCACCGGGCCCCCGCCGGTGAGGCCGAGCCGTTCCCTCAGGTCCGCCGCGGCCCCGGCGAGGGCGTCCCGGTCGAACCCCGGGTCGGCCAGCACCTCCTCGTAGGTGCCGCCGAGGCACACCACGTCGATGGGCGTGCGGGTCCAGCCCGCGGCGAGGAGCTGGTCGCGGACCTCGGGCGTGGCCACCACGACCCGCCGCGAGACCCGCGCCAGCCACCGCTCCAGCGCGGCGAACAGCCCGAGCGGATCGGGGACGGTCCGCTCGTCGGCCACCCCGTACTCGGTGGTGTGGACGTGCAGGACCAGCGGCAGCCGCAGCAGGTGGTGGCAGAGGAGGGCGGCGAGGAAGTTCGTCGAGTCGTGCACCGCCACCAGGTCGGGGCGCCTCCCCCGGCGCAGCCACCGCACGTAGTGCAGGTTGCTGGCGAGCACGCCGGCCGTGAGCAGCAGGAACTCCCGGCCGCGCGTCCGGTTGAGCCGCCTGCGCCCGGTGATCCGGCCGAGCAGCGGCAGCCGCGGCCGGAACACCCCGACGCCGTCGGCCCGCCGGTACCGGGGCAGGCCGCCGTCGTTGAGGGTGAAGACGGTCAGCTCGTGGTCGCGCGCCAGGTGCGGCGTGATCAGCTCGGCGTAGCGGCCGAGTCCCGCGGTGACGTTGGGCGGGTACTGGTTGACGAGGACGGCGATGCGCACGATGCGGGCTCCGTGGATTCGGTGACGGCCCCCGGCCGGTACTTGCGGGCCGCGGCGGCCATGACGAGGACGAGGAGGATCAGGTTGCTCAGGGCGAAGGCGGCCAGCCCGCCGGTCAGCCCCCACCGGCCGATGCACAGGGCCTGGCAGGCGAGGCCCGCCGGGACCCCGGCCAGCAGGCAGCCGATGAGGACCCGGGCGCCGCGCAGGCCGTCCATCGCCAGGGCGACGGAGTAGAGGTTGAACGCGGTGTGGGCGCCGATGCCCGCCGCCGACAGCGCCATCAGGGCCAGGTCGTAGGGGTAGCCGGGCCCGGCGAGCAGGAAGAAGACGGTGCTGGCGGCGAAGGAGAACAGCGCGGTCCCCGCCGCGACGGCCGGGGTGAGCCGGGCGATGCGGCGCATCGCGGAGACCTTGTCGGCCAGGGCGAGCGCGGGCAGCAGGACCAGCCCGATCCCGTCGGTGAAGACCACGCCGAGCAGCCGCTTGGGGAAGCCGTTGTAGACCGAGTAGACGCCGACGTCGGCCCGTTCCGCCCAGTGGTTGAGGAAGACCACGTCGACGCCGAACAGGACCGCGGTGAGCGCCGCGATGACCGTCACGCAGGCGCCGTGCCGGTAGAGCGTCCGGGCCAGCCGTGCCGACCAGGACCGGCGCGGCGCCCTGGTCAGCACGGCTCCCGTGAGGGCGAAGGCGAGGTTCGTGACCACCAGGGCGGCCACGTACACCTCCGCGTCGCCCACGTCGAGGACGAGCAGGCAGAACAGCGAGACGCCCAGGTAGCAGCCCGCGGCGGCGAGCTTGGCCGCCGCCACCTCGCGGTATCGGCCGAGCCCCCGCAACAGCCCCTCGGTGAGCTGGTACAGCGTCAGGGACAGGGCCAGCACGAGGGCGAGGGCCAGCGTCCCCGTCCCGACGCCCAGGAGCCGGGTGAGCGGCCCCGCCGCCGCCAGGCCCGCGGCGAGCACGGCCAGGCCGAGACCCAGCGTGGCCGTCAGGGCCGTCGCCACCAGCGCCGGACGCTCGGCGGGGGCGGCGCGCGGCAGCTCCTGGAGCATCACGTAGTGCAGGCTCATCAGCATGCCCACCGCGACGATCAGCGCGATCGACAGCACGAGCGTGAACCGCCCGAACGCCGCCGCCCCCGCCCCGCGCGCGATCACCAGGGTGGTCCCGGCCGAGACGGCGCTGGCCAGCGTGCTCACCAGGGTCGGCCCGGCTGCCTGCCGGTGCCTGCGCAGGACGTTCACCGCAGGTGGGCCCGCCGGACGAACTCCAGGTCGGCCTCGGTGTTGATGCCCCGGGCCTCCTCCGGGTCGGTGACCTCGACGACCCGCACCGGCCGTCCCGGAAGCCCGGACAGCCAGGGCAGGAACGGCAGGAAGTTCACCTCGCCGGTCAGCGCGCCGGGCGCCGCCTCCGCCAGGTAGTCCCGCCACGCCCGTTCCAGGCCGCGGGTGCCCAGCCGGAAGACGCCCACGTCGCTCAGCCCGCCGGGCCGGGTCGGCTCCCCCTCGCGGGACTGCCGGACGGCCAGCAGCCGCTCCCCCTCCGTCTCGTACTCGACGTAGGGGTCGGCCATCGGCACCAGCGGCAGCACCAGCCCCGCCGGCGGAGCCTCCAGGACCCGCCGGACGGTCTCCTCCGACAGGTTCGCCTGGTCGCCCCAGACCACGAGGATGTCGGCGTGGCCCGACCAGAACGGCGCCGCCCCGAAGATCGCCCCGCCCATGCCGTCCGGCTCGGGCTGGACGCTCACCGACACCCGGCCCGTCCCGATCGGGGCGGCCGCCCGCTCGCGGAACAGCGGCTCCCCCTCGGGGGACAGGACCACATGGACGTGGTCCACCCGTCCGGCCAGTCTCCGGTACAGCAGGTCCCAGACCGTCACGCCCTCCACGACCTCGACGAGGATCTTCGGGACGCCGAGGCCGAGGCGCGTCCCCCGGCCCGCCGCGGGGATCACCGCGCACGTCCCGCGCTCAGCCGGCACCGCGCACCTCCTCGCCGAGCAGGGCCGTCAGGGCGTCCAGGCCGGGGACGGCGATCGCCCCCGGCGCGGCGTTCCCGGTGTGGACGTGCAGGACCAGCAGCCCGGCGCCGACGGCCGAGGCCACCCCCGCCGCGGAGTCCTCGACCGCGACGGCCTCCCCCGGATCGGCGCCCCATCTGCGGCAGGCCTCCCGGTAGAAGCCGGGATCGGGCTTGCCGACCGGGACGTCCTCCGCGGTGATGATCCCGTCGAAGGCCTCCTGGATGCCGCAGGCCGTCAGCACCCGCTCCACCGAGCCGCGGCTGCCCGCGGTGACGAGGTGGACCCGCCGGCCGTCCGCCCTCAGCCGGTCCAGCAGGTTCCGCGCCCCGGGCAGGAGGACGACCTCTCCCCTGGCCGCGCCGTCGCGGTACAGCTCCTGCTTGCGCCGGGCCAGCCGGCCGGCCGCGGCGGGCCCCTCGACCAGCCGGGCGGCCGCGTCGAGCGTGGGCAGCCCGGCGATCTCGGCGTAGCGGAAGGACCGCGCGCGTCCCGGCGCCTGCTCGGCGAGGGCCCGGCGGAAGGCGGCGGCGTGGGCGGGCAGGGAGTCGACGAGGGTGCCGTCGAGGTCGAACAGCCAGAACCCGCGGGCCCCGAAGCCGGTCATTCGGCGCCCGCCAGCGCCGCTTCGCCGAGGATCCCGGCCAGGGCGGCGACGGTCACCGCGCCGCTGTGCGCGCCGGGCCGTCCCGGATCCTCCAGGTCCGCCGCGATCCACCGGGCCCCGAGCGCCTCGGCCGCCCGCGGGGCGGAGCCGTGGCACAGGACGTGGGTGACGGTGCGCCGCTCGTTGCCCGGGTCGCCGAGGTAGGCGAGGGTCCGGCCGACCAGGTCGAGGGCCGTCATGCCCTGGCTGTCATGGTCGGCGCGGGTGTTGGCGACGAACACGCGGGCGACGGCGCGGCCGGTCGTCAGGGCGTCCGCGACGCCCGGGGTCAGGTAGCTGGGCAGCAGGGAGGAGTGCGGGGTGCCGGGTCCGTAGACGACGAGGTCGGCGCCCTGGAGGGCCTCCAGCGTCGCGGCGGCCGGGACGGTCGCGGCGCGCCGCGCGGCGAGCAGGCCCCTGACCCGGTCCAGGGGCGCGCCCTTCAGCACCGACCGCATCCAGGCCTCGATCGGGGTGCGGAGCAGGAACAGGTCGGTGATGGGCTCGGCGTCCTGCGGCGCGACGATCTCGGCCTCGTCGGCCAGGAGGCGGCCGTCGCGTTTGAGCGCCGCGAGATAGGCGTCGCCGCCGTCGGTGACGTTGAGGAGCCGGACGGGTGAGCCGAACGTCCGGGCGCAGGAGGCGACCGCGGCGTTGAAGTCGCCGCCCAGGCGCAGGTAGGCGCCGGCGAAGACGAGGTTTCCGAGCGCGCAGTCGGACAGGTCGAGGGCGCCGGGACGCTCGTGGAGGCGTCCGGCGAGGAGCCTCAGATCGCCGGCGACGGACGCGCGGAACCGGGGATCGAGCGAGGCGAAGCCCCGGGGCCCGCCGGCCCGGGGCGAGGTCGCGATCTCCTCGATGAGCGCGCCGAGGTCGCCGGTCGTCGCGCCCGCGGGCAGCCGGTGCTCCAGCAGGAACGCCCGGGGATCACCGGGCGCGAGGTGGAGCAGCAGGTTCTTGCGGAAGTCCGAGGGCCCGAGCATCCCGGGCAGGAAGCGCCGCAGCGCCCCGGTCGACAGGCCGTTGTCATAGCCGTTGACCACGAGGGACAGCCGGTATCCGGGGGTGCCGAGCAGATGGCGGGCGATGCTCGCGCCGCCGCGGCCCCCGCTGAACATCGCGACCTCGACGCTCACCGGACCCCCTCGGCGGCCCGCGTCCCGGCACCGGTCTCGGGGACCCGCAGGACGCCGCGGCGCAGCAGCCAGTGCCGCAGCCCGAGATAGCCGACGAACAGCGCCCGGTCGCGCGCCCCGCGCCAGAAGCGCCAGCCGCGCGCCCCTCCGCCGCGGGCCCGGTGGCCGATGGGCACCTCCACCCAGGAGTGGCCGAGCTCGACGACCCTGGCGGTGATCTCCGTGGAGCAGTTCATCCCGCCCGACTCCAGCGGCAGCGCGCGGAACAGCGGGCCGTGCACGACCTTGAAGATGGAGTTGAAGTCGCGGTAGCGGGTGCCGAGCAGGAGGTTGCCGACCATGCCGCTGGCCTTGGATCCGAACCGGTGGGCCGGTCCGTCGGCCTTCCTGACCCGGGCACCGGAGAAGGCGAGGTCGGCTCCGTGCAGGCGGGGGAGCACGGAGTCGAGGTTGGCGATGGGGAACTGCCCGTCGGAGTCGAGCAGGACGACCCAGTCCAGCCGGGTCGCGGCGATGGCGGCGGCGATGGCCGCGCCCGCGCCCCGGTTGCGGTCGAAGGGGACGACGACGAGGCGCGGGCACGTCTCGCCGAACCGCTCCAGGATCGCCCGGGTGGCGTCGCGGCTGCCGTCGTCGCACACGACGATCTCCCAGTCGCCGACGGCGGGATGGGTCTCCAGGTACTCGCGCCACTCGGTCAGGACGGCGCCGATGGTCTCGGCCTCGTTGTAGGCGGGGGCCGCCACCGAGATGTCGATGGCTCGGGTGTTCTGCACTTCTCAGCTCCTCGGGAGGGCTCTGACGTCGTCGGCGCCGAGCAGGCGGCCGATCCAGCGGTCCAGGGGAAGCAGGTTGATCCCGATGACGATCGGGACGTGCGCGAGGGCGAACAGGATCGTCGCGCCGAAGGAGATCGGCCCGCCCGTGAACAGGTTGATGTGCGGCGCGTCGATGGTGGCGGGCACGTCCACCGGGTTGACGACCCACCACATGAGGTCGAGGAAGCCGGAGAACACGATGACGATGCCACTGAACATGATCTTGAGACAGCGGCCGGGCGGGCCGCCGCCGATCCGGTAGGCGGCCGCGGCCGTGAGGACGATGCCCGGATACAGCAGCAGGTAGAGGTGGGTGTAGAAGAGGTCGCCCTGCGCGCGGGCGCCGTCGCCGTAGTAGAACCAGCTGATCCGCGGGATCAGGTAGCCGGTGAAGAACACGAACGGGACGTAGAGCAGCCAGTGCAGCCGCGGCGACACCCAGGGGAACAGCGCGACGGCCAGGCACAGGCAGACGAAGGCGACGAGCTTGGCCACGAGTTCCCACGCGGAGCCGATCTCGCGGGTGCGGGGGGCGGCCAGCCAGACGAGGGCGAAACCGGCGCCGCCCGCCAGCAGGGCGATCCACCACAGGTGGACGGCCCGGCGCCGGATGGCCGCCAGGACGGTGCTGGTGACGGGGCCGGGGGGATTCACTGCCGTCATGGAGACGGGGCACCTTCCTTCCTTGGGAGCGCTCCCACGCAGTATGCACACCATCCCGGCGGTGATTTCAAGGGCGCTTTCATGCTTTTCACGAGCACCGGCCGGGGCGGGAGGACCGGGCCGGGAGGCCTTCCACGAGGCTCCGAGCGGGGCGCCGAGCGGGACGGGAGCAAAGGATCAGTTGGTATCAGGTAGGACACTCTTACCTGCGGGACAGGCAGGTGGGATTGAATGTGGGAACGGTAAGAAATTCTCCAGCCAGGAAGGCACGACGAGGTGGCTTCACCCACCGGGCACATCTTGATCGCCCCGGACAAGTTCAAAGGATCGTTGACGGCCTCCCAGGTGGCCCGGCACATCGTCGCCGGGCTGGAACGCAACCGTCCCGGTCTCAGCACGGTGAGCCTGCCCGTCGCGGACGGCGGTGACGGGACGGTGGACGCGGCGATCGCCGCGGGCTTCGAACGGGTGACCGTGACGGTCCCCGGACCCGTCGGTGATCCCGTGGAGGCGAGCTACGCGGTGCGCGGGGACACGGCGGTCGTCGAGCTCGCCGAGGCCTCCGGGCTGCACCGGCTGCCCGAGGGCAGGCTCCAGCCCATGACGGCCTCCAGCCTGGGCACCGGCCGTCTGATGGCGGAGGCGGCCAAGGGCGGCGCCCGCAAGATCGTCCTGGGGCTCGGCGGCAGCGCCTGCACCGACGGCGGCGCCGGGCTCATCCAGGGGCTCGGCGGCAAGCTGCTCGACGCGCTCGGCAACCCCCTCCCCCCGGGCGGCGGCGCCCTGCGCAACCTGCACGCCCTCGATCTGCGCGGCCTGAACGAGCTGACCGGCGTCGAGGTCGTCGTCGCCAGCGACGTCGACAACCCGCTGCTGGGCCGGGAGGGCGCGGCCGCCGTGTACGGACCGCAGAAGGGGGCAGGCCCCGAGGGCGTCCGGGCGCTGGAGGCGGGGCTGCGGCGCTGGGCCGACCTGGCCGAGGCCGCCGCGCGGCGGCCGTCGCGGCGGCGTTCCGCCGCGGGCGCCGCGGGCGGCGTGGGCTTCGCGGCCCTGGCCTTCCTCGGCGCCAGGCTCGAACCGGGCATCACCTACCTGCTCGACCTGCTGGGCTTCAACGAGCAGCTCACCGGCGCCCGGCTGGTGATCACCGGCGAGGGCAGCCTGGACAGCCAGACCCTGCGCGGCAAGGCACCGGTCGGGGTGGCCCGGGCCGCGGCCAGGGCCGGGGTCCCGGTCGTCGCGGTCAGCGGGCGGCGCACGCTCACCGGCGAGCAGCTGCGGCGGGCGAAGATCCACGCCGCCTACGCGCTGACCGACATCGAGAGCGATGTGGAGCGGTGCATCCGGCAGGCGGGTCCGCTGCTGGAGCAGCTGACCGTCGCGATCGCCGACGAATGGCTGCCCGCGGGCTGACGAAGATCCACTTTTCCGGGACACGCGCCAGCGTCCGCTTATACGCTGAAAGCCCGGTGGAATAAGGGTTTCCTGCGTTGTGGAGGGCTTCGTGGACGAAGCGAGCGAGTGGGCCGCCAAGGGCATCGACATCACGGTGCCGAGCATCGCCCGCACCTATGACGTGGTGCTCAGGGGCAAGGACAACTTCGCGGTCGACCGGGCCTTCGTGGACGAGATCGTGAAGGTCGTCCCGGAGATCTACGACGTGGCGACCTTCAACCGCGAGGTCCTCGGCCGGGCCGTGCGCTACATGGTCGGGCAGGGCGTCCGGCAGTTCCTCGACCTCGGTTCCGGTCTGCCGACGGTCGAGAACACCCACCAGGCCGCGCAGTCCGTGGCCCCGGGGAGCAGGGTCGCCTACGTCGACAACGACCCGATCGTGCTGGCGCACGGCAAGGCGATCCTCGCCGAGAACGACCGGACGGCCGTCGTCACTGCCGACCTGCGCGACCCGGCGGGCGTCCTGAGCGATCCCGAGATCAGGCGGCTCATCGACTTCGGCGAGCCGGTCGGCCTGATGCTCGTCGGCATCCTGCACCACCTGCACGACGACGAGGACCCGCAGGGCATCGTCGACGCCTACCTGGCGGCGATCCCCTCCGGCAGCTACGTGTTCATCACCAGCTTCTGCAACTCCTCCCCCGAGGCCGCGGCGGCGGAGAAGCAGTACCTGGCGCTGCTCGGCACGGGCCGCTTCCGCACCCCCGCGGAGATCACCGCCTGGTTCGACGGCCTGGACCTGCTCGAACCGGGCGTCGTGCCCAATCCGCTGTGGCGTCCGGACCGTCCCGTCGACACCGATCTCACCGTCGGCCAGCGGCTGATCTACGGCGGCCTCGCCCGCAAGCCCTGAGCCGGGGCCGCCGGGACCTCGAGGGGCGTGCGCCCCGCCACGCGCTCGGCGGGCGGGGCGCACGCGATGCAGGAAAGACCGGAGGCGCGGACTCCATGATCTTCATGCGCTTTCAGGCTAGAGCCGCGGCCGTTCAAGATCATCAATCTTGATGATCTTGGGCGTTTCTCCCCCGGCGGCCTTCACCTACCGTGAGCCGGATCTCATCCGGGCATGACACTTTGTCATCATCGTTGACCACTGCTGTACACAGTGGCGGTGGCAGGGACCCTCTCACAGGCCGCAACCTGGGTGTATGCCACACAGCACAGGGCCGTGCCGGCAGCTTTGGGAGGAAACAGTGAAGGTCGGCGTTCCGCGCGAGATCAAGAACCACGAGTACCGCGTGGCGATCACCCCGGCCGGTGTGCACGAGCTCACCCGGCACGGTCACGAGGTCTTCGTCGAGCGCGGCGCGGGCCTCGGCTCCTCCATCCCCGATGAGGACTACCTCCACGCCGGCGCCAAGATCCTCGACTCGGCCGACGAGGTGTGGGCCGAGGGCGAGCTCATCCTGAAGGTCAAGGAGCCGATCGCGGCCGAGTACCACCGGATGCGCGAGGGCCAGACCCTCTTCACCTACCTGCACCTCGCGGCCTCCCGTGAGTGCACCGACGCCCTGCTGAACGCCGGCGTCACCGCGATCGCCTACGAGACCGTCCAGCTGCCGAACCGGTCGCTGCCGCTGCTCGCCCCGATGTCCGAGGTCGCGGGCCGGCTCGCCCCGCAGGTCGGCGCCTACAGCCTCATGCGCTTCAACGGCGGCCGCGGCGTGCTGCCGGGCGGCGTCCCCGGTGTCGCCCCGGCGAAGGTCGTCGTCATCGGCGGCGGCGTCTCCGGCCTCAACGCCGCGCAGATCGCCGTCGGCATGGGCGCGGACGTCACCATCCTGGACGTCAACGTCGACCGGCTCCGCCAGATCGACGCCATCTACCAGGGCCGCCTCAAGACCCTGGTCTCCAGCGCCTACGCCATCGAGCGGGAGGTCCTCGCGGCCGACCTGGTCATCGGCGCGGTCCTGATCCCCGGCGCGAAGGCCCCGACGCTCGTCTCCAACGAGCTGGTCTCCCGCATGAAGCCCGGCTCCGTGCTCGTCGACATCGCCATCGACCAGGGCGGCTGCTTCGAGGACTCCCGGCCGACCACGCACGCCGAGCCGACCTACCCGGTCCACGGCTCGATCTTCTACTGCGTGGCCAACATGCCCGGCTCGGTCCCGAACACCTCGACCTACGCCCTCACCAACGTCACCCTCCCCTATGCCGTCGCCCTGGCGGACAAGGGCTGGCAGCAGGCCCTGCGCGACGACGCCTCCCTCGCCCTGGGTCTCAACACCCACGCCGGCGCGCTCACCTACGACCATGTCGCCGAGGCCCACGGCCTCCCCTCGGTCTCCGTCGCCTCCCTCCTCTCGTAGGCGGCGCGCACGGAAACGGGAACCCGGACCGGTCAACGACGCCCTGTCCGGGTTCCCGCTCTTCGCCTCCCGTAAGCTGATCACATGGGGGAACTGATCATCCTGCGCCACGGCGAGACCGAGTGGAGCAAGGCGATGAAGCACACCGGGCGGACCGACATCGGACTGACGCCGCACGGTGAGGACCAGGCCCGCGCGCTGGCCCCCCTGGTCGGGCGGCACACCTTCGTGAAGGCCTACGCCAGCCCCGCCACGCGCGCCCGGCGCACCGCCGAGCTGGCGGGCGTCCCCTCCCCCGAACTCCTGGACGACCTGTGGGAGTGGGACTACGGCCGCTTCGAGGGCCTGACCACCCCGGAGATCCGCGAGACGATCCCCGGCTGGTACGTGTGGGAGAACGGCACCGAACCCGGCGCCACCCCGGGAGAGACCGCCGACGAGGTGGGCGACCGCGTGGACCGCGTGATCGCCGAGGCGAGGACCCACCTGGCCGACGGCGACGTCGCCCTCGTCGCCCACGGCCACGTCCTGCGCATCCTCACCGCCCGCTGGCTCGGCCTCCCGGCCGACCACGGCCGCCTCTTCGCCCTCGACACCGGCACCGCCTCCACCCTCGGCTACGAGCACTCCCGCCCGGTCATCCGCTCCTGGAACGTCCCCCCGTCCTGAGCGTCGGGCGTCCGTGCCCGCTCGCTGTGCCGGGGTTTCGTCCCGGGCGCCCCAGGGGATCACCTGAGGTGATCTTGATCGTGGGGAGCCGGGGGGCGTTGTGACGACACCGAACAAGAAGATGCTGGCGTTGAGCGGGACCATTCTGGCCTGGCTCTTCCTCATCCTCAGCGGGCTGTTCCAGTTCTTCCAGGGGCTGAACGCGCTCACCAAGAGCGAGTTCTACGCGACCGTCGAGGGTGATCTGCTGGGGTTCAACCTCACGGCGTGGGGCTGGATCCACATCCTCATCGGGGCGGGCATGGTCGCGATCGGCGTCTGCATCATGCTCGACTACGACTGGGCCCGCGGCGTCGGCATCGGCCTGGCCCTGCTGAGCGCCCTCGACCAGTTCCTGTTCCTGCCGCACTACCCGGTGTGGAGCATCATGGTGATCCTCCTGAACGTCGTGGTCATCTGGGCCCTCTCCCACCGTCCCGGCCTCTACGACGGCTGAAGGCCGGCCGGTCCTCGCCGAAGACGACGAGCCACTCGGCGGCGCACGGCCGGTAGCCGTGGGCCGAGCGCAGCCGCTCGAGGAGGACCGGCATGTGGAGCGCCCCGTAGACGACGGCGATCCGCAGCGGCTCGGACGCGTGCTCGGCGTGCAGGGCGGACACCGCCTTCGCCAGTTCCTCGTCCCTGCGCACGGTGCGCCGTCCGAACAGCGGCAGCTCGTTCGGGTCGAAGTCGAGCTGGAGCAGCCGCGCCAGCCCGTCCCTGCTGAGCAGGAGCGACACCAGCGGCATCCCGACCAGCAGCATGAAGTTCTTGTGGATCCTGAGCGGGTTGGCGAGGGTCAGCCAGCGGAGCCTCCGCAGCGGGCCCCTGAACGCCACGAGGTCGTCGGGCCGGACCGTCCGCAGCCCCAGCTTCTCCGGTTCGACGTCCTGGAGGGTGAGCCGGAGCCGCCCCCAGCGCATCATGCGGTACGCGACCTCGTTGCGGGAGGGGAGGATCCGCCGCGGGTCGCGGACGCCCTCCATGACGACGACGTCGCAGCCGAGCATCCGCTCGGTGACGTCCTCGTAGAACCCGGGGTCCGCCATGTGGACCATGGGGAACAGCACGATCCGCAGGGGGCCGCCGGGGTGCCGGAGCTCGACGACCGACGACCGCAGTCCCAGTCCCGCCTCGGTGAAGCGCATGTCCCTGAGACGTGCGGCCGCCGTTCGCCGCTCCGGCTTTCTCCCCTTGGGGGCCCTGCTATTCCCGGCGTGACGGGGTGAAGCGGCGCAGGCGGAGCGCGTTGGCCACGACCGAGACGCTGGAGAAGGCCATCGCGGCACCGGCGATCACCGGGTTCAGCAGGCCGAGGGCGGCCAGCGGGATCGCGGCGACGTTGTAGCCGAACGCCCAGGCCAGGTTCTGCTTGATGGTGCGCAGGGTGCGGCGGGACAGCTCGATCGCGTCGGGGGCCGAGCGGAGGTCGCCGGAGACCAGGGTCAGGTCGGCTGCCTCGATCGCGACGTCGGTGCCGGTGCCGATGGCCAGCCCGAGGTCGGCCTGGGCCAGCGCGGGGGCGTCGTTGACGCCGTCGCCCGCCATCGCGACGACCCTGCCCTCGGACTGCAGCCGCGCGACGACGGCCGCCTTCTCCCCCGGCAGCACCTCCGCGATCACCTCCTCGATGCCGACGGCGTCGCCGACCGCGCGGGCCGTGGCGGCGTTGTCGCCGGTGAGCAGGACCGGCCGCAGCCCCAGCGCCTTCAGCCGGGCGACGGCCGCGGGGCTGGAGTCCTTGACGGTGTCGCCGACGGCGAAGACCGCGGCGGGCTTGCCGTCGACGGCCATCGCGACCGCGGTGAGCCCGCGGCCCTGGGCGTCCTCGACGGCCGCGGCCAGCTCCCGGTCCAGGCGCACCGACCGGGCGGCGAGCAGCGCGGGCCGCCCGATCACGACGGTCCTGCCCTCGACGGTCCCCTCGGCGCCCAGCCCCTCCCTGCTCGCGAACGACTCCACGGCGGGCGGTTCCGCGACGGCCGCGGCGATCGCCCTGGCCACCGGGTGCTCGGAGGCGTTCTCCACCGCGGCGGCCAGCCGCAGCGCCTCGTCCTCCGCCAGCCCGGCGACCGTGACGGTCTCCAGCAGCGTCATCTTCCCCGTGGTCACCGTGCCGGTCTTGTCGAGCACGATCGTGTCGGCCCTGCGCGTGGCCTCGAGGATCTCCGGCCCCTTGATCAGCAGTCCGAGCTGGGCGCCCCGCCCGGTGCCGACCAGCAGCGCCGTCGGCGTGGCCAGGCCCAGCGCGCACGGGCAGGCGATGATCAGGACGGCGACCGCCGAGGTGAAGGCGAACGCCGCCGGCTCGCCGCGCAGCAGCCAGAACGCCAGGGTCGCCAGGGCGAGCACGATCACGATCGGGACGAACACCCCCGCGACCCGGTCGGCCAGCCGCTGCACGGGGGCCTTGCCCGACTGCGCCTCGGTGACCATCCGGCCTATCTGGGCGAGCGCGGTGTCGGCGCCGACCTTCGTGGCCCGGACGACCAGCCGTCCGCCGGCGTTCACCGTGGCCCCCGCGACGTCGTCGCCCGGACCCTTCTCCACCGGCACGGACTCGCCGGTGAGCAGCGACTGGTCGACGGCCGACGCGCCCTCCTCCACGATCCCGTCCGTGGCGATCTTCTCGCCCGGCCTGACCACGAACAGGTCGCCGACGGCCAGCCGCTCCACCGGGACGCGGACCTCGGCCCCGTCGCGGAGCAGCGCCACGTCCTTGGCCCCGAGCTCGAGCAGGGCCCGGAGGGCCGATCCCGCGCGGCGGCGGGCCCGCAGCTCGAAGTACCGCCCGCCCAGGACGGCCGCGACGACCACCGAGGCCACCTCGAGGTACAGCTCGCTCGGCCCCTCCGTCCTCGACGGCACCAGCTCGAACGACATCCGCATCCCGGGCATCCCGGCGTCGCCGAAGAACAGCGCGACGACCGACCAGGCCCAGGCGGCGAGCGTGCCGACCGACACGAGCGTGTCCATGGTGGCCGCGCCGTGCCGCAGGTTGGTCCAGGCCGCCCGGTGGAAGGGCCAGCCCGCCCACAGCACGACCGGGGTGGCGAGCTGGAGGACCAGCCACTGCCAGTTCCGGAACTGCAGCGCGGGGATCATGGACAGGACCAGCACCGGAGCCGACAGCGCCACCGCCCAGAGGAACCGGGTCCGCAGCGGATCGGACTCCGCGGCGGGCTTCTCCCCGGTCCCCTCGCCGGGCTCGTCCCGCTCGGGCAGCGACGCCCCGTACCCGGCGGCCTCGATCGTCGCGATCAGGTCCCGCGGGGTGACCGGCGCGTCGTAGGTGACGCTGGCCGTCTCGGTCGCATAGTTGACGGAGGCGGAGACCCCGTCCATCCTGTTCAGCTTGCGTTCGATCCTGTTCGCGCACGACGCGCAGGTCATCCCGGTGACGGGCAGATCCAGGCTGGTCACCGGCCCGCCGCTCACGACGTCACCACCGTGTATCCGGCCTCGGCGACGGCCTTGGCCACCGCCTCGTCCCCGAAGCCGTCGCCGGAGACCGTGACGCGCCCCGTGGGCAGGTCGACCTGGACGCCGGTGACCCCGGCCACCTCGGTGATCTCCTCGGTGACGGAGGCCACGCAGTGCCCGCAGGTCATACCCTCGACGGTGTAGATACGGTCCGACATTTCCGCTCCTATAGATATACGGGGTAGGGGTATCTGATGCTGGAACATAGCATACCCCCCCAGGGTTGTAACCTGATGTCCGGGCACCCATCGGCGAATGTGAGACGAGTCATGACGACGCGCGGCTACACCGCGACCAAGGACCAGCTGCAGACCCGGCTCCGCCGGATCGAGGGCCAGGTGCGCGGGATCGAGCGCATGGTCGAGGAGGACCGCTACTGCATCGACGTCCTGACCCAGATCAGCGCGATCCAGGCCGCGCTGGACAAGGTGGCCCTCGGCCTCCTGGACGGCCATGTCCGGCACTGCGTCACCAACGCCGCGCAGGAGGGCCAGTCCGAGGAGATGTCGACCGAGCTCATGGCCGCCGTCGGACGGCTCATGCGGCGCGGCTGACCCGCCGGCCGAGATCCCTGCTGAGGGCGCGCGCCCGCCTGGCGTCCGGCGGGTAGCGCAGCGGCGCGGGCACGAGATGGGTCGTGCGGTAGAGGGCCTTGAGGCTCATCGTGGCCCACAGGTCGGAGGTCGGCAGCCCGGGGAGGCCGTACAGGCGGCGCGACCAGCGGGGCAGGGTCGACACGACCAGGGTCGCCATCCCCGGCGCCGCCAGCTTCAGCGGGGTGAACGGCAGCGGGACGTCGGGGTTGAACAGCCGGCGCAGCCCGTCCTTGGCCTCCCGGCAGGCGAACAGGTCCGGCCGGATCCCGGTGTAGTAGTCGGCCATCTCCCCCACCGACGCCGGGACGTCCGCGGGGTCGAGCCCGACGACCTCGGCGGCCCGGCGCTGCTCGTCGACGAACCGGTCGCAGTCCTCGCGGCTCAGCGGGACGCCCGCCCGCCGGGCGACGTCGAGGTAGGAGTCGACCTCGCCCATGTGCACCCAGAGCAGGTTCTCCGGAGCGTCGATCGGGAAGATCTCCCCGGTGCGAAGGTCGAGCCCGCTCATCTTGGAGTGCAGCTTCCTGACCCGCCGCCCGACCCGCTCCACCTCCGGAACCGGCCGCCAGGTCCGCACCCGCACGAAGTCGATGGTCCTGGCCAGCCGCGACCAGGCGGCGTCCGGGTCCATCAGGTCGGAGTTCTGCGCGGTCCCCCACATGGTCCGCGGGTGCAGCGCCTGGAGCAGCAGCGCCCGGAACCCGCCGACCATCAGGACCGGCTCCCCCATGACCCGCCAGGTCACCGACCCGGGCCCGAACAGCCCGTAGTCCTCGTTCTCCACACGGACTCCCGCAGCCAAGCGTAAGTGACGGCTTATAGTCCGATATGTCGCCAGTTCCGGACGTCGGCAAACACGGGAACGGTCCCTAGTCGACGATCTCGATGTCGTCGTCGATGAGGTCGCGGCCGTCATCGGAATCGTCGCCGTCGTCGTCGGGGTCGTCGTCAGGGTCGGTCGTCTGCTCGGTGATCCAGCCGAGGTACTCGGCGCTGCCCGCGACGACCGGGGTGGCGATGATCTCGGGGGTGTCGTAGGAGTGACGGTCGTTGATGTGGATCGCGAGTTCCTCGAAGCGGTCGGCGGTGGTCTTGAACAGGACCATCCACTCCTCGGCGATCTCCACCTCGCCCTCCCACCAGTAGGTGCTCGAGACGGGACCGAGCACCTGGGCGCAGGCGGCCAGGCGTTCCTCCACCGCCGACCGGGCGAGATCGGCCGCGTCGGACCGCTCATCGATCGTGGTGGTGACCTGCACGTAGGCGTCTGCCATGGAGGGCTCCTTCCCAGTGTTGATCGTAACGCGTCGCGAGGGGCCGCGTTACGATCGGAGCATGACCCAGGACGCTGACGCGGAGTTCCTGGCCGCCTACGACCCCCGGCAGTACGACCCGGTCTCGGTGACCGTCGACGTCGTCGCGCTGACCATCCGCGACGGGGTCCTGCACGTGCTGCTCGTCCAGCGCGGAGCCCCTCCCTTCCAGGGCCGGTGGGCGCTGCCCGGCGGGTTCGTCCGCGCGGTCAACGACTCCGAGGACCTGCCCGACGCGGCCGCGCGGGAGCTGGCGGAGGAGACCGGGCTGAAGGAGCTCGGCCGGGTCCACCTGGAGCAGCTCGGCACCTACGGCGGGCCCGGCCGCGACCCGCGCATGCGCGTCATCTCGGTCGCCTACCTGGCCTTCGGGCCCGCGCTCCCCGACCCGTCGGCCGGGACCGACGCCGCCGACGCCGCCTGGGTTCCGGTCACCTCGCTGGGCCTGACCGCCGCCGCCTCCCAGCCGCCCGGCACCACCCGCAAGCTGGCCTTCGACCACGCCGGGATCCTGTCCGACGGCCTGGAGCGGGCCCGCGCCAAGCTCGAGTACACCCCGCTGGCCACGGCCTTCCTCGGCGAGGAGTTCACGATCCCCGAGCTGCGGGCCGTCTACGAGACGGTCTGGAACGAGGAGCTGCACGCCGGCAACTTCCACCGGAAGGTCCTCTCGGTTCCCGGCTTCGTCGAGACGACGGGCCACTCCACCGAGCACGGCGGGCGGCGCGGCGGCCCCCGCGCCAAGCTGTACCGCTCCGGCGACGCCCGGCTGCTGCACCCGGCCCTGCTGCGCCCCAGCCAGGAGGAGGACCTGCGCTGAGGGGGTGGACTACGATCCCCCCATGCCCGGTTCCATCCAGTCGCTCGAACGCGCCGCCGCGATCCTGCGGCTGCTGGCGGGGGGCGAGCGCCGGCTGGGCCTGACCGACCTGTCGGTGACGCTCGGCCTGGCCAAGGGCACCGTCCACGGCATCCTGCGCACGCTCCAGCAGGAGGGCTTCGTCGAGCAGGACGCCGAGACGGGCCGCTACCAGCTCGGCGCCGAGCTGCTCCGGCTCGGCAACAGCTACCTCGACGTCCACGAGCTGCGCGCCCGCGCCCTCGTCTGGTCCGACGACCTGGCCAGGGCGACGGGCGAGAGCGTCCGGATCGGCGTGCTGCACCACGGCGGCGTCCTGGTCGTCCATCACGTGTTCCGCCCCGACGGCAGCCGCCAGGTCCTGGAGATCGGCGCGATGCTCCCGCTGCACGCCACCGCCTGGGGCAAGGTCCTGGTCGCCCACGATCCGGTGGCCCGCGCCGAGCTCGACGGCGTGCTGAAGCCGTTCACCAAGCGGACCGTCGTCTCCCCCGCCGGCCTCGACCTCGAGTGCGCCGTCATCCGCGAGCGCGGCTGGGCGTCCGAGCGCGAGGAGGCCGTCGAGGGCACCGCGGGGATCGCCGCGCTGATCCGCGACCGCAGGGGCACCCCGCTGGGCGCGGTCGGCGTGAGCGGGGCGGTCGAGCGCCTCACCGGCGGGGGCGAACCGCTCCCCGCGCTGGTCGCGGCCGTCCGCGACACGGCCCGCGCGATCAGCCGTGACCTGGGCGCCAGCCCCTTCTGAACCGTTCCCCGACGAGCCGCGTACCGATGCCGGGCGTGGCCGCGTTCCCTTCGGGCGCCCGGGACCTTACTGTGGGGTAACCAAGAAATCAATCCCTGTTCGGCATTGTCGAACAGAGGTAGGCTGACCGACCGGATCACCCAGCAGCGGAGGAACCCATGCCGTTCGTCGCGGCCATCGATCAGGGCACCACCTCCAGCCGGTGCATCGTCTTCGACTCCGACAGCCGCATCGTGGCGATCGACCAGCGCGAGCACCGCCAGATCTTCCCCCGGCCCGGCTGGGTCGAGCACGACGCGTCCGAGATCTGGGAGCGGGTCCAGCAGGTCGTCACCGGCGCGCTCGCCAAGGCGGGGCTGCGCCCCGACGAGCTGTCGGCGGTCGGCATCACCAACCAGCGCGAGACCACCGTGCTGTGGGACCGGGCCACCGGGCGCCCGGTGCACAACGCGATCGTCTGGCAGGACACCCGCACCGACGTCCTGTGCGCGGAGCTCGGCCGCCACCGCTTCCAGGCCGAGACCGGTCTCCCGCTGGCGTCCTACTTCTCCGGACCCAAGATCCGGTGGCTGCTCGACCACGTGCCGGGCCTGCGGGAGCGGGCCGAGCGGGGCGAGCTGATGTTCGGCACCATGGACACCTGGCTGATCTGGAACCTCACCGGCGGTGCCGCGCACGTCACCGACGTCACCAACGCCGGCCGCACCTCGCTGATGAACCTCGCCACCCTCGGCTGGGACCCGAAGATCCTGGCCGCGCTCGGCGTCCCCGAGTCCGTGCTGCCGGAGATCCGTTCCTCGGCCGAGCACTACGGCACCGCGACCGGCGTGCTGGAGGGCGTCCCCATCGCCGCCGCGCTCGGCGACCAGCACGCGGCGCTGCTCGGCCAGACCTGCTTCGATCCCGGCGAGGCCAAGTCGACCTACGGCACCGGCGCGTTCCTGCTCCTCAACACCGGGAAGGAGATCGTCCGCTCCAGCCACGGGCTGCTGACCACGCTCGGCTACCAGTTCGGCGGCGAGCCGCCCGTCTACGCGCTCGAGGGCTCGATCGCCAACACCGGCTCCCTCACCCAGTGGCTGCGCGACAAGATGGGCCTGATCGCGACGGCCGCCGAGGTCGAGACCCTGGCGCTGAGCGTCGAGGACAGCGGCGGCCTCTACTTCGTGCCCGCCTTCAGCGGGCTGTTCGCCCCGCACTGGTCGCCGGACGCCCGCGGCGTCCTGGTCGGGATGACCGGCTACGCGGGCAAGGGCCACCTGGCCCGTGCGGTGCTGGAGTCGACCGCCTGGCAGACCCGTGAGGTCGTCGACGCGATGCTCCTGGACGTCGCGGGCCTCTCCGCGGGCATGCCGCTGCGCTCCCTGCGGGTCGACGGCGGCATGACCGCCAACAACCTGCTGATGCAGACCATCGCCGACGTCCTCGACGTCCCGGTGGAGCGCCCGTTCGTCGCCGAGACCACCTGCCTGGGCGCGGCGCACGCCGCGGGCCTGGTCACCGGCGTCTGGCCCGACCTCGACGCCCTGCGCGCCGAATGGCGGCGCGCCGCCGAGTGGACCCCCCGGATGGACGCCGCCACCCGCTCCCGCCACCAGCGCAAATGGGCCAAGGCCGTCGAGCGCGCCAAGGGCTGGCTCGACGCCGACGACCTTGAGGAAGAGGACTCATGAGCACCGTCATCCACGACGCCGGCCGCGAGGCCGCCCGCGCCGAACTGGCCAGGGGCACCTTCGACCTGCTGGTCATCGGCGGCGGGATCGTCGGCATCGCCGCCGCCTGGACCGCCGCCCAGGCCGGCCTGCGGGTCGCGCTGGTCGACGGCGGCGACTTCGCGGGGGCGACGTCCAGCGCGTCGACCAAGCTGGTCCACGGCGGGCTGCGCTACCTGCAGACCGGCAACGTGAAGCTGGTCGCCGAGAACCACCGCGAACGCCGCACCCTGGCCGCCGAGGTCGCCCCGCACCTGGTCAGCCCGCGCCAGTTCCTGGTGCCGATCTACAGCGGCGGCCCGCACGGCGCCGCCAAGCTCGGGGCGGGCGTCTTCCTGTACTCGGCGCTGTCGGCGTTCGGCGACGGCCTCGGCCGGGTCGTCAGCCGGGCCCAGGCCGCCCAGCAGGTGCCGGGGCTGCGCACCGAGGGGCTGCGCGCCGCGGCCGTCTACACCGACCACCAGATGAACGACTCCCGGCTGGCGATCATGACGGTCCGCGCGGCCGTCGCCGCCGGGGCGGTCGTGCTCAACCACGCCAGGGTCGAGGGGCTGCGCAGCCGCTCGGGCCGCATCTCCGGCGCCGACCTGCGCGACGCCCTCGACGGCGCCGAGTTCGGGGTCGACGCCCGGCTCGTCCTCAACGCGACCGGCCCGTGGGTGGACCGGCTCCGCGCCCTGGAGAACCCCGGCGCCGCCCCCTCGGTCCGGCTGTCCAAGGGCGCCCACGTCGTGGCGAAGCGGCACGAGCCGTGGAAGGCCGCCCTGACGATCCCGCTCGACAAGTACCGGGTCTCCTTCGCCGTCCCGTGGGAGGACCACCTCCTGCTCGGCACCACCGACGAGCCGTACGAGGGCGATCCCGGCGACGTCCGCGCGACCGGCCTCGACGTCGCCCAGATCCTCGCCGAGGCCGGGCAGGCCGTCACGGTCGACCCCGCGGACGTCACCTACGCCTTCGCGGGACTGCGGGTCCTGCCGGGCGGGCCGGGCGACGTCACCACCGCCAAGCGCGAGACGGTCATCACCGAGGGCCGCCGCGGCATGCTGTCGATCGCGGGCGGCAAGTGGACGACCTACCGGCACATCGGCCGCGTCGTCCTCGACCGTCTCGGCGTGGGCTCCGACGTTCTGCGCACGATGCCGCTGCCGGGCCTGGCGGCGCCCGCGGCCGTCATGCACCGGCTGACGGCCAGCGAGCCGATGGAGCCGACCGTCGCCGCCCATCTGGCCACCCACTACGGCAGTCTCGCCTTCGACCTCGCCGAGCTGGTCCGCAGGGATCCCGCGCTCGGCGCCCCCATCCACCCCGAGGGCCCTGACATCTGGGCGCAGGCCGTCTACGCTCGCGACCACGAATGGGCCTGCACCCCCGACGACGTCCTGCGCCGCCGGACCACCCTCACCCTGCGCGGGCTCGACACCCCCGACGTCCGCGCGCGCGTCGCCGACCTGCTGCGCACCCCCACCTCCTGAGGAGACCGCGATGTTCACCTACCCCGGCGGCGACGGCGTCGCGATCACCGTGCACGAGTGGCCCGTCGACGAGCCGCGCGCCGTCGTCCAGGTCGCCCACGGCATGGGCGAGCACGCCGCCCGCTACGCGCCGCTCGCGGCCCACCTCAACGGGCTGGGCTACTCCGTCTACGCCGCCGACCACCGCGGCCACGGCAAGAGCATGCACGCCGGTCCCGGCGTCCTCGGCGACGGCGGGTGGAACCTGCTGGTCGAGGACATGGTCACGCTGACCGGGCTGCTCCGCAAGCAGCATCCGGGGGTGCCGCTGGTGCTGGTCGCGCACAGCCTCGGCTCGTTCGCCGCCCAGCAGTACGTGCTGGACCACTCCGAGCTCCTCGACGGGCTGGCCCTGTCGGGCACGACCGCCATCGACCAGCTCCTGGCCGGGCCGCCGGACCCGTCGGTCAACGTGCTGGAGCTGTTCAACGCGCCGTTCGAGCCCGCCAGGACGCCGTTCGACTGGCTGTCGCGCGACGAGGCCCAGGTCGACCTGTACGTCGCCGACGAGTACTGCGGCTTCGAGCTCGACCTCCAGGGCATGACCGAGCTGACCGACGCCGCCCCGCGCCTGGCCGACCCCTCCGGCGTGACGTTCGATCTGCCGATCTACGTCGCGGTCGGGAGCATGGACCCCCTCAACGGCGGGCTCGCCCTGTCGGACCTCGTCGTGTCGCGCTACCGCGACGCCGGTCTCACCGACGTCACCTACCAGCCCTACGACCAGGCCCGCCACGAGATCTTCAACGAGACCAACCGCGACGAGGTCTTCGACGACCTCGCCCAGTGGATCCGCCGCGTGACCCGCTAGCCGAAGAGTTATACAGACCACTCCATTTGTGACCGGGGAGGGGCGAACCAGATCAGATCGGCGGGAGTCACACCCTACGAAGTTCCCCCGCCCTGACCTCCCCGGAGCAAGCAAGATGTTCAAGCAGCGAGTTCTCGCGCTCGCCCTGTCCGTCGCGGCCGTCACCGCCGTCACCACGGGATGCGAATTCAAGGTGGGGAACGTCGACCAGACGCCCCCGACGTCCGTCCCCTCGATGAAGACCACCAAGGCCCCCCAGGACACCTCGGCGGACACTCCCCAGCAGACCGGCGACCCCTCCCCCAACGCCCAGTTCTCCGACGCCGACGTCACCAAGGAGATCAACGGCGCCGTCGAGGTCGTCGACAAGTACTGGTCCGACCACTGGTCGGAGCTGTTCACCGGCACCTACAAGGCGCCCGCCATCAAGGGCGTCTACAACGGCGACGATCCCGCGCGGTTCACCTGCGGCGGTCAGCCCGCGGACAAGTTCAACGCCTACTACTGCATCCCCGAGGACTACCTCGCCTGGGACTTCGCCCTGATGAAGGCCGGTTACGCGCAGGGCGACGCCTTCGTCTACCTGGTCGTGGCGCACGAGTGGGGCCACGCCATCCAGAACCGCCTCCAGATGAACCTCGTCTCGACCGACAAGGAACTCCAGGCCGACTGCCTCGCCGGGGCCGTGCTCTGGGGCGCCCAGAAGGACGGCACGCTGACCTGGGAGGACGGCGACACCACCGAGATCGGCCAGTCGCTGTCGGCCCTCGCCGACAACACCGAGTGGGCCGACCCCTCCAGCCACGGCGACGCCATCGAGCGCGTCAGCGCCTTCGGCAAGGGCCGCACGCAGGGCGTCGTCGGCTGCCTCGCCAAGCAGAGCACCTGACCGCCTCCCAGGGCCCTAGAAAAGGCGCGTCACCTCGACCGTGACGTCCATGACGCTGCTCGGGGCACCGTGGTAGATGCCCTTGAGCGGCGGGACGTCGTCGTAGTCGCGGCCGCGGGCGACCGTCACATGGCATTCGCCGGCCGGGATCCGGTTGGTGGGGTCGTGGGCGACCCAGTCGCCCGCCCAGTACTCCACCCAGGCGTGTGACTGGCCCTCCATGGTGTCGCCCGGCCGGGCGTCGGGATCGGGGTGCAGATATCCCGAGACGTACCGGGCGGGCAGGCCGACCGCCCGGTGGACGCCGACCGTCAGATGGGCGATGTCCTGGCAGACGCCCTGCCTCACCTCCCAGGCCTCCTGCGCGGAGGTCGTGACGGCCGTCGCGCCCGCCACGTAGTCGACCCGGTCGCGGATCCACGCGGCCAGCCGCAGCGCCGCGTCGTGCGGGTCGAGCCCCTCGACCAGGCTCCTCGCCCGCCCCGCGATCTCCTCCGAGACGCGGGTGCGATCGGTCGGGACCAGGTACTCGTCGAGGCCCAGCTCCCGCGCCAGCCCGGGCAGGTCGGTCCAGGGCGGCGGGTCGGGAAGCGGGGGCGCCGGGCTGGTCTCGACGGTGCTGGCGGCGACCATGACCAGCGACGGATGCGCCGCCTGGAGGTCGAAGGCCGCGACCTCGCTGCCCCAGTAGTCCCAGTACGTCCAGACCGCGACGTGCGGCTGCACGGTGATCCGGCTGCCGAGCACGGTCTGCCCCGGCAGGGTCAGCGGCGCCATCCGCAGCTCGTTGTAGGAGGCGCGGGCGTCGCCGTCGTAGGACACCCGCGTGGTGTGGGTGATGCGCAGCCGCCAGCCGGTCTCGGTCGACACGTGCCTCATCCCTCCTGTGCCCAGGCGACGGGCAGCGCGTACTGGAAGTACTTCTCGGTGACGGCCGCGCTCGCCTCCACGCAGGCGCGCTGGAGCGCGGGCAGCAGCTCGGGGAGCTGACCGAGCAGCAGCGTGGTGTCGGTGTACTCCAGCCGCGTCCGCATCCGGCCGATCGGGCGGCGGGCCGCGTCGGTGAATCCGGCCCGCGACGGGTCGGGGTCGAGGGCGGCGAGGCAGTCCTCGGCGAGGGTGAGGGCGTGCAGGACCGAGCGCGGGAAGAGCCGGTCGAGCATCAGGAACGCCGCGACCTGCGCCGGATCTCCGGTGCCTCCATGGGTGCGGATGTAGGACTCGTCCGCCCCGCTGGCCCGCAGCAGCATCGACCAGTCGGGGGCGTAGGACGCCGACGGCATCCGCAGCGACAGCAGCCGCGCGGTCATGTCGATCCGCTCCAGGCTGCGGCCCAGCACCAGGAAGTGCCAGCCCTCGTCGCGGCTCATCGTGGCGTCGGCGAGCCCGGAGAACAGCGCCGCCCGTTCCCTGACGTACCGCAGGAACATGTGCGGGCCGAGCCGTCCCGCCGCGCGCCGGCGGTCGGGGAGCTCGTGCCAGGTGACGTTGAGGCACTCCCACATCTCGGTGGACACCACCTCGCGGACGCTCCGCCCGCCGGTCCGGGCCGCCTGGAGCGCCCCCGCGATCGAGGACGGCCCGTCGTCGGCGAAGGCCAGCCCCGCCAGCACCGTGCCGATGTCGATGCGCTCGCCCGGCGCCGCGGGGACCCCGAGGATCGCCAGCAGCGCCCGGCATCCGGCGTCCTCGTCACCGGACGGCTCCTCGAGCATCCGGTGCACGTGGACGTCCAGGATCCGCGCGGTGTCGTCGGCCCGCTCCACGTACCGGCCGATCCAGAAGAGGGTCTCGGCGATCCGGCTCAGCAGTCCGGTCGTCATCTTCGCTGGGCTCTCATTGCTGCTGGGCTCCTTCCGCCGGTCCGCCTTCGGGCACGGTCGCATCGGGGGTCACGCGGGGCATGGGGATCGGCGGGGCCTGCGGTTCGCGGACCCGCTCGGCGGCCAGGACCCACGTGTCCTTGGAGCCGCCGCCCTGGGAGGAGTTCACGACGAGCTCGCCCTCGGGCAGGGCGACGCGGGTGAGGCCGCCGGGCAGCACCCAGACGTCCTCGCCGTCGTTCACGGCGAACGGCCGCAGGTCCACGTGCCGGGGGGCGGGACCGTTCTCGGTCAGGGTCGGGACGGTCGACAGCGCGACGGGCCGCTGGGCGATCCAGGCCCGCGGATCGGCCTCGACCTTGATCCTGAGCTCGGCCAGATCCCGGTCCGAGGCGTGCGGGCCGATCACGATGCCCTTGCCGCCCGAGCCGTCGACGGGCTTGAGCACCAGGTCACCGAGCCGGTCCAGCACCCACTCGACGACGTCGGGCGACTCCAGCCGGTGGGACTCCACGTTCGCCAGGACGGGCTCCTCCCCCAGGTAGTAGCGGATCATCTCGGGCACGTAGGTGTAGATCAGCTTGTCGTCGGCGACGCCGTTGCCGACCGCGTTGGCGATCGTGACGTTCCCGGCCCGCGCGGCGTTGACGATCCCCGGGCAGCCGATCACCGACCCGGCGTTGAAGTGCAGCGGATCCAGGTAGCCGTCGTCGATCCTGCGGTAGATCACATGGACGGGCCTGCGCCCCTGGGTCGTCTGGATGTAGACCCGGTTGCCGGCGCAGAGCAGGTCCCTGCCCTCGACGAGTTCGACGCCCATCAGCCGGGCGAGCAGCGTGTGCTCGAAGTAGGCGGCGTTGCCGACGCCCGGGGTGAGCACCGCCACCACCGGATCGTCGACGCCCGCCGGAGCGGCGGCCCGCAGGGCGTGCAGCAGCCGGGCCGGGTACTCGTCGACCGGATGGACGTGCTGCTCGGCGAAGAGCGAGGGGAACGTCCTGGTCATCGCCAGCCGGTTCTCCATGACATAGCTCACACCCGAGGGGGTCCTGACGTTGTCCTCCAGGACCCGGAACCGGCCGTCCTCGTCGCGGATCAGGTCGATCCCCGACACGTGGGCGCGGACCCCGTTGGGCGGGGTCAGCCCCGCCACCTGGCGATGGAAGTGTGCCGAGGAGCACACGAGCCGCCAGGGCACCAGGCCGTCCCGGAAGATCTCGGCGGGGCCGTAGACGTCCGCGAGGAAGGCCTCGAGCGTCCGGACCCGCTGCCTGACGCCCTGGTCGATCACCGCCCATTCGGCGGCGTCGATGACCCGCGGCAGGAGATCGAGCGGGAAGGGCCGCTCCTCCCCCGCGTAGTCGAAGGTCACGCCGCGATCGGTGAAAACGCGGGCCAGCTGGTCGGCCCGGAACCTCAGTTCTCCCTTGTCGAGGGGCTGGAGCGCCGCCAGCACGGGGCCGTAGGCGCTCCTGGGCACGCCCGCCCGCTCGAACATCTCGTCCCAGGCCGCCGCCGGCAGGTAGTCGTCAAAGAGGTCCGCCACATCCGCAGGGTAAGAAGTCCGTGTTTCAAAGGGATGAAATGCACGCCTATAGGTGTTTCGTCCGTAAGAAGTTGGGCCCCTTGATCCACTCCCCTCAGTCCCAATTGTCCGGATATCCTTAGCTGGTAACATCGTGCGCTTCCGCCCCGGTCCCGAGCCTGACCGGCGGGAACGCCATCCCACTTGAGCAGAAGGAACGCGCCGTGACCGACCAGTCCACCACCGTTGTCGTCGACACCGAGCTGGCCGCCGAGGTGGAGGCCGCTCTCGCGAACTGGCCGACCAACACCGCCAACCCCCGTCGCACCCAGATCTGAGGCTCGCGCACCGCGAAGGATCCCCGCGCCCCGGGTGGGCACGGGGATCTCGTCATTCCGCGAGCAGGGGCAGGCGGACGTCCCGGGTGGGGATGCGCCCCTCGGCGTGCAGGGCCGCCTTGACGCCCACCGGGTTCGGCGCCTCGAACAGCGCCGCCGACGTGCGGGCCAGGCTGTGCGCGAGCGAGCCGTGACCCGCGCCGCCGCCCGCTGAGCCCGCCGGATCCGCGCCCGCGATGAGGGCCGCGAAGTCCGAGGTCCGCAGATGGGCCGAGGCCAGGATGCCGCCCGAGGCGCCCATCGCCAGCAGCGGGGCGAGGAAGAGGTCGTCGCCGCACAGGACCGAGCAGCCCTCGGGACGGGCGGCCATGAACCGGACGGTGTCCTCGTCGATGCCGCCGACCGCGTGCTTGAAGCCGGTCACGCCGGGGATCGCCGCCAGCCTGAGCAGGGTCTCGAAGCCCAGCGGGCGTCCGGTCCGGTAGGGGATGTTGTAGATCACGATGGGGACCGGGCTGATCGCGGCGAGCCGCTCGAAGTGGGCGACGACACCGGCCTCCGACGGGCGCGTGTAGTAGGGGACGACGACCAGGGCCGCGGCGATCTCCGGCCGTCCGGCGAGGGCGAGCAGGTCGTCGGCCGAGGACGCGGTGGCGTTGGTGCCCGCCCCGGCGATCAGGGGGGCGGAGCGGTCGCGGCAGACCCCGGCGCAGGTCTCCAGGACGGTGCGGCGCTCGTCCGGCGTCAGGGACGCCGGCTCCCCGGTCGTGCCGAGGGCGACGATCCCGGCCGCCCCGGCATCGAGGACCTCGTGGGCCAGCCGCTCCAGCGCGGGCACGGCGACGGAGCCGTCCGCGGCGAACGGGGTGATCATCGGGACGTGGAGCCCTGTGAGTGTCATGCCGCCAGGGTGCCGACCTCGCGACCATCAGGTCCAGTTCGCCTTTCTAACGTGAAGCGTAAGCTGAAGTGATGCTGGACGTCCGCAAGCTCCGCCTGCTCCGCGAACTCGCCCACCGGGGCACCATCGCGGCCGTCGCCGAGGCGCTCGCCTACACCCCTTCGGCCGTCTCCCAGCAGCTCAGCGCGCTGGAACGCGAGGCGGGGACCGCGCTGCTGGAGCGCACGGGACGCCGGGTCGCCCTCACCCCGGCCGCGCTGGTCCTGGTCGGCCACGCCGAGACGATCCTCGCGGTGCTGGAGGAGGCGTCGGCCGACCTCGCCGCGCCCGAGCTGAGCGGCGCCCTGCGGATCGGCGCCTTTCCCACGGCCGTGCGGACGATCCTGTCCCCCGCCCTGGTCGCGCTGAGCAGCGAGCATCCGGGGCTCGAGCTCATGGTCACCGAGCTCGACCCCGCCACCGCGCCGGACGCCCTGCGCGCGGGCACCCTCGACGTCGCCCTCGTCCAGGAGTACGACTACGTGCCCGCGGCGCCCGATCCCGCGCTCGACACCGAGCCGCTGCTGGAGGAGATCGTCTACCTGGCCGACCTGGAACCGGGACCGCTGGCCGGGCGGAGCGGGGCCTCGTGGATCGCGGGCACCCCGGGGACGCTCTGCCACACGATGACCGTCCGGGCGTGCCAGGCCGCCGGGTTCAGCCCGCGCGTCCGGCACCACGCCGACGACTTCGGCACCGTCCTGGCTCTGGTCGAGGCGGGCCAGGGCGTCGCGCTCGTCCCCGAGCTCGGGGCGATCGGGGCGCCCGCGGAGGTCGTGCTGACCCCCCTGGAGGCCCGCCGCAGGACCAGGCTCGCCTACCGGCGGGGCACCCGGAGGCGCCCCGCGACGGCGGCGGCGATCACGGCGCTGAAGGCCGCGGTCAGGGCGCGAACGCCGTGACGTAGTCGCCCGCGATCGGCGCCTGGACCAGCTCCCGAGAGAGTTCGAAGGCGTCGACGAGCTCGGCGGCGTGCGGCAGGACCGCGTCGTAGGCGGCGTTGAGGAGGCCGGGGATCTCCGCGACCTCGGTGGTGGACAGGAGGCCGTGCTGGAGGTGGAAATCAGCGTGCCGCGCGGTCTGCTCCAGCGCGAAGATCTGGACGAGCGGACGCAGGAGCTCCTGGACGGCCGGCTCCTCCGCCTCGGCCGCGCGCAGGAAGGTGGCGAGCGTGAGATGTTCCCCCGCCGCCTCGACGAGGTCGCGGGCGAGCGCGAGATGGTCGTTCCAGACGTCGAACTCGTCGGCGCCCTCGCTCAGGGCGTCCTCGACGGTCGTGGACAGGGCGGCGTGCAGGAGGCGTTCCCTGGTCGCCGCCAGCCGGAGATGGTCGGCCGGGCTGGTCAGCGCGGTGATCGGGGCGGGCAGGCCGGGCGGCGGATCGTACTGGACCCCGGCGACCATGGCCTTGGCCGAGTCCAGGACGATCAGCTGGTTGTCGCCGCCGACGGAGTGGAAGGCCTGCGCGAGCCCCTGGTAGTCGGTGTACCGGTTGCAGCCCAGCACGCCCTGGGCCCCGGCGCTGAGCCGGCAGGCCGCGGCGACCCGTTCCGCGAGTCCGGTCACCATGACCTTCGACAGGCAGGCGTCGCGGTTGATCGTGGCGACAGGGAACCAGGTCGGCGTCCCCCCGTCGCCTTCCCCGGCCGGTGCCCCGGGGCGGCCGGCCGAGCGCAGCCGGATCCAGCCGAGCATCGACTGGTTGGCGAGCGCGGTGGCCGCGTAGGCGGTGGCGAGCGCGCCGAGCAGCTTCTCCTGGGTGGTGCGGTAGCCGAGGACCGGCAGGTCGGGCCGCAGCCGACCGGTGGTGACGCGCCCCGCCGCGTGCCGGAACGCGATGGCCACGCTCGCCCTGCTGGTGGCGGCCATGCCCGCGGTGGCCAGCGCCCACATGTTGCGCGCCACCGCGAGGGTGCGGACCAGGCGGGCGTCGCCGCCGCCGAGCGGGTCGGCGTAGCCCTCGGCGGTGATCGAGGCGCCGTCGCTGAGCCACGCCTCGAAGGGCAGCCTGACCCGGTCGAAGGAGGTGACGGCGTAGTCCAGCGGCACCAGCGGCGACGGCGGCAGCGGGCGCACCGCGACGCCCTCCCCCGGCACCCTGACCACGAACGGGAAGACGCCCCTGTCCTCGCCCTCGACGATCAGGCGGGCGCAGACCACGCCCAGCTTCGGCACGCCGGGCAGCCCGGTGTTCGGCATGAACTTCCGGGCGTCCGGGTCGGGGGTGTGCAGCACGAACCCGCCGCCGTCGTAGACCGCCTCGGTCCGCAGCGCCAGGTGCGAGGTGCCCCTGCCGATCTCGGTGACGAGGAACGCCCCGAACGCCCCGAAGGTCTCCAGCTCCCGCACGTAGGGCTCGACGGCCTCGGGCGAGGAGGCGAAGTCCAGGATCGGGTCCAGCGACAGGTAGTAGTGCAGGACCGTCGCCATGAACAGCGACGGGCAGCTCACGGCCGTCCACTGGGCCAGGCCGAAGGTCCACTCGGGATGCCGGGGCAGGGCCCGGCCGCGCGGGGCCTCGCCGCCGAGGTGGCGGAGCCGTTCGTAGGTGAGCGCGTAGTGCTCGGTGGGGCGCAGGTCGGTCCGCCGCACGAAGACCTGATCGGTGAAGATCTTGGTGAGGGCGGCCCGGGTCTCCGCGTCGACCGGGCCGTGGACATGGCGGGACAGGGTCATCGCGCCACCAGTGCCGGGCGCGGCGACCTGAGCTCCTCGACGTTCGGGACGAGGACGGGAGCGTAGTAGGCCCCGCGCTCCGGTCCGGCGCCGACCAGCGAGACCGCGATCAGGTCGCCCCTCCTGACCGTCCCCGCCATCAGGTCCTCGTGCAGGAGCAGCGGCGTGGAGACGGTGATGAGGTTGCCGTAAGTACGGACGTTGGAGGGCGCCTTCTCCGGCGGCAACCCCACCGCCGCGACGAAATCGTCGACGAGCAGCGGATTGGCCTGGTGCAGATAGACGCGCGCGGATCGCTCCACATAACGAGGATCGGCACTGAGAAGCGCCTGATGATTCCGTATCATTCCCGAACGGTAGTACTGTTTGATCGCAGCGGAACTCATCCCGTAGGCCGCGCCCATCCGGCCTTCGAGCGTGCTGAGCGGCTGGGCCGACGAGCCGCCCGGATGCAGGACCAGAGGGTCGCCGGGGTCACGGGAGTAGGTGATCATCCCTCCGGACCCGGCGTCGCGCTCGAACACCATCGCGGCGGCCCCGTCGGAGAACAGGGCGGGCGAGGCCCACAGCTGCGACCCGGTCGGATGGATCATGTTGTGCAGGTAACGGTCGGCGACTCCCCCGGCGCCGTCGCCCATCGCCCTGCTCGGGGCGTTGTAGGTGACGACGAGGGCGCGGCGGGCGTCCGAACCCGCCAGCAGGGCCGCCGCCCTGGCCAGGCCGGCGCATCCGCTGGCCAGACCGATCGGCACGACCTCGGGGCGGAGCCCGAGCTCCGACGCGATGCGCATCGCGTCGGCGTCCATCACGGGCTCGTACGGGATCGACGTCGCCGTGATGAAGGTGTCGATGTCGTCCGCGGTGAGCCCGGCGGACCGGAGCGCCTGCCCGGCCGCGTCGACGGCGGGGCCGAGGGTGGCGAAGAGCAGGGGATCCCAGCTCTTGCCCTCGACCCCCATGATCCGGGTGATCTCCGCACCCGTGAGGACCCGGCCCGGATGGTTCCGGTAGGGGATGCGGGCCCTTCTGGCCCAGTCGTCGATCGGCGTCGGTTCGGCGACGATCGCCGCCACTCCCGTCACCCCATACGGAAAGGTCCGCACCATGACTCTCCGTCCCAGCTGTCGCGCCTCCGAAGTTCTTACGGAAGCCTCATCGTCAGGCGGAAACGGAACAAAGGCAAGCAATCAGGTCATGTAGCCATCAATTACTTACCGTCCGAGTCAGACATCTTCCTCCGTTTCGGGACGTTCCCGATACTCGTTTCCGGGAAGAGTGAGCTCCCCCGCGAGCAACTCGGAAACGGTGACGAACACATATCCGCGCCGCTTCAACGTCTTCAGCACCCTCGGGACGGCCTTCACGGTGCCCGGCTGGATGTCGTGCATCAGGACGATATGGCCCGGCTGAACGTCCTTGAGAACACGGTGCGTGACCGAGGCGGGCCGGTGGTCGCGCCAGTCCTGCGGGTCGACCGCCCACATGATCTGCGGCAGGCCGAAACTCCGCGCCGCCCTCACCACCCGCCGGTTCGACGCGCCGTACGGGGGCCGCAGGAGCCGGGGCGTGACGCCCGTCAGCCGGGTGACCAGATCACCGGTCCGCCGGATCTCGCGCCGGATCCGCGCGGCGGGCAGGCGCGACAGATCCGCGTGGTCCCAGGTGTGGTTGCCGATCTCGTGCCCCTCGGCGGCCGCCCGCCGCAGCATCCCCGGTTCCTCCGCGGCCATGGAGCCGAGCACGAAGAACGTCGCCTTCGCCTTGGCGCGGGCCAGGGCGTCGAGCACCCGGCCCGTCCCCTTGACCGGGCCGTCGTCGAAGGTGAGCGCGACGCACTTCTCCTTCGAGCAGTCGTGCGGGTAGCGGTCGGCCCGCCGGATCCCGCGCCGCTCGTTCACGTCGGGGGCGACGGCGGCGCGATAGGCCTTCTTTCCCTCCTGCCGGACGGAGCTCCCCGACGGCACCAGATCGACGTCGGCGAAGCCCACGAGGAGCACGAGGAGCCCCATCAGCACCGCGGCCACACCTGCGACAAAGGCCGCCGCCAGGCCCACTGCGAGTCTTTTCACCCACGCCCCCAGGAAGTGATCGATATGGAGAGATCGTCCCCGGGGCGGGCGGCCGAAATCCCCCTTGCCGGGCAAAGGGGAATCCGTAAAACGTAATGATCGGCTTGTCATAACCATACGCACTTTTGATCACACAAAGGGATGGTCTGACGCTATTTTCGCTGTTCAAGGTAATTGTGACAGCCGAAACTCTGAACCGTCCGCCGGTGCACGCCGATCCCCGCCGATGGCGGGCCCTGGGGGTCATCGCGATCGCCCAGCTGATGGTCGTCCTCGACGCCTCGATCGTGAACATCGCGCTTCCGTCGGCCCAGGCCGACCTGAACATCTCCGACGCCAACAGACAGTGGATGGTCACCGCCTACACCCTGGCGTTCGGCGGCTTCCTCCTGCTCGGCGGCCGGATCGCCGACTACTCGGGGCGCAAGCGCTGCTTCGTCATCGGCCTCGTCGGCTTCGCGGTCGCCTCGGCGATCGGCGGCGCCGCGAACGGGCAGGAGATGCTGTTCGCCGCCCGGGCGCTCCAGGGCCTGTTCGGCGCGCTGCTCGCGCCGGCGGCGCTGTCCCTGCTCACGGTCACCTTCACCGACGTCAGGGAGCGGGCCAAGGCGTTCGGCGTCTACGGCGCGATCGCGGGCGGCGGCGCGGCGATCGGCCTGATCGTCGGCGGCGTCCTCACCGAGTACCTGGACTGGCGCTGGTGCCTGTTCGTCAACATCCCGATCGCGATCCTCGCGGCCGTGGCCGCCCGGCGGGTGCTGTCGGAGAGCAAGGCCGACGGCAGCACGAGCTATGACATCCCGGGCGCGGTCCTGTCCACTCTCGGCCTCGTCTCGCTGGTCTTCGGGTTCACCCAGGCCGAGACGCACGGCTGGGGCTCTCCGAAGAGCTGGGGCTATCTGGTCGCCGCGGGCTTCCTGCTGGTCGGCTTCGTGGTGTGGGAGCTGAGGTCGGACAACCCGCTGCTGCCGATGCGGGTGCTGACCGAACGCAACCGGGGCGGCGCCTACCTGACCTCGCTGCTGCTGGGCGTCGGCATGTTCGGGATGTTCCTGTTCATGACCTACTACTTCCAGCTGATCCTCGGGTACTCCGCGCTCAAGACGGGCTTCGCGTTCCTGCCGTTCTCGATCGGCATCATCGTGTCCGCCGCGGCCGCCAGCCAGCTCCTGCCGCGCTTCGGGCCGCGCGCCACGATGCTCACCGGGTTCGTGCTGGCCATCCTCGGGATGCTCGGGCTGGCGCAGCTCACCCCGACCAGCTCCTACGGTGCCCATGTGCTGCCGGTGCTGACGGCCATGGCCATCGGCATGGGCCTGATCTTCGTCCCGCTGTCGAACACGGCGCTCACCGGCGTCAAGAACCACGACGCGGGCGTGGCCAGCGCCCTGGTCAACACCACGCAGCAGATCGGCGGATCGCTCGGCACCGCCCTGCTGAACACGATCGCCGCCAGCGCGACCACCGCCTACATCGTCAGCCACGGCGTCTCCGCGCAGGCACGGGCCGAGGGGACGGTCCACGGGTTCACGACCGCGTTCTACTGGAGCGCCGCCTTCCTCGCCGTGGCCGCCGTCGCGGTGGCCGTGCTGGTCAACACCAAGGCCGAGACCGCGCACGACGGCGCCCCCGCCCACTTCGGCTGACGGCCGGGCCACTCCCGTGCCGGGTCCCTCCGGCTGCCCGGCACGGGGGGGACCCGGCGTCAGTCGGCGGTGCTCAGCAGCGCGGAGGCCGGGCCGCGGGCGGGGCGATACGTATGACTGAACGGCAGGAACACCCGGACGGCCAGGCCGTCGCCGGGGGCCGAGGACAGGGTGAGCCTGCCGCCGACCTGTTCGGCCCTGGTCCGCATGGAGCGCAGGCCGAGGCCCTGGCGGGGCTCCGGCGGCAGCCCGGTGCCGTCGTCGGCGACCAGCACCGCGAGGCCGCCCGGCACCGCCTCGAGGCTCACCTTGATCCGGGAGGCCCCCGCGTGCCTGGCGGCGTTGTGGAGCGCCTCGCAGACGATGCGGAACGCCGCCTCCTCCACGTCGGCAG
The DNA here is from genome assembly GCF_039534125.1 of Actinocorallia longicatena. Classification (NCBI taxonomy): domain Bacteria; kingdom Bacillati; phylum Actinomycetota; class Actinomycetes; order Streptosporangiales; family Thermomonosporaceae; genus Actinocorallia; species Actinocorallia longicatena. The sequence goes on along the minus strand of NZ_BAAAUV010000008.1, from coordinate 49,064 downwards.
GCAGCGGCGGCAGATCGCCCGCCCGCAGGACCATCCGCCCGTCCCCGTGCCTGGCCATCTGGTCGCGGACCGCCTCGGCCAGGCCCGTCCCCGCCAGGCGCGGGATCCGCGTGTCGCCCAGCACCGCCCTCAGCTCGGCGGCGGCCACCGCCACGTCCGACTGGAGCTGGGCCAGCGTCGCGTCGGCGTCGGCGAGACGCCCGTTCACCAGCTGCGCCCTGGCGGCGCCCGCCCGCAGGGCCAGCATGGTCAGCAGCGGGCCGAGCCCGTCGTGGAGCTCCCGCCGCAACCGCTCTTTCTCTGACATGAGATCACTGTCCCCCACCCCGCTTGCGGCCCGGTTGCGATCGGGTTGAAGTCCCTTGCAACGCCGGGCCGCCCCCGAAGCGTCTCAGGGGAGGAGGAGACGCCGGAGGCCCTGGCGATCGGAACTCCGGCAGGTGGCGGCGGGGGCCGCCGCCTGCCCGGGAAGTCCCGGGCGGAGGGCCCGGGATCAGGAGGGCCCGGGATCAGAGGCCCTGCCAGGCCGGCTTGTGGGCGTAGGTGGCCTTGAAGTAGGAGGCGAGCTTCAGGCGGGAGGCCGCGGCCTCGTCGACGACGACGGTGGCGTGCGGGTGGAGCTGGAGGGCCGAGGCCGGGACCAGCGCGGACAGGGGGCCCTCGACGGTCGCGGCGACCGCTTCGGCCTTGCCCTCGCCGGTGGCGAGCAGGACGAGGTGGCGGGCCTCGAGGATGGTGCCGATGCCCTGGGTGATCACGTGCTGCGGGACCTGGGAGAGGTCGTCGCCGAAGAACCGGGCGTTGTCGACCCTGGTCTGCTCGGTGAGGGTCTTGATCCGGGTCCGGGAAGCCAGCGACGAGCAGGGCTCGTTGAAGCCGATGTGGCCGTCGGTCCCGACGCCGAGGATCTGGAGGTCGACCCCGCCGGCCTCGGCCAGCACCCGCTCGTAGGCGGCGCAGGCCGCGACGATGTCCCCCGCCCCTCCGTCCGGGCCGAGGAAGGAGCCGGCGGGCAGTCCGAGCCGCTGCACGACCTCCTTGCGGACGACCTCGCGGTAGGACTCGGGATGCCCGGCGGGCAGTCCGACGTACTCGTCGAGCTGGCAGACCCGCAGCCGGGAGACGTCCAGGCCGCCGGCCACCAGCGCGGCCAGCGCCTCGTAGACGGGCAGCGGCGTCGAGCCGGTGGCGACCCCCAGCAGGGCGTCCGGCTTCTCCCCGACCAGGCGGGCGACGGCCGCGGCCACCAGCTCGCCCTGCGCGGCCTTGTCCTTGACGATCACGACTTCCATGTACCGAACCCCGACTCAGAGCACCCGATGCCAATGAAATGCACCGTATGACCGGTCTAGACCGCTGTCAACCTGTCTAGACCAGTACGGACCGGGGCCCGGTTCACTCCTCCGTGAGCAGGTCGCGGACCCTCAGCCCCATCTCCATCTCGAAGCGCCAGTCGGGATCGTGCAGCCGGGTCCCGAACATCTCCTCGATCTGGCGCATCCGGTAGCGGACGGTCTGCGGATGCAGATGGAGCAGCTCGGCCACGTCGACGATCTTCCCCTCGACCCGGAGCCAGGCGTAGAGCGTCTCCGACAGCCGGGCCCTGTTCAGCCGGCTGAAGCGGGCGAACGGCGCCATGCTGCGTTCGGCGAGCAGCCGCATGACCCGCTCGTCCTGGAGGAACACGAAGGTCGGCAGATGCTCCTCGCAGCGGACCGGATAGCCGTCGAACACGCCCCTTCCGGCCAGCACGAGCCCCTGCCTGGCCATCCGCAGCGACAGCGGCGCCTCGCCGATCGCGACGGCGGGCCCGATGCTCAGCCGGGCCTCGCCGAACGCCCGGAGCAGCTGCTCGGACCGGCCGGGCGCCTCGGGATCCGGGACGACCAGATAGGGATCGGGCCGGTCCAGGTCCATCAGGATGCCGGAGTCGACGGCGGGCGAGACCAGATGGGCGGTCCGCCACGGCTCGTCGAGGGCCGCGCAGGCGACCCTCTCGGGGAGATGCCACCGGGCCTCGGCCGCCAGCTCGGCGATCCTGGCCTGGGAGGCGACCGGAGGATCGGCCACCAGCAGCTCCAGCAGCCGCCGCCGCTTGCGCTCGACCTCCCCCGCGAGCTGGGCGCGCAGATCGGAGTAGCCGCCGACGGCGTGCGCCCCCGCCTCCTCGATGAAGGCGAAGACCGTCTCGGCGAGCATGTACATGGTGTCGGGCGGCAGGCCCGCCCGCTTGCCGGTCTGGGCGTAGCAGCGCCAGGCGACCCTGGCCCCGACCCGGAACGCGCCCTGCAGGCCGTCCAGGCTGCGGCCGGAGACGAACTCCGACCGGCCGAGTGCCCGGTACAGCGCGACGCCCACCTCGGCGGGCAGCCCGGGATCGGCGATCCGGTCGATGAACTGCCGCAGGCCCCGGGCGACCGCCGCGGCGACCTGGTCCTTGGCGGGGCCCTCACCGAACGGCGCGAACTCGGGCACGCACCGGCCGATCTCGCTCACGATCTCGTCACTGAGCGCCGCGATCTCGGGTCTCAGCAGGTCGGCGAGCTCCGCCGGCAGTGCCCCGAACGACTCGGCGAGCCCCGAATCCGCCATCTGCGTCATGACCGCCTCCCGCCCGAGAGCCCAACACGACGTGACGCCGATCACGCTAGCCCCGCCCGTTTCACCCGTCAATCGGGCCATAGCGCCCAGGCGGGCGGCCGGTCCTGCGTAGCCTGGGCGTCCCCCCCTCTATCCCGGCCCACCCCGCCGCCGTACCCCGAGGAGCGAACCCCCCGATGAAGCGCCGTGTACTCGTGGCCGCCGTCCTGCTGGCCCCGATGCTGACCGGAGTCGCCGACGCCGCGCCGAAGCAGGCCCCCAAGCCCGCCAAGGCCCGCTACAACAACCCGGCGCCCAAGGGCTTCAAACGCTGGAACGCCCCGGGGGTGGCGAAGGTGACGAAGTACATCTACCCGAAACGGGAGTACGTCGGGCTGTTCACCCCCGGCCCCGACAAGGTCGCCGACGCGGCGAGGTTCGGCCGGGCGACCGGCCGCAAGCCCAACATCATCAAGAACTTCTACAACTGGGGCGACGACTACGACGCGGCGTGGGCCACCGGGGTCTGGAAGTCCGGCGCCCTCCCCCAGCTCGAACTGGAGCTGTGGCCGCGCGGCCGGGGCATCACCATGGCGACCATCGCCGCGGGCGCCGAGGACGCCTACATCCGGCGCCTGGCCCTCGGCATCCGCGCCGCGAAGATCCCGGTGATCTTCAGTTTCGCGCACGAGTTCAACGCCGAGTGGTACCCCTGGGGAACCTGCAGCCGTCCGCAGGCCGACGACCCCGCGGTCGAGAACGCCTGCGACTACATGAACACGCCGGCGCAGTGGGTGGCGGCGTGGCGGCGCATGCACTCGATCTTCTGGAAGGCCGGGGCGAGCAACGCGATCTGGATGTGGCAGCCGAACGAGACCGGCTCCCGGCCGGAGATCAAGCTCCGCAAGTACTGGCCGGGCGCGAACTACGTCGACTGGGTCGGCGTGGTCGGCTACCAGCGCGGTACCCGCAAGAAGACCTTCAACGGCCTGTTCATCCCGACGTTCAAGCAGATCAGGACCTTCACCAAGAAGCCGATCATCATCCCCGAGACGGGCGCGAGCACCGGCAAGATCCGCAATGCCTACATCAAGGACTTCCTCGCCGGGGTCGCCCACTACCCGAACGTGATCGGCTTCATCTGGTTCAACGCCGACAAGCGCCCCGCCGAGCGCGACGGCGACTTCGTCCTCGAACACCAGAAGAGCAGCGTCAAGGTCTTCAAGAAGGCCCTCACCAAGGGCGCCTTCGGCTTCAAGGTGAAATGACCCTTCAAACACCTGTTCGCGTCTAGGGGCTGTTTCAAAGTCAACTGCCCTACTGCGCCGACTTTGAAACAGCCCCTAGCGGCTCGCTAGGCGCGAACTAGCGCCTCCAGGGTGAGAGGACCCCCCGTCCCCGCTGGAGGAGATCGATCATGACTGAACAGGCCATCGAGACGTCGGGGCTGGTGAAACGCTTCGGCGACACCCGCGCGCTGGACGGCCTCGATCTGACCGTCCCCGCCGGGACCGTGTACGGGCTGCTCGGCCCCAACGGTGCCGGGAAGACGACCGCCGTCCGGGTGCTGGCCACGCTGCTGCGTCCCGACGGCGGCGAGGCCCGGGTGTTCGGGCGCGACGTGCGCGCCGAGGCCGACGCGGTGCGCTCCCGGGTCAGCCTGACCGGGCAGTACGCCTCGGTCGACGAGGACCTCACCGGCGCCGAGAACCTGATCCTGCTCGGCAGGCTCACCGGCCACCGCAGACCCGCCGCCCGCGACCGGGCCGCCCAGCTGCTGGCGGCGTTCGGCCTGGAGGAGGCCGCCGACCGGCAGGTGAAGAACTACTCCGGCGGGATGCGGCGGCGCATCGACATCGCCGCGAGCATCCTCAACACCCCCGACCTGCTGTTCCTGGACGAGCCGACGACGGGCCTCGACCCGCGCAGCCGCAGCCAGGTGTGGGACATCGTCAGGATCGTCGTCGCCCACGGCACCACGGTCCTGCTGACCACGCAGTACCTCGACGAGGCCGACCAGCTCGCGGCCCGGATCGCGGTCGTCGACCACGGCAGGGTCGTCGCCCAGGGGTCCCCCGACCACCTCAAGTCCTCGGTCGGCGCGGGGACCGTGCACCTGCGGCTGCGCGACGCCGCCCGCCGGGCCGAGGCCGCGGCCGTCCTGTCGGAGGCGCTCGGCGTGCCGGCCGAGCCGGACGCCGACCCGGTCGCGCTGACCGCCCGGCTGACGGCCGCCGCCGACGCCCCCGCCCGGGCCTCCCGCGCGCTCGCCTCGCTGGCCGCGGCCGGCATCGAGGTCGGGGACTTCTCCCTCGGCCAGCCCAGCCTGGACGAGGTCTTCCTCGCCCTCACCGACCAGCCCGTGAAGGAGGCCGCGGCATGACCACCACCACCGAGCCCGGCAGGTCCACCGCTCCGCTCGCCGAGAACCTCTCGACGGTCCTCGCCCGCGGCGAGCGTCCCCCGCCCCCGAACGCCCTGACGGCGTCGGTCGCCTTCGGCTGGCGGGCGATGCTGAAGATCAAGCATGTGCCCGAGCAGCTCTTCGACGTGACCGCGTTCCCGATCATCATGACGCTGATGTTCACCTATCTGTTCGGCGGCGCGATCGCCGGATCGACGGCGGCCTACCTGGAGTTCCTGCTCCCCGGCATCCTCGTGACCAGCGTCGTCATGATCACGATGTACACGGGCGTGGAGGTGAACAAGGACATCGAGCGCGGCGTCTTCGACCGGTTCCGCACGCTGCCGATCTGGCGGCCCGCCGCGCTGGTCGGCTGCCTGCTCGCCGACGTCCTGCGCTACGTGCTGGCCTCCATCACGATCCTCCTGGTCGGGCTGGCCCTCGGCTACCGTCCCGACGGAGGGGTGGCGGGCGTGGCCGGGGCGATCGCGCTGCTCGTCGTGTTCTCCTTCGCCTTCTCCTGGGTGTGGACCATGTTCGGCCTCCTGCTGCGCAGCGAGAAGTCGGTGATGGGCGTGAGCATGCTGTTCCTGTTCCCGCTGACCTTCCTGAGCAACGTGTTCGTCGACCCGGAGACCATGCCGGGCTGGCTCCAGGCGTTCGTCGACGTCAACCCGATCTCCCATCTCGTCGCCGCTTCCCGCTCGCTGATGGGCGGCACCACCGGCGGCGGCGAGATCCTCTGGGTGCTGGCCGCCTCGGCCGCGCTGGTCGCCGTGTTCGGCTCCCTGACGATGCGCCTGTACAACCGCAAGTGACCGGCCGGATCACCCCGCGGGACCGCCGGGCGTCACAGGTGCCAGGCGGTCTCGCGGTCGGGGCGGTAGGAGCAGACCGCGCCGGTGGAGACCGAGGCGCGGAGGTGGCCGGCGAGTTCGGGGTGGGCGGCGTCGAGCTTGCGGAGGGTGTCGCGGATCCGGGCGGTGACGGTCTTGCGGGCCCGTTCGGCCTCGTCGCCGAGCCTGCGGTCGCGGCCGGCGAGGCCGACGGCGGTCCTCAGCTCGGCGAGCAGCGCTCCGCGTTCGGAGTCCAGGCGGGCGGCGCGGGCGGTGTCGCCGAGCGCGGCGGCGTCGTCGATCAGGCCGTCCAGCTCCTCCAGGCGCCTGCGGGAGGCGGCCTTGGCCTCGGCGACCAGCACCGGGTCGCCGCCCAGCCCGCGGGCCGCGGCCAGCTCGGGGCCCGCGGCCGGGTCGAGCAGTTCGACGGCGCGGATCTCCGCTCCGGGGCGGCGCAGCAGCGTGTGCAGGTCGTGCAGGCCCTTGGCGTCGGGCATGTGGGTCTCCCTGCCCGCGAAGACCAGGGCCCAGACCGCGCCTTCGCGCCGGAACCCCGCGCTCTCCCGCTCCCGCGGGGCGAGGTGCCGCATGCCGAGCTCCGCCGCCTCCTTCTCCGCCTCCGCGGCGACCGGCCCGGCCTCGGGGTCTCCGGCCTCGGCCAGCGCCCGGGCGAGCCGGTGCCGCGCCTCGACCGACCAGACGCGCGCGCCGAGCCGGTCGGCCGACGCGGCGGCGGCCCTGAAGCCCCTGATCGCCTCGGGCCAGCACCGCTCGGCGGCGTCCAGCACGGCCAGCCAGAGGTCCACGGGGCCGCTGATGTCGCAGCCGTAGAGCGAGACCAGCCACTCCCCCGAGTGCGGCGCGAGCTCGCTCCTGACCCGCCCGGCCAGCTCGCGGTCGCCGGTCGCCGCCGCCAGCTCGGCCTGGAACCGCAGCGCGAGCGGAGCGTAGATCCGCGGGTAGGGGCCGTCGTCGCGGTGGCGCAGCGCCGTCTCGACGTCGCCGCGCTGGAGCGCGTTGATCCCCTCGATCAGGCCCGTCTGCGGATGGCCCTCGGCGACGGCCCTGCGCCGGACCTCCTCCAGCGCGGTGGTCTTGCCCTGCGGCAGCAGGGTCATCCACTCCAGGTGCCGCTCCATGTAGCCGAACTCCGAGACGTGGTCGTGGTCGTGCTCCTCCCCGACGGCCCGCTCCAGCAGGGCCTCGGCCTCGGCGAACGCGCCGCGCATCTGCTCGATGATGGCCCGGTCGACCATCGCCGCCGCCACGAACCTGGGGGTGCCCAGCCGCGCGGCGAGGCCGAGGAAGGACTCCCATTGGCCGATGAAGCGGGGATCGCCGAGCTCCAGCAGCGCCACCCAGCGCAGCGAGCACGCGAACTGCTCGGTGTCGTGGTCGCCGCGGCGCCGGGCGACGTCCATCATCTCGCCGGTGAGGGCGACCCGTTCGCGTGCCGTGCCGAGACCCCAGATGGTGTCGTGCCTGGCCCACAGGCTGAACGCCAGGGCCTCGTCGTCGTCGCCGTCCCTGGCCCGCACCGCGATGTGGGCCGTCAGCTCGTCGGCCAGCCGGCCGTCGGGCCGCTCCCCCGGCTCCTCACCGATCATCGCGCCGTAGGCCTCGCGCAGCAGCCGCCGCTTGAGCGCCTGATGGGCGGGGTCTCCTTCGACGGGCAGCAGGATGAGGGCGGCCCGCGCCAGCAGCACGGGGTCGCCCAGATCGCGGGCGAGGGCGGCGCCGTTCTCCAGCACCTGCCACATCTCCGCGCGGTTGCCGCCCATGTGGTGCAGGGTGCGGCCGAGATCGAGGGCGAGGATCACGTGCTGGGCCGGATCCTCGACCGCCTCGCACGCGCGGCGCAGATGGGCCGCGGCCTCGTCCGTCGCGATCCGGGTGAGCGCGTCGTCGGAGGCCGCCCGCATGATCTCGACCCTGCGGGCCGCGGGCAGCTCGGTGCCCGCGAGATGGGCGTGGCGGGCCAGATCGGCGGGCAGCACCAGGGCGGCGGCCTCCGGCGAGGAGTCCAGCGCCCGGACGACCCCGGCGTGCAGCCGTCGCACGTCGGCCTCGTCGTAGAGGGTCTCGCGCACCAGGTCGTGGGCGAAGGCGAAGCGGCCCTCGCCCTCCGAGGTCACCAGGCGGGCGATCACCGCGCGCTCGATCCGCCGCCCGGCCTGCTCGTCCGGCAGGCCCGCGCAGGCCGCCAGCGCCCGCCGGTGGAACCTCCGGCCGAGCACGGCGGCATGGGTGAGCAGCTCGACGACCGGCGCGGGCAGCAGTGACAGCCGGTGCCGCACCGCCTCCCGCACCCCGGGCGCGACCGACGACACCGATCCCCCGCTGCGCCACAGGCGGGCCGTCTGCTCGACGAAGAAGGGATTGCCGCCCGTGTGCCGCAGGACCTCGGTGACCTGGCTCCGCTCCGGCCGCAGCCCCGACGTCCGGGAGATCAGCGCCTCGACGCCCGCCTCGTCGAGCCCGGTCAGCGTGAGCGTGGTGGCCTTGGCGACCAGCGGCGCCATCAGCGGGGCCAGGGGGTGGGTCGCCTCGTCGACCTCGACGTCGCGGTAGGTGCCGATCAGCAGGAGGCGTTCGAACCAGGTGTGCTGGGCGGCGAACTCCAGCAGCCGCAGCGAGGCGGCGTCGGCCCAGTGCAGGTCCTCCAGGACCACGACGACCGGCCGCTCCTGTGACGCCCCCACCAGGACGGTCGCGACGGCGTCGAACAGCCGGAAGGCGTCGGTCTCGTCGGCCCCCGGCGGTTCCGTTCCCCGCGTCTCGCCGCCCTGGGGACCGGCCGATGAGGCCTCCCCGAGCAGCACGTCGAGCGGCCGCGTCCACTCGGCCACCTCGCTGTGACGCCGCAGCGCGCGCACGATCTGGGTCCACGGCCAGTAGCCGGGCGCACTGTCGGAATCCCAGCAGGCGCCGTTGAGCACCAGGGCGCCCCGCGCCCTGGCCGTCTCGGCGCCCGCGGCGACCAGGGCGCTCTTCCCGATCCCCGCCTCTCCGGTCACCAGCACCAGACCGCCGTGGCTCGTGACGGCGCGCTCGATCTCCCCGTTCAGCACCCCCGCCGGATGCTCCCGCCCGATCAGCCCGTCCACGTCAGTCCGTCCACCGTTCCCACGGTACCCACCGCCCCCGTCAAAACGGGTGGCCGAGCGCGGCACCGGAAACGCGATCTTCCTCTGCCGGAAGCGATACGGCATCGGAACTTCATCAACCATTCGCGGAAGGTTTGGATTGTCCTAAGATGCCCCCAAGCGATCGGTCAGCGGGTTCTCACCTCGGGTGGGGCCCGCGTCCACCCCTCCAGCCGCCCGCTTCCATTCACACGACTCGCCGCACGGCGTGCGCGTCAGCATGCCCTGAATCGCACACGCCGGGAAACGCCAAGGAAGAGGGGAAGTCTCAGTGACTCTTGCGCCCGACATCTCGATCATCACACCGGGTGCAGGAAGGCCGCGGCTGAGCGTCGTGGTCCCTTTCCATGACGTCGAGGAGTACCTCGACGCCTGCCTCTCCTCCCTCTCGCTCCAGACCTCCGCCGCCTTCACCGAGGTGATCCTCGTCGACGACGGCTCGACCGACGGCAGCGCCCGGATCGCCCGCGAATGGGCCGATCGCGATCCGCTCTTCCGGCTCGTCGCGCAGGACCACTCCGGGCCCGGATCGGCCCGCAACACCGGCGTCGCCCTCGCCCGCGGGGAGTACCTCGCCTTCGCCGACGGCGACGACCTGGTCCCCCCGGACGCCTACGAACGGCTCCTCGGCACCCTGGAGCGGACCGGCTCCGACCTCGTCTCGGGCGCGGTCCACCGGGTCGGCTCGTTCGGCACCAAGCCGTCCCACCTGCACGGCAGGGCCATCCAGGGCGAGCTGCTCGGCACCCACATCAGCAGGACCCCGAGCCTGCTCTACGACGTCACCATGTGGAACAAGGTCATCCGCCGCTCCTTCTGGGACGCCCACGGGCTGCGCTTCCCCGAGGGCGTCCTGTACGAGGACATCCGGCTCGCGACCCGGCTGCACTGCCTCGCGAGGTCCGTCGACGTGATCGACGAACCGATCTACCAGTGGCGGGAGCGGTCGGGCGGCAACCCGTCGATCACGCAGGAGCGAGGGACCAGCGCCAACCTGTCCGACCGGATCGGCGCGCTGCTGGCCATCGACGCCGACCTGTCGGCCTGCTCCCCGCGCCGGCTCCGCCGCGAGCACCACCGCAAGGTCCTCACCAACGATCTGCCGCTGTACTTCAGGGAGCTCCAGCGGGCCGGCGACGGCTACCGCACGATGTTCCTCGACCTGGCCAACGGCTATCTCGACCGGGTCCCCTCCCGCCTGTACACCGCCCTGCCCGCCCGGGACAGGCTGAAGTTCCACCTGATCAGGACCCGCCGGATGGCCGACCTGCTGGAGCTGCTCGCCTGGGAGCGGACGGTGAAGCCGGGAGCGACGCCCGTCGTGCGCGAGCGGCTCCGGCTCCACGCCGACCTCCCCTTCCGCGACGACCCCTCCATCCCCCGGAGGGTGTTCCGGCTGAGCGTCGCGGAGACCGCCCCGGTCACCCGTGTCGTCCCCGTCCCCCGCCGCCCGGTGATCGAGACCCGGGAGTGGACGGACGGCGGTGTCCTCGTCCTGACCGGCTCCCACCCGGACCTCCGGCCGCTGGAGGCCGTCCTGCGCCGCCGCGGCACCGGCCATCGGCACTCCTTCCCGTTCGTCCAGGACGGCGGCCGCTTCGAGGTCCGGATGCCGCTGCGCGCCGCGACGTCCTTCGGCCGGACCGCGCCGCTGCTCGACGGCACCTGGGACCTCACGGTCCGCCCGGTGGACGGGCACGGGCCCGGCCCCTCTGCGTTCGACCACTCCCGGCTCCCGGCATCCGGCGAGGAGACCGTCGTCCACGACGCCAAGCGCTTCCGCTTCCTGTGCCCGCGGTCCGGCGACCCCGTCGTCGAGGTTTCCGCCGACAGCGCCGCCGACGTGCGCGGCGCCTGCGCCCAGCGCCGGATCCAGGCCGGTTTCTATCCGCGGCAGCGCTCCCTCGGCCTCCGCGACCAGGTGACCTTCGTCAGCTGGAAGGGCAAGCAGTGCTCGGACAACCCCCGGGCGATCGCCGACGAGCTGCGCCGCATGGGCGACGACCGTGAGCACGTCTGGGTCGTCCGCGACACCGCGACCGAGGCCCCCGAGGGCGCGACGGTCGTCCGCCAGTGGAGCCACGCCTACTACGAGGCCCTGGCCCGCTCCCGCTTCGTGGTCGCCAACGACGACATGCCCGCCTCCTATGTGAAGAGCGAGGGCCAGACCTACCTGCAGACCTGGCACGGAACCCCGCTGAAGAAGATCGGCTTCGACATCCGCGAGATCAGGTTCGCCAGCGGCGGCGCCTACCTCGACCACCTCGCCGACGACGTCGCCAAGTGGGACCTGATGCTCTCGCCCAACGCCTACAGCACCCCGATCCTGCGCCGGGCGTTCCGGTACGAGGGCGAGATCCTCGAGTCGGGCTATCCGCGCAACGACGTCCTGCACTCCCCCGGCGCGGCCGCCCGCGCCGCCGCCGTGCGGGAACGGCTCGGCGTCCCGGCCGGCCGGCGGGTCGTCCTGTACGCCCCGACCTGGCGCGACGACCTGTTCTACGAGGGCGGCCGCTACCGCTTCGACGCCAGGCTCGACCTGGTGCGCGCCCGCGAGGCTCTCGGCGACGGCACCGTCGTGCTGATCCGCAGTCACCACCTGATCGCCGACGATCTCTACGACCCCGCCTACGGCGACTTCGTCGTGAACGTCACGGCCTATCCGGACATCTCCGACCTATACCTGATCAGCGACGTCCTCATCACCGACTACTCCTCGGCGATGTTCGACTTCGCCGGCACCGGCCGTCCGATGCTGTTCTTCACCTACGACCTCGACACCTACCGCGACCACCTGCGCGGCTTCTACTTCGACTTCGCCGCGCAGGCGCCCGGTCCGCTCCTGGCCACCTCGGACGCCGTCATCGAGGCCCTCGGCGACCTCGGCTCCGTCGCGGCCGGGTACGAACCCGCCCGCGCCCGCTTCGCCGAGGCGTTCCATCCGGCCGTCCCCCGCTCCTCGGCGGCGGTGGCGGCCCGCCTCCTGTGACGCCCGCCGCTCAGCCGGCCGGGCGTCCCGCCAGGAACACCGTGTCGGGCCGGAGCAGGGCGGCGGGATCGGTGAGCGGGTCCCCGGCCACGACGAGGAGATCGGCGTCGTGGCCGGGCAGGATCCTGCCCTTGCGGCCGGCGAGGCCGCAGGCGTCCGCCGCGGCCGAGGTCGCGGTGGCCAGCGCGTCCGCCGGGGCCATCCCGGCGGACGCCAGGTCCACGAGGGAGGCCGGCAGCAGGCCGTGCGGCTTGCTCGGGTTGATGCCGCCGTCGGTGCCGGACACGATCGTCACGCCGAGCCCGTGCCAGCGGGTGAACAGCGCGCACCGGTTCTCGTAGCCGATGTCGTTCTTGAGGATGCGCGCCAGCAGTTCCGGTGCCACCGCGAGCCCGGCCCGTCCGAGGGTCGGGCAGACCGCGACGTCCGCGGCGATCAGCGCCGCCAGGACGTCCTCGGCCACGCGCATCCCGTCGGCGGTCAGGAAGCTGCAGTGCTCGATCCCGTCGGCGCCCACCGCGACCGCGTCCCTGATCGCCCCGACCGCGTGGGCGTGCGCGGTGACCGGCAGGCCCGCCGCGTGCGCCTCCTCGACGGCCACGGCCAGCTCCGCCCGGGTGAACTGGCTCGCCTCGACGCTCGTGCCGGGCGTCATGATGCCGCCGCTGGCCATGATCTTCACGACGTCGGCGCCGCGCCGGGCCCGCTCCCTGACGGCCTCCCGCAGCCCCTCCTCGCCCTCGGCCTCGCCGCCCATGTTCCAGCAGTGACCGCCCCTGCTGGTGATCGGCGGCCCGGCGGCCAGCACCGACGGCAGGCCCGGCAGCCCGCGGTCGCGGCGCTCGACGACCGACCAGTCCCTGTCGCCCAGATCCCGGACGGTCGTCACCCCGGCGGCGAGGTGGAGTCTCAGCGACTCCTCGATCGTCCGGGACAGATCGTCGCCGGAGAGCTCCGGCAGCCGGTCCAGCGCCCCGTTCCCGGCGTCCCCGACCAGGTGGACATGGGTGTCGATGAGGCCGGGCAGCACGGTGCCCGAGCCGCGGTCGAGCACCTCCCAGCCCTCGGGCGGCTCGAAGCCGGCCGCCTCGATCCCGGCCACGCGCCCGTCCTCGACGAGGACGACGCCCGCCCCGGGGACGGCCCGCAGCCCGTCGAAGACCCGCCCGGCCCTGATGGCCCATCTGCCGTGCCCTGCATCGGCGATCCGCCGCGAGGAGAGATCCATACCCGCCAGTGTGCAGGGCTTGACCGTCCGGCCGTCACCGATGGGTAGGCATCGAAGCGAACGCAACAACAGGGAAGAGGCTGTTCGATGGGTGAATGCTCGAAGTCCGCTCTCGGCTCGCGGGTGAACGTCAAGATCCTCGCGGGCGGCGGCCTGCTGATCGGCATCGGCGGGATGATCGGCCTCGCCGGTGTCGCGCTCGCCGGCTCGGCCCTGATGTCCGGCGCCCGCCGCTGGGTGCGCGAGAGCGAGGTCCCGCCGCGCGAGATGGCCCGCCGCAAGCTGGGGCAGGCCATGAGCGCCGCGAACGCCGGACGGACAGCCTGGCAGAACGAGTCGCGCAACGGCACGCTCACCGGCGCGTCACGCTGATCCCGCCCGCGGCACCGTGACCGGAGCCGGTCAGATGACGGAGCCGGTCAGAACGCGCAGTCCAGGCGCGCGACCCCGTTGACGAAGGTCGACGGCTGCCGGACCGGCGCGGCGGCGGCGTGCAGCCCCGGGAAGCGGGTGAACAGCTCGCGCAGGAGCGTCGTGAGCTCCAGGCGGGCCAGGTTGGCGCCCAGGCAGAAGTGCGGTCCCGGAGCCCCGAACGCCACGTGCGGGTTGGGGCTGCGCGTGATGTCGAAGCGTCCGGGGTCGTGGAAGGCCAGCTCGTCGCGGTTGGCCGAGCAGTAGTAGAGCAGCACCCGGTCGCCTTCGCGCAGGGAACGGCCGGCGAAGTCGAGGTCGCGGGTGAGGGTGCGGCGCATCCAGCTGACGGGCGAGGCGTAGCGGAGCGACTCCTCGACCGTGCCCGGCAGCCGCTCGTCCAGGCCGGACAGCAGCAGCTCGCGCTGCTCCTCGTGCTCGGTCAGCAGCGTCAGGACGTGCGAGAGCGTCGTCCGGGTGGTCTCCGTGCCCGCGACGACCAGCAGCCCGAACAGCTTGCCCAGCTCCTCCGCCGTCAGCGCCTGCCCGTCGACGTCGGCGTTCACCAGCGCGGTGACCAGATCGTCGGCGGGACGCTCCCTGCGCTCGGCGGCCAGCTCGGCCATCATGCCGTGCAGGATCCCGAACTTCTCGGCCATGACGGTCACCCGGTCGCGGCCGTCCGGCGGGACGAAACCGGGATCCCCCATCGCCAGGATGATCTCCGAAGCCTCCAGGACGGCCCCGTAGCGCTCCTCGGGGATCCCCATCATCGTGCAGATCACGAACAGGGGCAGCGGCCTCGCCACATGCTCGACGAAGTCGCACGGGCCGCGATCGGCCAGGTCGTCGGCGATCCGGACGGCCTCCCGCTCGATCGTGCCCCGCAATCCGCCGATCATCCGCGGGGTGAAGGCCCGCGACACGATCCGGCGCAGCCTCGCGTGCCGCGGATCGTCCATGCTGATCATCGCACCGAAGAACCTCCTGGCGGCCTCCGGCGGGTCGGCCAGGCTCGTCGCGATCGGTTCCGAGCTGAAGAGCTCGGGCCTGCGGCTGGCCTCGGCGACGTCGTCGTGCCTCGCCAGGGCGTAGAAAGTCCCCTCCACCCCGGCGACGTCGAGGGGTTCGGCTCTCGCGGCCTTACGAATCCGGGCGAAATAGGAGTCTCGTTCGGCAGAGTCCAGATTCCAGAAGGCGAAGTCGGTAGGGTTCATGGTCTCCAGGCTCACGCAGGTCTCCGTCCCGGCGCCTCCCCCCGAAGGGGCCGATTCCGGCCGGGGACCGGTGTGACACGGAGGCGAAGAAGTTTTACACGTGATTCACTAGAGTTTGTTACTTTTCCACCATGTCCACCCCCGACACCCGGCAGGTAGTCAGTGGAAGCACCGGCGATGGCGGCGCCCGGCGATCCCGGAGGGCCGACCGTTCTGCGGATGATGCTCGGCTCCCAGCTCCGACGACTCCGCGAGGACCGGGGGATCTCCGCGGAGGAGGCGGGCTATGTCATCCGCGGATCCCACTCGAAGATCAGCCGCCTGGAGCTGGGGCGCGTCAGCTTCAAGGAACGTGACGTCGCCGACCTGCTCACGCTTTACAAGGTCCTTGACCCAGTGGAACGATCCGTTTTGCTGGATCTCGCCCGCCAGGCCAACCAGCCGGGCTGGTGGCACCAGTACAGCGACCTGCTCCCGGCCTGGTTCGAGGTGTACATGGGCCTGGAGGGCGCGGCGTCGCTCATCAGGACCTACGAGGTCCAGTTCGTGCCCGGCCTGCTCCAGACCCCCGACTACGCCCGCGCCGTCATCCGCCTCGGCCACCCCTCGATCGACGAGGACGAGCTCGAGCGCCGGGTCCGCCTGCGCCTGGGCCGCCAGCGGCGCCTGGACTCGCCCGACTTCGCCCTGTGGGCCGTGATCGACGAGAACGCCCTGCGCCGTCCGCTCCAGGACGCCGACGTGCTGCGCGACCAGCTCGCCCACCTGATCGAGATGACCGAGCGCAGGAACGTCACCGTCCAGGTCATGCCGTTCTCCGCGGGCGGGCACGCCGCCGCGGGCGGCTCGTTCAGCATGCTCCGCTTCCCGGAGGAGACGCTCCCCGACGTCGTCTACCTGGAGCAGCTCACCAGCGCCCTCTACCTCAACAAGCCCGGCGACACCGACAACTACCTCAGGGTCATGAACCAGCTCTGCGTCGAGGCCTCCCTCCCCGAGACCTCGCTCAAGCTCCTGATCGACCTCCACACCGCCCTCTGCTGACCCGCGGCTCACGGACGGCCCGGGATCAGCGGTGAACGGCGGCGATGACGCGGGTGAGCGCGCCGTGGAGGTCCTGGAGTTCGCTGAGGTCCATGCCGAGGCGTTCGACGATGGCGGCGGGGATCGCCTCCGCCCGGGCGCGGAGGGCGCGGCCCTCGGGGGTGAGCGTGACGGCCAGGGAGCGCTCGTCGGCGGCGGCGCGGGCGCGTTCGAGGAACCCTGCCGACTCCAGCCGCTTGAGCAGCGGGGACAGGGTGGCCGGCTCCAGCCTCAGCAGCCGGCCGAGCTCCTTGACCGAGAGCGGGGCGTGCTCCCACAGCGCCAGCATCACCAGGTACTGGGGGTGGGTGAGGCCCATCGGCTCCAGGACGGGCCGGTAGAGGCCGATCACCGACCGGGAGGCGACGGCCAGCGCGAAGCAGACCTGGTTCTCCAGGGACAGCGGATCGTTCTCCGTGACAGGCGGATCGGCGATGTCGCCGAGGTCACTCATGCGCACCCCCGATGGACGTTGCCGCCATCCTAGCAAGTTCGTACACTCATCATTAGTGCACTAATCAAAGTGCGCAGTGCCACCGGGAGGACGGACCGTGCGCCTGCACCAGGGCAAGTCGCTCGAACAGCGGATCGCGGAGCGCCAGGACCGGCTCCGGCAGCGGGGCGAGGGCTTCGACAGCGACCACTTCGACGTCCCGACGGCCAAGTACGTCTTCATCGGCGGCATCACCCTGGTCGTCCTCTTCCACGTCGCCGCCCTGGCCGCCCTGTTCTTCACCCCCTGACCGCCTGCTCGACGGACGTGCCGAGCCCCTGACCCGGAACAACGTTCCGGCACCCCTTGTTGGCTCAGGAGAACGGAAACGGCTCCGGAGGGGGAAACGGATCATGGTCATCGGATTCATCGGCAGCGGGCACATCGGCGGGACGGTCGCGAAGCTGGCCGTCGACGCGGGACACGAGGTCGTGGTCAGCAACTCGCGCGGCCCCGAGACCCTCGCCGACCTCGTGGCGGAACTCGGCCCGAGGGCCCGGGCGGCCACCGCCCGCGAGGCCGCCGAAGTCGGCGAGATCGTGGTCGTCACGGTGCCCTTCGGCCGCTACCTGGAGGTGCCCGCCGAGCCCCTCGCCGGCAAGACGGTCATCGACACCAACAACTACTACTTCGAGCGCGACGGCCACTACGCCGACATCGACGAGGGCCGCACCTCCGAGAGCGAGCTCCTGGCCGCCCATCTCACCGCCTCGCACGTCGTCAAGGCCTTCAACCAGATCCACTTCGCCGAGCTCGCCAAGGACGGCACCCCGCCCGGCACCCCCGGCCGCCGCGCCCTCCCGATCGCCGGCGACGGCGCCGAGGCCAAGCGGACCGTCACCGCCCTCCTCGACTCCTTCGGCTACGACGTCGTCGACGCGGGCCCCCTCACCGAGGGCCGCCGCTTCACCCGCGACAAGCCCGCCTACGGCCCCCGCTTCACCACCCCCGAACTCGAAGAGGCCCTCGCCAAGGGCTGAGCGCCCACGCCTCCTCGACGCCTGCCGCTCCTGACCTGCGGTTCCGGCGGTTAGGGCTTGATCAGTCCGGGCAGATCAAGATCATGTCTGTCGGGGATGAGCAGCTGAAAATCGCCAGGAACTCGCACAAGTCGGTGCGGGTCGCCGGTGCCGCCGCCATGGGCGGCTTCCTGTTCGGTTACGACTCGTCGGTCATCAACGGCGCCGTCGACGCCATCCAGGCCGACTTCGGCATCAACTCGACCGCGACCGGGTTCGTGGTGTCGTCCGCGCTGCTCGGCTGCGCGGTCGGCGCCTGGTTCGCCGGGCCGCTGGCCGAACGGTGGGGCCGGATCCGGGTGATGATCGTGGCCGCGATCGTCTTCGTGATCAGCGCGCTGGGATCGGCGTCCGCCTTCGCGGTCTGGGACCTGACCCTGTGGCGGGTGCTGGGCGGTCTCGCGATCGGGGCGTCGTCGGTGATCGCGCCCGCCTACATCGCCGAGATCTCGCCCGCCGCGCTGCGCGGCAGGCTCGGCTCGCTCCAGCAGATGGCCATCGTCCTCGGCATCTTCGCCGCCCTGCTCGTCGACTACCTCATCGTCCAGCTGGCGGGCAGCGCCTCGGCGGAGTTCTGGCTGGGGATCGAGGCCTGGCGGTGGATGTTCGCCACCGCCGCCGTGCCCGCGGTGATCTACGGGCTGCTCGCGCTGAAGATTCCGGAATCCCCGCGCTACCTGGTGCGCAAGGGACGCCTGCCGGAGGCCCGGCGGGTCCTGGCGGGCGTGGTCGGCGAGCCGGATCCCGACCACAAGATCAAGGAGATCCAGGAGACGATCGCCGGCGACCGTCCGGTCCGGCTGGGCGACCTGCGGGGCGGCCTGCTGGGGCTGCTGCCGATCGTCTGGGTCGGCATCCTGCTCTCGGTGTTCCAGCAGTTCGTCGGCATCAACGTGATCTTCTACTACTCCTCGACCCTCTGGCAGGCCGTCGGCTTCAGCGAGAGCGACGC
The DNA here is from genome assembly GCF_039534125.1 of Actinocorallia longicatena. NCBI lineage: Bacteria > Bacillati > Actinomycetota > Actinomycetes > Streptosporangiales > Thermomonosporaceae > Actinocorallia > Actinocorallia longicatena. The sequence continues at coordinate 30,706 of NZ_BAAAUV010000008.1, read as the reverse complement.
CACCCTGACCTCGGTCATCACCTCGGTGGTGAACGTCGTGGCGACGCTGGTCGCGATCGCCCTCGTCGACAGGGTCGGCCGCAAACCGCTGCTCGTCGTGGGCGCGGCCGGCATGACCGTCACCCTCGCCATCATGGCCGTCGCCTTCGGCACGGCGACCGTGGTCGACGGCGAGCCCCGGCTCGACGGCGCCGCCGGGCCGATCGCCCTGGTCGCCGCCAACATCTACGTCTTCGCCTTCGCGGCCACCTGGGGCCCCGTCGTCTGGGTCATGCTCGGCGAGATGTTCAGCAACCGCATCCGCGCCTCGGCACTCGCCGTCGCCGCGGCGGCCCAGTGGCTGGCCAACTGGCTGATCACCACCAGCTTCCCGCCGCTGTCCGACGCGGGCCTGGGCCTCGCCTACGGCCTCTACACCCTCTTCGCGGCCCTGGCCCTCCTGTTCGTCCTGAAGATGGTCAAGGAGACCAAGGGCAAGGAACTCGAGCAGATGACCTGACGGCCCGAGCCGTCCCTACTCGGAGCCCCTCCTGGCCTCCCGCCGGGCCCGCCTCTGCTGCCCGAAGTACCCCGCCAGCCCGATCAGCCCGCCCGAGAGCGCACCCGCGACCAGAATCTGCACCATCCGAACCTCCTCAGTAGCTCCTCTTTAAAAGACATTCTTGTATATATGAACTCCCCCGGCAAGGCCCGGCGGCGGCGGAGTTCTTACCGGGTGCTTACGGGGGTGAGCCCTCGGAGGGCCGGGCGCGTCAGATCCTGCAAGAGGCGGTGAGCCGGAACTCGCCGCGATGACAGGCAATGAGGTGACCCAATGACGGACGGCACTTCCTTCATCTGGCGCGATCGATGGGCCTCGGCCCCGCTGTGGAGCGTCTTCCTGGTCTGCGCGCTGCCCTACGGGGCCGTCATGGGCCTGTACTCGGCCCTCTCCGACGGGGAGTCCCTGCTGCCGGTGCTGAGCATCGGCGTGGTCTCGGGCCTGGTGTTCGGCCTGGCCCTGACCTACTGGGTGGCCCGCGCCCGCCGCAGGACCGGGCTCGCCGAGCTGGAGCCCGGCTCGCGGCGATCGCTCACCCGCGCCCTGCGCACGGGACGGCTCCCGGACGACGTCTCGCTGTACCCCGCCCTGGAGCGCATGATCGCCTGCCAGCGCAGGCAGCTGCACAGGAGCCGCTTCACCCACCCCGCCATCTACGGCGTCCTGGCACTGATCTCCGCCGCCGTCGCCATCGACGAGCCGGCCTACTGGCTCATCGTCGCCCTGTTCCTCGCCTTCCTCGCCTACGGCCCCTTCGCGATCCGCCGCGCCACGAACCGGCTCGACGCCGTGGAACGCGCGATGCACAGCTGACCGGCACCACCGGAGGCCGCCGCCCGACGACCGGACGGCGGCCTCTCCACTCCCCCGGCCCGACCCTGAGAAAACCCCACACCATTCACGCCAGGTCCGTTCATCAAATATCTATTCAGCCGTCCGATCCGTTGCGACCATGGCCGGTTCTCTCAAAAAGAGGCGAAACCGGGCCACACAGAGTGACCCATTGCGCACCCGAAGACGCTATTGACACGGCTGTTCAATAGATTGACAAATGATCTACAATATGGCATTGACCCAATGATTCAATTGTCCTATCTTCGCTGTGGAACGCGTTCCTAGAGAGGTGGAAACGTCGCGTCAAGCCAGGCGTGACATTTCTTCTGCCACCCCGATTCTCTGTTGCACGTGTCCAAGAGGAGGACTCCGCATGAGGTTCCGCACGCTGTTCGCCGTCATGGCCGCCGCGGCCGCCACCGGCGCCCTGGCCGCAGCCCCCGCCCACGCCGCCACCCCCGGCCTGGTCGACGGCTCCCTCTCCGCGCTCGGCTACACCTGCACCTTCGCCAACGCCGCCACCAGCGACGCCCCGCCCGCCACCCTGGTCGTCAACAGGACCACGATCGTCCCGCAGTGCGCCGCCGACATCAGCCTGACCTTGGCGAACTCCCCGACGATCAGCTTCAACGACACCGCCGGAACCGCTTCCTCACCGCGGATCGACGTGTCCGGCAGCGCCTTCGGCATCGCCTGCACCTACCGCGTGACCAACGCCTCGGTCACCCGCAGCGGCACCACCCGCACCTACACCGGCGGCCCGTTCTCGGCCTCGAAGATCTCCGGCAGCTTCCTGTGCCCGGCCACCACCCCGGTCGACTCGGCCACCTTCACCTTCCACTGACCGTCCCCACCGATTCCGCCGATCCCGATCCCAGCCGGGACCGGCGGACGGCCCCGGGCGGGACTCTCACTGCGGGGAGCCCCGCCCGGGGCATTAACAGAGACGAGAGCGTCCATTCAATTTATCCGCGGAAAGGGTCAGCCCTCGATACCGGTCGCGCCATGAGAACTTCCGACGGGCTTGGATTCGGGTGATCCGCGCTGGCGCAGATAAATGGAGAAAACGGCCATCGAGGCGACTGCGAGGACCTCCGACCGCCAGTTCTGGAGGGTGCGGTTCCAGAACTCGGCGCCGGTGGCGTAGCCGAGCCAGGTGACGGTGTCCTCATGGTCGGCCAGCCGGGTCGGCGTTGAAGGCGGCCCGTCCCGCGATCGACTGGGCGCCCCAGGACGCGAGGAAGATCGCGCCCATGAGCAGTCCCAGGGAGTTGGAGAACAGGACGCGGCGCCGGCCGGCGGCCCTCACCCAGGACGGGAAGTCCTTCCCGGCGTGAATCCCGATCTTCTGGTCGGCGTCGGACTCCCGGCCCGTCTCCTCCGGCTTCTTCGACTCCGGCGAGCCCTTCTGGACCAGCCACACGGTCAGGACGATGAACAGGAATAACTGGAGGTACTCCGACTGCCAGTTCTCGGTGACGTCGACGGCGAACTGCGAACCCGTCACATAGCGGACGAGGTCGATGGCCTGCCCGCCCGACTCGGCCTGTGCGGCGTTTGTAGACCTTCAGGCCCGAGACGGCCTGCCCGGCGAGCGACAGGAACGTCAGCAGCAGGAATCCCAGCGTCAGCCCGTTGTGGTGCAGAAAGCGCCTCATCGCAGCATCAGCCCGATCGTCACGCGGTAACCGAGCCCGAGAACGACGAAGGCCAGCGTCAGCGCGAAGGCGAAACGCACCGCTCAGCCCCCACTTCACAGTCGTAGGGCCCGTCCCCCGCAGGACGGCAACCCGCCGCGGTCACCCGCCACCCACCGCACCATCGGTAGGCGGCCCAGAGCACCCGGTGACCACCCCCAGCACCACAGCAGCCGCCATCGCCTGCTTGATCATGTGGCCCCTCTACCCCGCCCACGGAGCGGTGGCGCCGCCCTTGTCTTGTACGGAACAGGAACGTGTTCTACTTTGGCGGGCCGGGCGGTACACCCCAGAAGGAGACGCACATGGACCTGATCGCGCTCGAGGAGATCCGCAACCTCAAAGCCCGCTATCTCCGCTCCCTCGACCTGAAGCTGTGGGACGTGTTCGCCGAGACCCTCGCCGAGGACGTCGTCGCGGACTACGGCTCGCCCTCCGGCGGGCGTCCCCTGAACTTCACCAGCCGCGACCAGGTCGTCGGCTACATGAGAGGCGCTCTCGGCGACGGCATGACGACCGTCCACGTCGTCCACAACCCCGAGCTCACCGTCGACGGCGACACCGCCCAGGGCACCTGGTGCCTGGAGGACACGGTCGTCGTCGACGAGTACAAGCTCCTCATCCGCGGCGCCTGCTACTACACCGACACCTACGGCCGTGCCGACGGCACCTGGCGCATCACCTCGACCCGGTACCAGCGGATCTACGAGTACATGGTGCCCTTCGACGCGATGCCCGGCTTCAAGCTGACCTCCAACATGTGGCCCAAACTGCCCTGACGGCCTGGCCGGTCCGAGGGGTCAGGACGGCCAGGAGGCGAGGGCGAAGTCGGCGAGGCGGTGCAGTTCCGCACGCGGTGTGCCGCTGGAGGCCTGGATCGACAGCCCCTGCAGGACGGTCGACAGGTAGGTGGCCAGGAAGGCGGGATCCGCGTCGGCGGGCAGGTCGCCCTCGGCGCGGGCGCGTTCGAGGCGCTCCCGCAGCATCTCGGTGGAGATCCGGCGGTGCTCGGCGAGGGTCGCGTAGGCGGCCGGCGGGCCGTCCGGGTCGCAGGCGGGGCCGCCCTGGACGAGAAAGCACCCGGACGGGAGGCCGGGATCGGTGAAGGAGTCGGCGGCGGCGTGCAGGAGGTACTCGGCCGTGCCGCGTCCCGTCGGCTGCCCGACGGCCTCGGCGAAGAACCGGCCGGGACCCTCCTCGTAGCGGCGGACGACCAGATGGAACAGGTCCTCCTTGTTGCCGAAGGTGGCGTAGAGGCTGCGCCGGTTGATGCCCATCGCGTCGGTGAGGTCGGCCAGGGAGGTGCCGTCGTAGCCCGTCCGCCAGAAGAGGCGCATGGCGGCGTCGAGCGCCTCGTCGGCGTCGAACGAACGCGGTCTGCCCATGATCCCCCCTCCCGGGTCCTCATTCTCTCGCGCTTCCCGGAATAGCGCCGCACCCGGCCGGGTTATGCCCGGGAGGATAAGTAACCGAACAGTTCGGTTCGATAAGGAGTAGATCATGACGCAGCAGCTCGCGGGCAGGACGGCCCTGGTCACCGGCGGTTCCCGGGGCATCGGAGCGGCGATCGTCCGGCGGCTGGCGGCGGACGGAGCCTCCGTCGCCTTCACCTACAACTCCTCCAAGGACAGGGCGGAGGCCCTCGCCGGGGAGCTCGGCCCGCGGACGGCCGCCCTTCCGGCCGACAGCTCCGACGCCGAGGCCCTCCAGGCGGCCGTGACGACCACGGTCGAGACGTTCGGCTCCCTCGACATCCTCGTCAACAACGCCGGGGTCGCCCGCTTCGCCCCCCTGTCCGACCTGACCCTCGACCACTTCGACGAGATGTTCTCGGTCAACGTCCGGGCGATCTTCGCCGCCGTCAAGGCCGCCGACCCCCACCTCACCAGGGGCTCCAGGATCATCAACATCGGCAGTGTCAACGGCGACGTCTCCCCCTTCCCCGGCCTGTCGATCTACTCCGCCTCCAAGGCCGCCGTCTCCGGCCTCACCCGCGCCCTGGCCCGCGACCTGGGCCCCCGCGGCATCACCGTCAACAACGTCCTGCCCGGCCCCGTCGACACCGACATGAACCCCGCCGACGGCCCGTTCGCCGGCGTGATCACCCCCCTGACCGCCCTCGGCCACTACGCCGTCCCCGACGACATCGCCACGGCCGTCGCCTTCCTCGCCTCCCCCGCCGCCCACTTCGTCACCGGCAGCGACTGGACCATCGACGGCGGCCTCACCGCCTGACCCCGCCCCGGAGAAGACCGTCCCGGAGAAGACCGGCGACGGCCTTCTCCGGGACGGCCTGCCCGGGTGCGATCCGTTACGGTTTCGATCGTGACCGTCTACGACCAGATCGTCGACGAGGTCGGCGCCCCCTGGATCGTGATGGAACCCGTGCAAGAGGAAGACGTCTCGGAGGCCACCCTCTCCGTGGCCTGGCCCAAGACCGCCACCTCCCCTGCGACGGCCGCCTTCATCCGCTCCGCCGCGGCAGCCGTGGATTTCTCGACCGCGACATCTCAACAAAGACGGTGATGGATACTGTCCCCGTGGTCATTCCGGGATCTGGTGGAGAACGGGGAGCGCAGCCGTTCGCGCATCTCGGTACACCGCTGGAGGGGTTCTACCGGTCCATCCTCGAGATCTTCATGCGGGCCAAGCAACGGTTCGTCGTGCACCTGCGGCCTGAGGACGTCGCCGCCGATCTGGGCAGGGAGAGCGACGACGCACTCATCCAGGCTCTGGAGAAGCTCGTCGAGTGGGGCAATCTGCGAGCCGACGCCGACACCGGCCGGGTCACCTCAGTGGAGGATTTCCACCGCAAGCGGTTCCTGTTCCAGCTCACTCCCGAAGGCCACGCCGCGGAACAAGCGATCGCCCTCTACCACGAGGCCGTCACGCTTCGCGGTTCGCTCCAGTCAGTGGCGCTCACCGACATAGCCGACCAGCTCGCGGCACTCGTGGTGCTGGCCGCGGCCGGGTCTCCCGATCCTGTGAGGGTCCACCTCCTGCTCCTGGGTCTGACCGAGCGGTTCACCTCGCTCGCCGACAACGCGCAGGCGTTCATGGCCTCCCTGCGCCGGGCGATCGATTTCTCCGACGGGGATGTCGACGGGTTCATCTCCTACAAAGAGCGTCTGATCGAGTACATCAACCGGTTCATCGCCGATCTCGCCAATTCCAGCGCTCAGATCGTCAAACTGCTCGGCGAGCTGGACGGCCTCGGTCATGACCGCCTGCTCCGGCTGGCCGCACGCCGTGAGGCCGCCGACGCCGTCCCGGACGGCCCCGATGGCGACGCCATGGTCGATCGAGCGGAGCAAGCGGCGTTCGAGGCCTGGGAGAACCGCTGGCGTGGCCTGACCGGCTGGTTCATCTCGACCAGGACGCGCGACGCCCAGGCGAAGCTGCTCCGCCAGTCGGCGGTGACCGCCATCAAACAACTGATCGATGCCGTGGGGCTGCTGAACGAGCGCAGGTCGGGCAGATCCGATCGATCCGCCGACTTCCGCACTCTGGCGCGGTGGTTCGCCGAAACACCCGACGATGACGCGGCGCACCGGCTCTGGCGGACGGCGTTCGGGCTGAACCCCGCCCGGCATCTGACGGTCACCGACACCACTCTCGATGCCTGGGCGGAACAGGGGCCCGAGCCTTCCACACCGTGGGCGGAGGCACCGCGTCTGCGGATCTCACCGCAGTTGCGCAGGACCGGATCCTACGAACGACGCGGCAAGCCGAATCAGGTGCGCAACCGCGACGCCGAACGCCGGTTCCTTCGTGAGCAGGCCGACCGGGAGGCCGCCGAAACCGCCGCCGCCCGTGACCTGCTCCACACCGACGGACCCGTGTTGCTGTCCCGCCTCAACGTTCTCGACCCGCGCGCGTTCCGCCTGTTCCTCGGACTGCTCGGCGACGCGCTGTCAGCCGGAATCCCGGGCGAGACCGAGGTGAAGGCGGTGACCGCCGACGGCTCCTTCGAGGTCAGGCTGTCGTTGGTCCCCGGCGGAGCGGAGGCTCGGATCCGCACCGAGGACGGCGTTCTCACCGGACCCGAACATCTCATCGAGATCACCGATTTGATGGGCCGCGCATGACCGAGGAAGAACGCGAGCTCCACCGTGCCGCGTTGCGGGCCCTCCTCGCCAAACCCCTGCTCACCGCCGAGAACGACGGCGAGGTGCTGCTCAAGGTGAGGCGCTGCGAGCGCGAGCTGAGCTCCTGGCTGACGCGGGAGACCGGCTGGCGGCTCCACGTCGAGGCGGGGCTGGCCCGGCTGTTCAAGACGACCACCGTCACCACCGACGCCACCCATCCCGCGCGCGGCCGGTCCCGTGAACCGTTCGGGCGCCGACGCTACGTGGTGCTGTGCCTGGCGCTGGCGGTGCTGGAGCGCGCCGACGCCCAGACCACTCTGGGACGGCTGGCCGAGGAGCTGCTGACCGCGGCGGCGGAACCCGATCTCGACTTCGCCTTCGCGCTGGACAGCCGAGCCGAGCGAGCCGATCTGGTGGCCGTGGTCCGGCTTCTGCTCGATCGGGGGGTGCTGCGAAGAGTGGCGGGGGAAGAGGAGTCCTATTTGTCCGCCGCCGGTGACGTCCTTTACGACGTGCGGCGCGCGGTCCTGTCGACCTTGCTGACCGGCGTCCGGGGACCTTCGACCATCGACGCGGACTCCTTGGACGACCGCCTGGCCCAGCTCGTGGCCGAAGAGATGCCCGACACGGAGGACCTGCGGAACCAGGCGCTTCGCCGGGCGCTCACCCGCCGGTTCCTCGATGAACCCGTCGTGTACTACGCGGACCTGACCGAGGCCGAGCGGCTCTACCTGCACTCCCAGCGGCACGCGATCGTCCGGCGCATCGAGGAGGCGACCGGGCTGATCGCGGAGATCAGAGCCGAAGGGATGGCGATGGTCGACCCCAGGGACGAGCTGACCGATGTGCGAATGCCCGAACAGCGCACCGACGGCCATCTCACGCTGCTGGTCGCCGAGCACCTCGCCGAGAAGGGCACCGCGACGTTCGCGGATCTTCACGCGTTCGTCCGGCTGAAGGCGGCCGAGCATCGGAGCTTCTGGCGCAAGGGCGTCACCGATCCGGGCGCCGAGATCGAGCTCCTGGCGGACGCGCTCGGCAGGCTCACCGCGCTGCGTCTCGCCGCGGTCGCGGGAACGACGGTCACCGCGCTCGCCGCGATCAGCCGGTACGCGCTCGACGAACCCACGATCAAGGAACCACGATGACGCTCCCGCTCCCCGATTCCGAACGCTGGAAACCGCTGCGCACCGGGCTCGTCGACATCTTCCACTATGACGCGGAAGAGTTCCGCTTCCACGACGGCAGGCTGCTGCTCCGCGGGAACAACGGCACGGGAAAGTCGAAAGTCCTCGCTCTGACCCTGCCGTTCCTGCTGGACGGCGAGCTCTCTCCGTACCGGGTAGAGCCCGACGGCGACCGGCAGAAGCGCATGGAGTGGAACCTTCTTCTCGGCGGCCGGCATCCACATCCTGAACGGCTCGGTTACACCTGGCTGGAGTTCGGACGGCGTGCCCCCGACGGAACCGTCGAGTACAAGACGATCGGCTGCGGGCTGAAGGCCGTCAGGGACCGCGGCATCACCCGTCACTGGTTCTTCGTCACCGGACAGCGTGTCGGCGAGGGACTGGCCCTGCTGTCCGCCGCCGGAGTCACGATCACCCGCGACAAGCTCCGGGACGCGCTCGACGGCCACGGCACGGTCTACGACCGGGCCTCCGACTACCGCAGGGCCGTCGACGCGGCGCTGTTCGGCCTTGGCGAACAGCGGTACGAGGCACTGGTCAACCTGCTGATCCAGCTGCGGCAGCCGCAGCTGTCGAAGAGGCCCGACGAGAGGCTGCTGTCCAGAGCTCTCACCGAGGCCCTTCCACCGATCAGCCCAGCGCTGGTCGACACCGTCGCCGAGGCGCTCCGCGGGCTCGACGAGGAGCGCCATGCCCTTCGTGCGCTGGAGGAGACGAGCCGGGCGGCCGACGCCTTCCTGATCCACTACCGGCGGTACTCGAAGATCGCCGCCAAGCGCAAGGCCGGGATGCTCCGGGTCACCCACAGCCGCTATGAACACCTCGGCCGCGACCTCGTCGAGGCCGACAACACCCTGAAATCGGCATTGGCCGCGCTCACCGACGCCGAACGGAAGCTGAAGGATCTCGAAGAGGAGCGGCTGCGGCTGGAGGCACGGCAGACCGCTCTCCGCCAGAGCCCCGAGATGCGCGACGCCCAGCGACTGAAGGAGGCCGGTGCCGAGGCCGCCCGGTTGACCCGGTACGCCACCGACCGGCACAGGGAGGCGTCGGACCAGGCTGAGCGCGTCTCCCACGCCGGGGAGCGGGCAAAGGAGCTCGACCTGCGGCAGGGCCGCGCCGAATCCGAGCTCTCGGCCGCGCTGGACGGTGCCGAGGAGGCCGCGGGGCGCATCGGATCCGCCTCCGAGCACCGCGACGCCGTCCGTGAGTGCGAGAGCGACACGCCCGCCGCGCGCAGGACGACCGCCGCACTCTCCCAGCGGCGTTCCGCCGCGATCAACGAACTCGAACGGCTTTTCGCCGCCGTCGAATCCGCCCGGCACCGCTGGGAACGGGCACGGGACGAGGTGACCCGGCTGACCGGGGAATCACAGGAAGCCGTCGAACGCATCGCCGCCGCGGACGCGGCAGTCGTGTCCCGGGCCGATGAGCTCGGCGAGCGCTACCGGATCTACCTCGCCGGGCTCACCGAGATCCCGATCCCGGATCCCGACGTCGTCCGCTCCGACCTGTCCGCGTGGTCGATCACCGAGTCGGACGCCAACCCCGCGGCGACGGCTGTCGGCGAGGCCGTCCAGGAGGCCACCTCCGATCTCGCCCGTGCGGACGCCGTGCTGGAACGGGCGCAGACCGACGGCGAGGACCGGCTTCAGGGGATCCGCGAACGTATCCGCCAGCTCGAATCCGGTGGAACCGACGCCCCGCCCGCGCCGCACACCCGCACGGCCGAAAGCCGTGCAGGCCTTCCCGGGACACCACTGTGGCGGGCGGTGGACTTCACCGACGCGCTCGCGGCCGACCACCGGGCAGGCTTGGAAGCCGCGCTCGAGGCCGCCGGGCTGCTCGACGCATGGATCACTCCCGACGGACACGTCCTCTCCTCCGACGACACCTTTCTGCTGACCGGTCCGGTCGCCGAAGGCCCGACCTGTGCTGCGGTCCTGCGACCCGCCGTCGACCGCTCCGCCGCCGACTCCGCGGCCATCCCCTCCGATCAGATCATCACGGCCGTGCTCGAGCGGATAGGTCTGGGACCCGGCGCCGGCGCGTGGGTGGCGGCGGACGGCCGCTGGGCCAACGGCGTGCTGGCCGGGAGCTGGCGCAAGGACAGTGCGGTGTTCATCGGCGAGGGCGCCCGGGAGACCGCGCGAAGGGAACAGCTCGCGGCGGCCCGCACCGAGGCCGAGCTCGTCGAAGAGCAGCTCGGGAAGATCACGGAAGAACGGCGGCAGATCTCCGGCCGGCGGCAGCGTCTGTCCGCCGAGTACCGGGAGCTCCCCTCCGACACCCCGCTCCGCGAGGCTCACATCCGGCTCGCTGAGGCGCACGGGCGCAGACGCGAACTCGACGAAGCCCGGGAGACCGCTTCCGGCACGGCTGAACGTCTCCGCCGGGAAACCACCGCGGCCGTCGGAAACGCGACGGAATTCGCGCAGGACGTCGGCCTGCCCACCGAACCGGTGGCTCTGCCCGAGGTCAAAGCCGCCCTGTCGGACTACCAGGTGGCCCTCGCGGGCCTCTGGCCGGCCATCGCCGCCTCCTCCACCGCCCGTACCGCGGTCGCCGAGTCCGCCGCCGAACTGGCCGTCATCCGTGAACGGGCCGACCAGGGTAAGGCGGCTGCCGAGGAGGCGCACGCCGCGGCCGCCGTCGCCGAGGAGACCTACCGGGCCCTCGTCGAGACCGCCGGAGCCGGAGTGGAGGAGTTGTTCCGGCAGCTCCGCGATGTGGAGCAGACACTGGTCCGGCGAGGTGCCGCCGAGATGGAGACCCGCACCCTCCAGCAGGGTGCGCTGCTGGCCCGGGGCCAGGCCGAGGGCCGCAGGAGTTCCCTCCAGCAGGAGATCCGGCAGGCGGTCGAGGTCCGTGATCGCGCCGTCGAGGAGTTCCGGTCCTTCGCGGGGACGGGCGTCCTGTCCCTCGCCCTGCCCGAAGCCGAGCTTCCCGACCCGGCCGGGCCCTGGACCCCCACAGCGGCCGTGCAGCTGGCCCGCTCCACCAACACGGAGCTGGACGGGACGGACGACACCGACGGTCCCTGGAACAACAGCCAGCGGCGGGTCGCTGAGGAGCACAAGCTCCTCTCCGACGCCATGTCGCGGCACGGCCACTCCGTCGGCATGGTCCTCCGGGACGGGATCATGCTGGTCGATGTGGTCTTTCAGGGCCGGACCCGCGACATCCCCGAACTCGCCGCCGCTCTCACCGAAGAGACCGGGCAGCGGGCCCGGCTGCTGTCGGCACAGGAGCGAGAGATCCTGGAGAACCATCTCCTCAGTGAGGTCGCCGGAGCACTCCATGAGCTGATCATCACTGGCGAGGAGGAGGTCGCGGCGATGAACGGCGAACTCACGGCTCGCCCGACCTCCACCGGCATGACGCTCCGCCTCCTCTGGCGGCCCGCGAAGAAGGCCCCCGAGGGGCTGGAGGCGATCCGGGCCAAGCTCCGCCAGACCATCGACGCGTGGGACGAGGGCAGCCGGGCCGCCGTAGGACGATTCCTTCAGGAACAGATCGCGCGGGAACACGCCGAGAACCCGTCGGCCGGGTGGACCGACCAGCTCACCCGGGCCCTGGACTACCGGCGCTGGCACGAGTTCGTCATCCAGCGCCGGCAGGATGGCCACTGGCGTCCCGCGACGGGTCCTGCCTCCGGGGGCGAGCGCGTGCTCGCGGCCTCCATCCCGTTGTTCGCCGCGGCCTCGGCCTACTACAAGTCGGCGACGAATCCCCATGCCCCTCGGCTGGTCGCCCTCGACGAGGCGTTCGCCGGCGTCGACGACGATTCCCGTGCCAAGTGCCTCGGGCTGCTCGCCACCTTCGACATGGACGTGGTCATGACCAGCGAACGGGAGTGGGGCTGCTACCCACAGGTGCCGGGCCTCGCCATCTGCCAGCTCTCCCGCCGCGACGGCATCGACGCGGTCCTCGTCACCCCATGGCGCTGGGACGGCCGGGAACGAACACGGACGCCCCGCCCCGGCGTATCACCTCCCGCGGAGACGAAGATCCCGCCCGCCGAAGAGGCTCTCTTCTCTTGAGCGACACATCGCCCGATGAGGAGCGGCTGCGCAGGCTCATCGGCGCCGAAGACCTGTCATGGCTGGTCGACCGCGTCCGGCAGCGGATCGCCCGGAACGTCCCGCTCACCGGGAGCGTCAGCCTCGGCGACCCGACCGCCGGGCAACGCCGAGCCGTGGCCGTGCTCCTCGGCCGCAGACCCCCTACCGGAACGTCCCTGACCGTGAACCTCGCGTCCGTCGACGCCCTGCTCCGCTCCGCCGGCCACGGTGGGCTGGCCGCCGCCGTCACCGCCCTCAACGGTCCGGTCGCGTCGCTCTCCGTGGAACGGCTGCGCGCGGAGAGGGCCTGGCGCCAGGCCCTCTCCCCCCTGGACACGGCCGTCACCGGCCGTCCCGAGCTCGCGGAGTGGCGATCGTGGCTCGACGCCACCGGAATGATCCGGCGTCTCGCTCCCGGCCCCGCCGAGGCGGCCGCCCTCCTGGCCTCGTTCGTGGCCGTCCTCGATCGCCTGCCCGCCCGGTCGATCCCGCTGGGCCGCCTCGCCGCGGAGACCTGCCTCGACGCCCATGCCCTCGACGACGGGCGTCCGCTGAGCGCCCTCGTCCTCTCCGCGGCACGTGCGCTGACGGGACGGCCGTTCCGGAGCGAATCGTCGGCCGAGTCTCGCCGGGCCGTCTGGGCCGCGGTCGGCGTCCACCTGGACGAACTGTCCTCGGCCGTTCTCACTCTCGGGCTGGCGGCCGATCCCTCCTCACCGCTCGGCGCCGTCCTGGCGGCCCACCGCGGTGCGGGAGAGCCCGCGATCCTGACCCTCCGTCAGCTCCGACGCCATGCGGCTCCCCTCGTCGCCGAGCGTGTCCACCTGTGCGAGAACCCGGTCGTCATCGCGGCGGCCGCCGACGACCTCGGGCCCGCCTGCCCTCCTCTGGTCTGCGTCGGCGGTCACCCGTCAGCGGCGGTCTGGCGGCTGCTCTCTCTCCTGCGCGAAGGGGGTGCCGCCTTCCTCTACCACGGCGATTTCGACTGGGGCGGTGTCGCCATCGCCACCGCCCTCCACCAGCGAGTCGGCTTCATCCCCTGGCGCTACTCTTCGGCCGACTACCTGGCGGCCCCTGATGGCAGCGCGCTCACCGGACGCCCGCTGCCCACCCCCTGGTCCGCCGAGCTCAGCTCGGCGATGGAGGCCCGGGCCCTCCGGGTCGAAGAGGAGCTCCTCCTCGACCACCTTCTTCGGGACCTTCGCGCCTCCGGTCCATGGCCGTCCACAGGCTGAACGGGCCGGAACGTCCCGTCGAAGACGTAGGGCTCGGTCGTCTCCGGCAGGGGGCGCGGAGCACCCGCGGACAGCTCTGACCGGAAGGGAGGCCGGACGAGCCCACCTGGCTCATCACGGGATGCTCGACCGGGCTCGGCGCACGCGAGCGCTCGTCCACGAGCAGAGCTCCGCTACCGGCCTCCCCGGCGAGGCCGACCTCGTCGTCGGTGACCTGGCCTCGGCCGAGACGCTCGCCGAGGCCGCCGACGGCGTCGATGCGATCGTCTTCACCCACGGGTCACACGGCGGCGCGGGTCGGCGACGGAGTCGTCCGCGACGTCCTGCGGGCACTCGGCTCCCGGCGGGCACGCGTCGCCCTCATGCGTGCCCCAAGATCACATCCAGGAGGCATATTCAAGTCTTAAAACAAGACAAAACATGATCTAGGTTCGGCTCATGGATGCTGTGCGGGCACGTTGGGCGGTAGCGGCGGTCTTCGCCGTGCACGGGGTGGAGGCCGGCACGTTCGCCACCCGGATTCCCTGGTTCAAGGCGAACGCCGGGCTTTCGGCCGGCACCCTGGGACTGGTGCTGCTGGCCGCGCCGATCGGTGCGCTGGTCGCGATGCCGCTGTCGGGCAGGCTGGCGCACCGGATCGGCGGCCGGGCGATGACCCGGCTGTCCGTGGCGGGGTTCTGCGGTCTCCTGGCCGCGATGGCGTTCGCGACCGGCCCGGTCCAGCTCGGATTCCTGCTGCTGGCGCACGGGGCGCTGACCGGGTCCGGGGATGTGGTCATGAACGCTCAGGGGGTCGAGGTCGAGGAGGCCCTGGGCCGGCCGATCATGTCGGGGCTGCACGGAATGTGGAGCGTCGGCGGGCTGGTGGGCGCGGGGATCGGCACGGTGGTGGCGCAGACAGGGGTCGACGCCCGCGTGTATCTGGCTGTCGTGGCGGTGGCGCTGACCGCGTTCGCCGTCGCGGTCTCCGGCTCTCTGCCCATCGGACGCGCCGCTGCCGCGCCCCGGAGGTTCGCCCTGCCGTCCCGGGCCGTGCTCGGGATCGGCGCCGTGAGCTTCTGCGCGGTGTTCGCCGAGGGCGCCGCAGCCAATTGGTGCGGGGTGTACCTGCGTGAGGTGTCTCACTCCGGGGGCGGGGTCGCAGCGGCGGCTTACACGGCGTTCGCGCTGGCCATGGCCTCGGGACGGCTCACGGGAGACCGGGTCGTGGCCCGGCTGGGCGTGGTCCGGACGGTGCGCGCGGCCGGTTTCGCGGCAGTCACGGGCGGCCTGCTGGTGACCCTCGGCCGGACGAGCGGGCCTGCGGTCGCCGGATTCGCGCTGATCGGCCTCGGGGTCGCGGTGATCGCGCCACTGGCGTTCGCGGCCAGTGGCCGGACCTCGACCGATCCCGCCGTCGGGGTGGCCGGCCTCGGCACGATCATCTACACCTGCCTGCTGGTGGCGCCCGCGGCGATCGGCGGGCTCGCCGCGGCGACGTCGCTGCCGGTCGCCTTCGGACTGGTCACCGGGGTCGCGGCGGTGATGACGGCCCGGGCGGGCAGCCTTCGTCTCGCCGACGCGACCGTAACGGCCCATGGCTGACCCGCGGCCCTGAGCGGTTCCGGTCCACCCCGGCGCGTGCCGGCCAACCCCATCTAACGGGCCTTCTCGAAAACCACCGTTAGACAATCGACCGAGATCGCCGTATCGTGAATCTTGTCAATGGCAAGATTCATTGGTGTCGGCAGCGTCTTCCAGCCGACCTCCAGACGAACCAAGGACATGATCATGCGCAGGCGGTTGTCCGGTCGGGCCGTGACCATGGCGGATTCAGCCGCCTTCTGCTGTACCGTCGCTCCGGCATCGGCAGTTCGCTGCAGCAGTGGGAGTTCACGGGCGACAGCAGGAACCCCAGCAGCGTCGGCCACATCAAGCGCATCGCCAGCGGCAATTGCCTGACGCCGTCCGGCAACGCCTCCGGCACCAACGGCGCCGTGCTGACCCTGTGGACTTGCTCGGGCGCCGCACCCGAGCAGGCCTGGAGCTTCTTCCGACAGGCGATCAGGAGGACGACGGATGCGGTTTTGATCGCGAATACGTCGGCGTTCCCGTCGTGTCGGCGGTGGCCGCCCAGGCGTCGACGTCTTCGTCGAGGCGACGCAGGGCGTCCTGGACGCGCTGGTGAAGGGGAGGTCCGGTCGCCGTGACCCGGCGGTGGCCGCCGGGTCACGGTGCTCAGGCCGTCTGCCGCTCGACGAGCAGGGCGATCGGTTCGCGGCGGGCGGAAGCCGGCAGGAGGTCGCGCCAGTCGGCGGGCCAGTTGGCCAGCGCGAGGATTCCCATGATGACCAGGTGGGTCGGCGCGGCCCAGCTCTCGACGGCCGGGTCGTGGTTGACGATGTGGGTGGTGACCGCTCCGGTGAGCACGAACATCAGCGAGGCGGCGCCCAGGAAACGGGTTCGCCGGTCGGGGATGATCAGCAGGATCGCGGCCATGCCCTCCAGGCCGCCGACCACGAAACGCATCCAGGACGGGTAGCCCCATTCGGCGAACTTCACCGAGTACGCGGTGCTGGCGAAGGTGTCGCCGGGCCACCACTTGGTCACCGCGCCCAGCGCGAATTCGAAGGCAAGGAACCAGTACAGACCGGTCATGAGTCGCTTTGTCACTTCTTCTCCTTGAACGGTGGTTTCACGCAGGGTGACGTCCCGGACGGCGGTCGCGCCGCCGCCCGGGTCTTGCTTTCGGCGGCCGCCCCGCGGGGGCGGCGGGGCCTATTCGGCGTAGGGCTGGTCGGCGCCCTGGTCGCTGTGGCCGAGGCTCCAGATGTAGCCGTCCGGGTCGGCGAACGTGCCGCCGTAGCCGCCCCACGGCAGGGCGCCCGCGGGCTTGAGGATCGTGGCGCCTGCCTTCTCGGCCTCCGCCATGACCTCATCCACGCGCGCCTCGCTGCGCACGACGTAGGTCAGGACCAGCCCGCTGAAACCAGAGCCCTCCGCGTCGGCGCCGACCTGCGCGGCCAGGCCCTCACGGCTGTAGAAACCGACGGGCGAGGCGCCGTCGGAGGCGAAGAACACCGAGATGCCGAAGTCGTTCTGGACCTTCCAGCCCAGCCCCTCGACGTAGAACCGCTTGGCCGCCTCCATGTCCCGGACGCCCAGCAGAATCGAACTGACGTGTGCCTTCATCTCTCATCTCCCAGATGGTCATGCGGTGCGGGGGCGGTCGTGCGTCCGGCCGGATGTTCCGGCAGACCCCGGACGAAGGCCCCCGATGCGTGTGTTCCAACGGTGGCGCGACGGTCCGAATCGCGCTTCTTCAAACCTGACCGATGCCGCCGGTCAGGAATCGAGCGCCGCGCCGGCGGTTCGCCATCGGTGCAGGTAGGCGTGGCGCTCGAGTTCGGTGGATCGGGTCGGCGTCGCCGGGACCAGCCGCTGGGCGTGGATCCGCACGAAGCGAGCCCATTGCGCCGCGGTGACGGCCTCCCCGATCAGCGGAAGGGCTTGTTCCTCCTCGCGCCTGAGGTGCCCGGTCAGGCCGGTGACCAGGGAATCGGTGAGATCACCGAGCAGATCCGACCCGGCATGCGGTGCGGCCAGCACCGTGTCGATCGCGTCGATGACGTGGTCGATGACGGCGTGTTCGGCCTCCATCGCCTCCAGCAGCGCCAGGTCGTCCGGCCGTCCGGCCAGGTTCTGCCGCAGCACCGGCCACAGGGCGTCGTCCTCGCTCCTGTGATGAACGCGCAGGACCGCCTTGAGCAGTCCCCAGCCGAGCGCGGTGCGCAGGAGGCCAACGGGATCGGTGCCACTACGGGAGGTCGCCCTGGCCAGCAGCTCGCATTCACGGCGCAGAGCATCGTGCGTCGCGTACA
Source organism: Actinocorallia longicatena (assembly GCF_039534125.1). Classification (NCBI taxonomy): domain Bacteria; kingdom Bacillati; phylum Actinomycetota; class Actinomycetes; order Streptosporangiales; family Thermomonosporaceae; genus Actinocorallia; species Actinocorallia longicatena. The sequence goes on along the minus strand of NZ_BAAAUV010000008.1, from coordinate 13,200 downwards.
TGGCGGTCATGTCGAGCTCGTCGCTCACGACTTCTCGGCTCGGCTCTGGAGGAGGTCGGTGGCCGGGTCCCGCAGGTCGTCGCGGACGGCGTCACCGGTCCGGTCCGCGATGCTGGTCAGCGCCTCGGCGAGCTCAGGCGCGGCTCGTCCGGACCCGGTGAAGCAAGGGGACTCCCCCCAGGCGGCCACGTCGATGCCCGGCATGGTGCCGGGAAGGACGAAGGCCGGATCCGTCATCTGTGCTCGCGTCATGATCCAAGCCTCCGACACGACCAGCGGATCATCAACGCCGCGTCATCACATGATCCGATCACTCACGCTTATGGTGGAGGGGACGGAGTGGAACTCCGCGACATCGAGATCTTCCTGACCCTCGCCGAAGAACTGCACTTCGGACGGACCGCGGCCCGCCTCCATCTCTCCCAGGCACGGGTCAGCCAGGCCATAGCGCAACAGGAACGCCGGATCGGCGGCCCGCTGTTCGACCGGTCCAACCGCCGTCGGGTCAGGCTCACACCCCTGGGCGTCGCCCTCGAGAACGACCTCATGCCCGTCTACGCGACCCTGCGCGACACCCTGGAACGGGCCCGGCGATCAGCACGAGGCATCGCCGCCCGCCTCACCGTCGGCATGATGCCGTTCAACGGCCCCGGCCTGAACCCCCTCTGGGAAGCCTTCCGGACACGGCACCCCCAGTACGAACTCCTCCTGCGGCACACCTCGTTCGCCGACCCCTTCGGCGCACTCCGCTCCGGAGCCATCGACATCCTCATCACCTGGCTGCCGGTCGAAGAGCCCGACCTCACCGTCGGCCCGACGCTGTTCACCGACCCCCGCGTCCTCGCCGTCTCCGCCACCCACGACCTGGCCGGGCTCACCTCGGCCCCCGTCGAGGCCCTGGCCGACTACGCCCACATCCGTGTGCCCGCCGGCAAGCCCGAGGCATGGGAAGACGGCTACCTCCCCTTCCGCACCCCCCGCGGGCACACCCTCGACCGCGTCCAACCCGTCACCCACACCGACGAGATCCTCCACCTCATCGGCACCGGCGAGATCATCCACCCCTTCCCCGCCCACGTCACGCACTACTGGTCGATGCGGCACATCCGGTTCCTCCCGCTACCCGACATGGCCCCCCTCACCTACGCTCTCGTCTGGCGCACCGAAACCGAGAACGACCTCATCCGCGCCCTCGCCCGCACCGTCACCGGCCTCACCCCCGCCGGGCACCTCTGACCGACCACGGCACGGCGGTCACGGCGGCCACCGCCGCCGCTGTTAGGTCGGTGTTGCGAGAACCAGGCCTTAGCGAAATGATCTAGATCATGGCGTTTTTCACTACCGGGTGGTGGGCCGACCAGCGGGCGCTGGAGCCTCGATACAGGTTCGGCCACGGTCTGACCATCCTCGTCGGGCTGATCTTCCTCACTTTGGGCGTCTCGGCGAAGGACCCACTGACCATCGGAGCCGGGGTCACCTACGTGGCCTCCGCCCGCCTGGCCGTCTGGGGAGCGGCACCGGAGCGAGACGGCATTCTCAGCGTGCTCGTCTTCCTCTCGGGCGTAGGCCTGTTCTTCGGCGCCGGAGTTCTCGTCGACCAGGGTTCCGTCTGGTAGGCCCCGCGACGTCCCGCGGGAGGGACGGGCGGCGGCGATGCTCCGGCATCGCAACACCGTCACCGTCTACGACCCCTTTCTCCTCACCTCCCCGGCCGCGTCCGCAGCGGAGATCGTCCCAGCCCTATCGATGCGGCTCAGCTTCATGAGACCCACTTGCCCCTTGTCCTGAACGGCCCTGCCCGGACCGTCTCCGGTCATCGTGCCGGGGGCAGGAGGATCGCGTCGAAGACGGCGGCGACGTCGGGGCCGAGGAAGGCCGCGGGGGTCGAGCGGGTCTGGAGGAGCGCCATGAGCAGCGACATCACGATGGGGACCATGCCTCGGGAGATCTGGTCCGGGTCGATGTCGAAGCGCACCTGACCGGTGGCCTGGAGCGTCCTGATCCGTCGCGCGTGCTCGGCCCGGAGCTCGTCCAGGGCCGGGATCATCAGCAACCGCACCGTGAACTCCGGCTCGAGGCCGGCGACGATCCGGCGGGCCAGCGGGTGCCGTTCGAGCCCGTCCAGCAGACCGATGATCAATGCGCCGCGCCAGTTGTCCAGGGTGATGTCACCGGTGAGAGCGGCGAGGCCAGCCTCGATCACGGGGGTGGCATCCGCGTCGACCGCGGCGAGGAACAGCTCCTCCTTGTTGGCGAAGTAGGCATAGGCGGCGGTGCCGCTCAGACCGGCGTCCCTGTTGATGTCGGCGATCGAGGTCCGCTGGTAGCCGTCCCTGCCGAACCTGGCCACGGCAGCGTCGAGCAACGCCTGACGGGTGCGCTCGCCCTTCCTCATCGCTGTGGCCACCCTCACATCGTAACCAATATTAAGAGATTGAGTGAATCACTTAAATCCTATAGTTTGGCCTCGACCGCCAACATCGGGAGGAACGTCATGACCGCCCCGTCGAGCACGTTGCGCATCGAGCGTCTCAACAAGGCGTCGCTCCGCCAGATCATCGAGCCGGACGTCGCCGTCACCGGAGCACCTGCCCTTCCGCGCCTGGCGCGCGGTGCGCCGCCTCCCACGCCGCACCGAGCTCCGCCGCCAATGCGCCGTCCCGCCCCTCTGGCGCCGGATCACCAGGACCGGAGCGTGACGTGACGCAGCACATCGCCCTCCTGGTGGCCCGGGCAGCCGCGCGGATGGTCTCGCTCCTCGGACCGGGCGGAATGCGCGCCATCGCGCGTCTCAACAAGCACATCGGCAATCCGATCCAGCGCCTGTGGGCTCCCTACCTGCCCTACTACGCGCTCATCCTGCACACCGGCCGCAAATCCGGCCGGACCTACCGGACCCCGGTGATGGCGTTCGTCCAGGACGGCGAACTCGTCGTGATGCTCAACTACGGCACCGAGTCGGACTGGGTCCGCAACATCCAGGCCGCGCGGACAGCGAACGTCGTGCACCGAGGCGACCGGTACCGGCTGGCCGACCCTCGCGTCCTCCCGGCCGACTCCCCGGAACTCCCCGCGAAGGTCCGGGCCGCGGGAACCCCGGGACGAAGTGTCCTTCACGGGACGCTCACGCCGACCCCGCCCTCCTGACCACCGCCGGGACGGTCAGAAGGCGAGCATCCGGCCGAGAACGCCAAGGGCGGCGCGGTCTTGGAGATGGCCGGGAAGATCTCCAAGTCCCGGCAGGCCGGGTCGATCTCGCTCCAGTCGTGGTACGAGACGACCCGGTGCCGTCCTCGACGGGCTCGAGGCGATAACCGTACAGGTGCCTGATCCGAGGACGGATCCTGCCCTTGACCGTCCAGTCCAGGAGCCGGTCCTTCTCGTACCTCGTGATGAGGTGCCGTTCTGGCCGTGGGCGTCGTGGTACCGGCGCAGGAAGGTGTTGAAGCGGCCGGGGTCACAGGCGGCCGTTGCGGTTCGTCGAGGTCTTCGGATGCTGCTCGTATTGAGCGATCATCAACCCTCGCGAGGCGGGTGCCGAGACCTGGGCGCGGATTCTCCGAGCCTCCGCGCGGAAGATCGTCCTACCTGCCATGGCGTCCTCTTGGCCGAGGAGTATGACCAGAACCAGTCAGCCAGTCCGTACGTCATATGGCCTCGGGGTGCGGTCGCACCGACACCAGAGAGAGGACGTTTTTCCAGGTCAGGGGCGCTTTGGTAGGGCGGGTGGGGCTCGAACCCACGACCGACGGATTATGAGTCAAGCGAACCCCATCCACACCCGTCCAAGCCTGACTGCTGAGCTGCCCGGACGCCTCTTGACCGTCCGCCGCTGTCCATGCCCGTCCGATGGTGTTGTTAGCACCCGCGTTAGCAAGACCGTCCGCTGTGGTCGCGAGGCAACACGCTCGCTCCGGGCACTCGCCCATACGAACAGCAAGAATCAGTGACACCCGGCTGCACCTGGGTGAGCGCCGCGGTCTGCGGAAGCTACAAGCCCCGACTCACACTTGATCGGCAAATCCCCCAGTATATCGCTTTTCAGGCGATCATCACCTCTGATACCGCGCCATCCGTCCAGCTCAACCCGTCCGCGAACGTCCACGACTGTGCGCCGCCATGCGTGGGCACTGCCAGGCAGTTCGTCAGGCAGCCGCCTGCCTGACAATGCATCGCCTTGAAACGGCGGACTCGATCTTGGCCGCTGGTCTGGCAACTCCCTGGCCTGCGGCTTTGCTGATCGCTTGACCGCCAGTGCCCTTGGCTGACCGCGTTTGACTCTCCGATCGGGTACACAACGGGCACTCGCAGGGGTCGCCAGGCCCCGAGGACCGACAAGGCAGCTATCGCACGCAGCCATCCGCCAGCCGTAACCCCGACGTGATGATCGTCATGCTGATCGTTAAGTTGACGGCTCGGTAAAGCCACGCCATCACACGATGCTTACTTTCAGTATTGATATGACTACACAATGAATCGGCTCTCGGTGCAGCGAGATCGACGGTAACAATTTGGCCAGGCTGGCGAATCCATGGATAACGATCTTGGGTTGCGGCAAAAATGGGTTTATGCAAAATCTTCTGGAGTGGCTGAATCGGAAGATCTTTAATCCGGTCAAGCAAACGGCAGACGTCACCCTTACCCTGTTGATGGCTTTTATGCTCGCTTCCATGATTCCTACCATAGTGTTTACTGTGGCTATTGGGTCGGGCTTGGAATTCTCATCTGGGTTCGCCGCTACCTTCTTTGCTGCAACTTCACTCACAGGGGCAATTTCAATACTGCTAGGCATTTATGTATTTGAAAAAAAGTGGACGACCTCCGGGCAGGCGCTTGCATCCGCAGTCAAGGAATACATTGCTGGCATTCCAGGTGAGGCTGGAGGAAAGCTAGTTGCAGTAGGGGGATCGCCGTCGGCTATTGCAATAGCTGTTGGCTTGATTAGTACTATCGGTCTTTCAAGAGATCGCCCTGAGGAACGTGCGGCAGTAGCACTATCGAAAGGACTCGAACAACTTTTCCTGCGCCTCGGACCGCCTCCGGGTGAGCACGGAAATGGCTCACATTTTCCTAGGAAGACAAAGAGTGATGAGTAAGGAGGAAGCGCCGACGACCAAGAGTCCGCTCTCAGCTCTTGAAATAGCAGTCGAGTGGGCCAACCTTCCGCCAGAGCATCTTCGGCTTGCCCTCAAATCTCTAGAGCCGCAACTGCGACGTGAACATGAGATCAAGCTTCACCAGATAGAGAGTGCTGAGGCGTCAGCACGCCGAGCGTATCGCCAGGGTATATTGCTACTCTGTGCGGTAGTGGCTGTAAGTCTTTGTTTTCTAATTTCAGGGGTAATTCTTTCCTTGCATAACAGTGATGTTCTCGCTGGAACCCTTTGTACGGTTAGCTTGATTGGCGTCCTTGAGATAATATGGCTTCGCCAGCGAACTAAAGGTCTCGAAAGTGCAATTGCGTCCAGCTTGAAGGCGCTTGCATCGGTTGGAAACTCGACGCCGATCGGTCCTTAAGTGACAGAGAGCTGAATATTTGTACGCGAATTACAAGTTACCTTAGCCAGTCTAGCCCGGTCGATCTCTACCCTCCGGCGCAGCTCAGGTGGCCCCTGAAAGCGCAAACTCCAGGGCAGTCCAGCACTGCACAGAGCCGTTGTCATAACGAGTCTCCGCATGGCCTGGCACAAGTACGCGCCGCGCTCCTACTGGTTCTGTGTCGGGCTCCGATCCGCGCGGTGTGGGTCCACACCTGGGCGAACGTGGCTCAGGGGCGCAAGCACTCGCGGAAGCTGCGCCGGACCCGGTTAAGTCTTGAAGCGGTGCCGATGGCGGGCTTAGCCGCCGCCTCAGCCACGATGCACACGCAGAAGCGCCGGCTACGGCGGGTCGAGTTCGACCGGGTTTCTCGGCTCGGGCCGATGCGTCCTACCTTGCTAGGCCAGCGGGTCAGGGCGAAGCTGTACGACGGGCAGATCCCCGCCGACTACATTGACTCTCAGGACAAGTCGTGAGAACACGAAGGACCACCGTCACTGAGGCCTGTCGTTGGGACTGACCGAAGAGGAAGGAAGCTGACGTGGTCAGCTTGGGAACCAGCCTGGCCCACCCCCGCGAGAGACCCTGACCTGCGGCCGAACCTATCCGCAAATGACTCTCGTTGACCCCTGTTCACCCTGCCTAATGGCACGCTAATGGCACGCGATCAAGCCCTCTACCTGGTCTCCAGTCCTGAGCGGGAGAGCTGCCCGCATCGCTCCGGGGCGCTCGTCGGCGCGAACGGCGAGACGGTGTGACAGACGGATTCGCGCGGACGAGTGTCCAGGCCCGCGGGGGGCTGGGGGCTGCGAAGCCCCCGCTTCAGACTCGATCAACCGACCACAGGTGAACAGAGCAACTGTTCGCAAGCGAGATCACGCCCGTCCAGATCCCCTACACGCACCAGCTCAGAAACCTTTCGCAGCAGCGCCCGATCTCCCAGCCGTCCATAATGTCCAGAGCCGTTGTTAGCACCGCGTTAGCACGCGTCGTTCATCGAGAACCCGCTTGCCCGGTGGCAAGCCGACCCGGACCGCAGGGGCCGCGAGGCCCCGAGGACCGGAAGCGGCGCGGCAGTCGATCGCCCAACCCGCAAAGACCTTAGCCAAGCTGGCGATCGTAGGGCAGTCGCGGGGTACCGCCAGTCTTCTGCCAGCGCATTCGCGCGAATGAGTGCCCGGCTAGCAGGAGACGAGAAAACCCTACTTGTCCGCCTGGACTCGCGCCCAAAAAGCAGCCATCTTTTGCCGGAGTAGACTAATCTGCCCCTCGTCGAGACACTCAACCCGACTATCCCGGAGAACTGGGGTCACGTAGTCGGCAATTTCCGGATCCGCCTCTGGATGGTCCTTATAGTTAATAAACTCTAGCCCAAAATAGCTGGCTGGCAAAAAATAAGGATCACTAAGAAGAATGAAGCTCTCGCCGAGGTCCGCTACCTCTCCGACGAAAAGTGCCTCAAATGGCTGGAGCTTTTGACGCATCCCCCGAAGCGTGCTGCGCTTATCTTCGGGCAATGAACCCATAGATCGAAGGCGAGCGAATTGAAGGAGATCGACCCGCGGGCTGCCATCTTTATTGGGCTTGTCCATCGCGCAGTCATGGGTCAGTAGAACTGCGGGCCCAGAGAGGATACTGGCACCCATCTGCGACGTACCATCATAGGTGACGTCGACTATCGGAGCCTCACGGAATATGTCACCCTGGCAGAGCCAAGGAAAATGACTGCGCAATGGTTTCGCCTTACACCGTTACCACATATCTTCAGATTCATCCACAGCCTTAAGCTTTACACGGGTGGCTCGATCGTCATCTTCGCCGTGAAAAGTAACAGGTTGCAGCATAGAAGGCGGTAGTCGCCTAGGAGACTGGCGATGATAGGCAGCAGTGTCGCCACCGCTGAGCGCCCCCAGCAACAACCTCGATGCGAGGCTAGCACGTTCAGGATCGTACGACTTGGCTCTGGCATGACGTGCAGCAGTAGGCAACTCCAGCATAACCGGCATCAGCTGATCAATCCCCTCGTTGCGTCTGTTATACATGCCTCAAAGGTGTAATTTTTCACATCCCTAAGGGTATTTAGGCGCGACCGAATCTCGTCCGCTGCTACGGAGTCAGTGATTTCTATGTCGACAAACTGGAATGCGTCTATGTCAAGTATGAGGGAAGTCTGGTTATCCGCGGACGGCGGGAGCACTGTGGAAGTGATTGTCGTTGCAGAACCGAACTTCTCGAGCGGAACGGTGATCTGCATAAAATACCCCGCCACCAGCTGTGGCAGATACGGAGATACATCAACCGCTGTCCGCATATAGTCTTTGATTTCGATGTGACTTTTCGGGATATCAATCTGATTGACAAAGCGAACACCTAGCCTGGTCGCCCTGACCGGCTTAGCGATCCGCCGATACGCCTCCCAGAAACCCCAAGCCTTTCCCGAAAATTGTTCCCAGTCGGAATATGGCGCGAATGCAGTATAGGAAAATCCATTTATACGCGACGAGATTACTTCACTCTCGTCTCTGCTGCGCATCAGAAAGCCAATCTGACGACCGGTGACGTCAGAACTGTTCTCGTCTGACCCCAATTCAACGTGCATCTCTGTGACTTTTTCGGCGTTTGGAAATTCTCCAGAGTCAATGATTGACCGAAGCGTCTCGAGATCCGTTTCTGGAGGTACTGCGCATTTGATCTCAATAATCGCTTGAGTTATCGGGGCATACCGATAATGAGCACCTGGATGGACCATAGGAGGAAGATCCGCCCAAGCCTGGTTTTCGGATCCGTAAGTCAGTTGGACCACGCTCCCTGAGTGACCTGGCACAATCCCACACCCACACTAGGTCAGGCGGCATCCGATGCCAACAGGCGGGTTGGCCTCAAGCCTATTGCCATGGGACCTCGCGAGTCCCGAGAGTTCAGGAACCAAGTGGTCAAGGCTCGTTCGACGTCGGCTGGCCGGAGCGGGCGGGCCGGGACCGGACGGGACAGGCCGCAGCCCGGTCCGGCCGAACCGGCGCGGGCCGCGGAGCGGGCCGCCTTGAAACCGTAGAGAAACTTCTCATCCGGGGATGTGGCTGTCCCATGAAACCTAGGCCCACCAGCAGGGATGCGTGAATCTGACCAGCGGTCGGTTAGCTGGCCTGATTCTTGGCTTCGTGACGGTGGCGCCAGGCGGTGCAGCGTTCGATGTAGGCCGGGAGGTGGTCTCGGGCGAAGGTCTCTGCAGACCAGTTGGTCTCCAGGACTTCAGCGCCGAAGTTGCAGGTGTAGGACCAGCCGTGACGGCCATCGACGAGGTCCAGGCGGCGGAGGTCGTAGACCGGGTCCTCGAAAGCGTCCAAGACGCGCCACTCCTCGGCGGTTAGGCCGGTCAGGAGGTAGCCAGGGGCTGTCGTTGGGCCGGAGACAAGGCCTGGGTAGACGCGGCCGGGGAGTTCTGCGACGCGCCAGCCGGCGGCTTGGGCCGGGGTGTGGGCGGGGACTCGGTCGATGAGAGCGAACAGAACTTCAGGGAACTGGAGGCTTCCGTAGACGAAAAGGGTGTCAGGGGCCGCCGATAGCCGGTCCTTCTGGCCAGAGGGCTGCGAGGTCTGGCGGGGTGAGTGGGGCTCGGTATGCGGCATGGAACACCTCCGCGATCACCTTAGCGTCGGCATCGGCGAGGGCTGCGAACCAGTCGATACCTGCCGGGTAAGCCCACAGATAGGACCGTAGAGACGGATCCGTGCTGCGATCCGTGAGCTGATCAGCGATGACCTTGTCCGTCCACCATGGGATGCGGGTGCGGGCGTGGTCGGCGCAGTCAGCCGGGTTGGCGCCGTCGTTGATGGTCTGGTGGAGTTCGGCTCGGACGAGTTGAGCGTAGTGGTCCAGGCGGACGCGGGCGGTCAGGATCGGGTCGTCCTGGGCGACGAACAGCGGTATCGCCTGGGCCAGGCCTTCGAGCATCACCTGGTACGGGGCGTGGACCGCCAGGAGGCGGGGCCAAGCGACGTCGTCGGTGGCATGGGCGCTGATGCTAACGCTTTGCAGGCCGTGTCCCAGAACCTCGTGAAGGGCGAACTGGCGGGCGCTGACCTTCGTGAAGCGGGCGTTGGGCAGGTTCAGGCGTAGGCGGACCTGGTCACCTGCTCCGTCCAGCCAGAACGCCCAGTACGCGTCGACCTCGGCCGTCTCGATTGTCAGTGTGTAGGGAGCGTCTGCGCCGGTGAGCTTGCGGACTGCTGGTTCGTAGAGGTCGGCGGCTTGGCGGATCGCTTCTGCGGCCGTCTCCGCGGGGATCGGCTCCTCCGCTTCCGTCAGATCGTCGCCGGTGGTCGGGCCCCATCCGATGCCCAGCGCGTTCAGTGCGGTGCGGGCCTCGGCTCCGCGGGCGGTCACGTAGTCGTCCGGCCAGCCTGCGGTGTCGCATCCCTGGGTGGCGCGGACGTAGTCGGCGAGCGGCAGCCGCTCGCCCAGGACCGCGCCGAGATAGGCGATGTCGGCGTCCAGACGGACTGCAAGAGGGCCGCTCGCTCGGGTGCGGAGTTCGCGCAACTGCCGGTAGACGGTCAGCCGGTCGGAAGCGGGCTCGGTCTCCTCAGTGGTGGGGATGCAGTCGAAGTCGATGACGGGATCTGCGCCTCGGGCGATCTCGTAGGCGTTCCAGGCACGGATCGTCTTCTCCGCCTCGTCACGCAGGTTCATGCGGCACATCCCATCGCAAGGTCACGGCCTGGCTGGGCCTGAGGTGCTCACGCGTCAGGGTCATGACCACGTCGTCGGCCTCGTAATCCCAGACGAGGCTGTCGTCGGCAGAGTTCTCCGCGCCATCGGGGTGCTCTTCGGTAGCAGTACAGCGGACCAGGCGGCCCGCTCCGTGGTGGCGGACGCTGATCTCCAGGTGGCGGACCGGGCGGGAGATGGCTTGCCGCCAGTAGTGGTCTTCGACGAACTGGCCGCCTTCACAGGTGAAGCCGACTACTGCGGACTCCCCTGGTTGGAGCGGTGGGGAGATCTGGCAGGCGAATTTCGACAGGTTGGCGGTGTCGTGGACGCGCTGGATCATCAGGCGGCGTTCCGAGTCCGCGGTGGGGGTGATCGTGAGCGGGCCCTTGGTGTTCTCGAACCACAGTTCGCGCGCTACCCGGGTCAGCGGCTTATCGCTGAGGTTGAGCAGCTCGTGGTGGTAGGTGAGGCGGGACCAGCCATCGGGCTGGATGGCGATGTCCAGGCGGATCGACAGCTCGACAATGTTGCCCTTGAGGGTGCTCCCCCACGGCTCCTCTTCGCCGTCTAGCGGGGGCGCGGCGGCCTGGGCCGGGACGAGGGCGGGCAAGGGGGCGGCGGTTTCTTCGGGCGCTGGTTCGAAGAGTTCCTGGACGCTCCAGCCGGGGAACATCTGCTCCAGCACACGGCAGTGATCGGGGTAGGGCAGGCTCTTCACTTCGCCGGACATCCAGCGATGGAGCTGGGCGCGGCTCGGGGCCGCTCCGACGAGGCCGGCGTCTACGCGCTTGGCGGCCTTGTCGTACTCGGCGGTGAAGGTGCGGTAGGTCTGCCAGTGCCGTTCTCGCAGCAGGACCTTCAGCCGTACGGGGGGCGTCGTCATGATCGGAACCTTCGGTCAGGGTGACGCTAACACGGCGTGTGACACAGATGAGACGAGATGAGGACCAGACGTCCGGGATGCGTCACGGGCGGTGGTGCAGTGCGACGCGTCTCCCCGCGAGCCTCAGGAGTGTGATCGAACACCTGGAAGGCGGCGAGATGGAAACCACCGAACTTGATCTCGAACTCCTCGCGGAACTCCGCGGGGCGCTCACCGAATTCACCCGTCCGGTCCCAGCTTCGGAAGGAGGTGGGAAGCCTCGCGGTCTCGACCGATGCGCCCGGCGTCTTCGTGTGGGTCTTCGTGAGCTTCAACCGCCGGTACTTCTCCTGGTCGATGGGCGACAACCAGCACCCGGTGACCGACATCCCCGGCGCGGCCCGCAGGATCGCCGGGCACGTCAACGGGCTGCACCTGAGAGCGGTGGCACGCAATGAGCGAGAACTACGCCAACACCATCGGCCAGCGGCTCGAACAGGAGCTGGAGGAGGAGTTCCCCGGCTGGCTGATCGCGCAGGAGGCTTCCGGCCGGCGGACCGCCACCCGGACGGGCTGGGGCTCGCTCTACGGCCAGACCGCCGGTGAACTACGGCGGCGGCTCCGCACGCACGGGCGGGAGATCTTCGATGGCTGACGGGAACGTCGTGCGCCTCCACCAACCGACCAAGAGGGTGATCAGACTGACCGACGAGGAGCGTCAGCTTCTACTCGAAGAACTCACAGAGATCACGGCCGAGATCGACGCGCTGAGCGACCGGGCCGCCGAGATCGCCGAACGGGTCCAGGACCCGGCCCGGCTCGCTCGTCCGGCATAGCGAGGGGCAACATGAGCGCGAGCGTCACCCCGACGACTGTCGAGGTCAACGGGTTCGCCTATCGAGAGATCCGCATCCGTTCCGGCATCTCGGTCGGCGACTGCGCGGGGCGGGCCGGTATCAGCCGCACCTACCTCACGCGGCTGGAGCTGGGTGACCGGGTGCGGGTCAGTCCGCAGGTTCTGAAGGGGCCGCTGGACGCTCTCCAGCTCGCGGACCGAAGAACGATCCTCGCCAACCCGCACAGCAGTCCGATCGAGATAGCGGCCGCGACCGCCTGATCACAGGTCCTTGGTCCGCTCGTCCAACTCGTCGAGTCGGGAGTTCAGCCGCCGGAGATGGTCCCGGATGTCCTTGAGCTGGTCGGTGAGGAGTGTGAACTCCTCGCTCCGCTCGGGGGCCGGGGCTTCTCCGGCTTCTTTCGTCTCCGGGGTGGCGATGACCACGGCCGGTGTCCCCTGCCGGGTCTTCACCAGACCTTCTTCCCTGAGAACCCCGATCGCGTTGCCCACGGTCATCCCCGCGACGCCGTACCGCTCCGCCAGCTCGCCGTTCGAGGGCAGCGGCTCCCCACCGGATAACGGCCTGATGCGATCTGTCTTAGCAGCTCACGGCCACGTCTTCGCTACGAGCCGGGGTGATCCCATCTATCCCGACACGGTGACCAGCCTCGTCAGTGACCTGACCAAACGGTACGACGACCCGGCCGACGGATCGACGCCGGCCGAACCGCTCCTCCACGCTCGGCTTCACGATCTCCGTCATGTCCACGCGACCACGCTGCTGCTCGCTGGAGTGGCCGTGCATGTGGTGGCGGCGCGGCTCGGGCAACTCGGATCCGTCCATCGCCCTACGGGTCTACGCGCACGTCATCCGGACCGCTGAAGCGGCTGCCGCGGACGTCTTCGCTGAGGCTCTCAAGCCGTTCTGTCAGCAAAGCCGTTAGCAAGCGCCCGCTGCGGAAGGTCACGCAAGGGGCGTTTCGCCTTGTAGGGCGGGTGGGGCTCGAACCCACGACCGACGGATTATGAGTCCGCTGCTCTTACCGGCTGAGCTACCGCCCCGTGTACGGGGGGAGTCTAACGGGAGTTGGTCAACTTGGGGGGTGGGGTGGGCGGCAAAAGGGGGTGGACCTGGTTCGTTCGGGGTGGTCTGTCGGGGGCGGTCATGGGTGGGGTGGGGGTGGGCCCCAGAGGGTGGTGCGGGCCTGGGAGGTGGAGTGGAGGAGGGCTGCTCGGAGGATGGGGGCGGTTT